>NZ_JAABLX010000026.1:0-207793 GCF_009915245.1 Proteus sp. G2669 | reverse complement strand
AGAGCGCCTAGCTAAAGAGCAAGCGGACAAAGCCAATGCTGAACGAGAGCACCTAGCTAAAGAGCAAGCGGACAAAGCCAATGCTGAACGAGAGCGTCTAGCCAAAGAGCAAGCGGACAAAGCCAAAGCTGAACAAGAGCGCCTAGCTAAAGAGCAAGCGGACAAAGCCAATGCTGAACGAGAGCGTCTAGCCAAAGAGCAAGCGGACAAAGCCAAAGCTGAACAAGAGCGTCTAGCTAAAGAGCAAGCGGACAAAGCCAAAGCTGAACGAGAGCGCCTAGCTAAAGAGCAAGCGGACAAAGCCAAAGCGGAGCAAGAGCGCCTAGCCAAAGAGCAAGCGGACAAAGCCAATGCTGAACGAGAGCGCCTAGCTAAAGAGCAAGCGGACAAAGCCCAAGCAGAGAAAGAACGCTTAGCGGAAATCACCAAACAACAAGAAGCCCAAGCTGAAAAAGAAAAAACAAAACCATCCATTGTTATTAGTAAACCTATTGATATTGAAAATACCTATAAATCAATGCAATTAATGGCTGAAAACGGTTATAAGTTTATGGATATGCAACAAGGGCAACTGCGTTATTTAGCTTCTGCAACCTGTTCTGTTGGTACTGAAAAAGCCTGTATTAGTGGCTTTGCACATCATCAACGCGTGAGTAAAGCCAATGCAACGCAAACCGGTATTAGCGCTGCTTATCGTTTTGATATTAATCATATTCCATTAGTTGTAGGGCTTGCCATTGATACAGATATCTCTTCTTCATTACCTAAAGGCTATCAATATCAAAGTTATGCATTACCTTTAATTGGTTTTAGCCTAGATTTAATACCATCACTCAATGCTGAGTTAAATAACAACGCATTACATCTGTCATTAAAAGGTGCTTATTTAAATCGTAAAGTTTCTATTGAAAGACAAGCATTAGCAGATACTGAATCAGGTAAAGGCAACACTAAAATATCTGGTTATCACATTGATTTACAAGGCTCTTATCCATATGCCATATCAAATGAATTTATGCTTACACCATTTGTAGGACTTACTTTTAATCAAATCTCACGTTCAGCTTATAGTGAAACTCAAAATGCCCAATTTGCAGCACACTATGATGCCCTCAAAACGCATTCATTATTAGCCAAAATAGGATTGGGTATGGATCATTTATTAGGTTCCTCTTTCATACTTAATACAAAAGCAGGATTACTGTGGAACTTATCACATTATCAAGGAGACTTCCGTAGCCATATTGACTATTTAGGTCAACAAAAAATTGATTATTTAGAAAATAAAAAGCAGTTAAAACAACGTCCATTTGTTCATATTGGATTAACGTATCAAGTTGATAAACACTCATCTATTGGTACTAAAGCAAATTGGGAAATGACTACATATCGTAATCACGATATGCAATTTGGTATTGACTACACTTATCGCTTCTAATTCCTTATTGTTTTGTTTGAGGTTAATTTTAGCTGTATTATTTGGCTTCCTATAAAAATATAGGAAGCTCTTTTTTTATTAGCTGATTGAAGAATTCAAATTTAAAATAGTAGAATTATTTTTTTCTTCATTAACCCACCACACCTTCGTCGATACTTTTTCAAGTAGTGCTTTATTGTGGCTAAAAATAATCAAACTTAAAGGACGCTTCTGACTTTCATCGATCAATACTTGCCAAATATCAGCTTGAATTTTCGCATCTAATTGTGCCGTGACTTCATCTGCAATCAATATTTGAGTACGAGGATCTAACGCACGTAATAACGCAATACGTGCCAGTTCTCCGCCAGATAGTTCATTAGGTCTACGTGTTAACCATTCTGATTTTATTCTTAATTTTTCAAACCAATCTTTATCTGGCGACCAAGCATCACGAACACTATCTCCTGTTGTTCTAAACGGATTAAAACATTTATCAGGATGCTGAGGGACTAATTGAATAGGGCAATAACCCTTGTTAGATAATGGTTTACCATTAACAAGAATTGAACCTTGAGTTGATGCTTGCCACTGCGCTAGAACACGACCTAATGTCGTTTTTCCTGTACCGCTTGGCGCTGAAATACCGAGTCGCTCTCCCGCATCTAACGAAAAGGAGAGATCTTGCCATAACACCTTACCTGCTTGCTCCACAGATAATTGTTTTAACTCTAAAAGTGGCATAAAGATAACTCCCAAAATAACAAATGAAATGTATAAAAATAAAACTTAAGAACTCAATATTATAATGGATTAAGTGATGCTTCTTTTGTATTTATAAATTGTTGTTCAGGTAATGCGTTCCAGAGAGTCTTCAACCACTCACTACCTTCATGACGATTAAGCACATTAGCAGGAATAACTTCGTTAACTTCACCCTGATTAAGCACTGCTATCGTATCCGCAAACCTTGCGGCTAAGGCCAAATCATGTGTAACCCAAAGTACTGATTTACCTTGATTACATAACTCTCTTAAATGCCCTAATAACAAACAAGCATGTTCATCATCCAGCCACGAGGTGATTTCATCAGCCAAAATATATTGTGCATTAGAGAGTGTTGCATTACAGGCCAATACACGTTTTGCCATCCCACCAGATAATTTTGCTGGATAGGTTTTTATCAATGAGCCAGAGAGATGATAAAGCCCTAATTGCTGCACAATATCATCTGATGTAACTTCAGCACCACTCAAATGCGCAGAGCGACTTAACTGTTCACCGATACAAATTAAAGGATTAAGTGCAGTCACTCCCTGAGGAATATAGCAAAAAGTATTTCCTCGATAAGCAATAAGCTCCCGTTCACTTAGTGTATGCCCATTCAATTTAATCGCACCACGAACGCGCATATTGGCAGGCAAAAGTCCTAAAGCGCTTTGAAGTAATAAACTTTTACCTTCGCCACTTCCCCCCACTAATGCCAACATTTTTCCTGGTTTAATATCCAAAGAAATTGATTTTAGCAACGGTTGCCAATTTCGTTTTCCCAACCAACGAAATTGTGCAATATCAATGGAAAGCTGTTCAAAACTTAACATCCTGCCCCTCTTAACCACAGTTGTTGCATTGCCTTAGCAAATTGATCGAAAATCAAGACCAAGCACATCAAAATCAATCCCGGAAACACCACCATCCACCAAGAGCCTGTACTTAAATAACGTAATGCATCAGATAGTAATAAACCTAAAGAAGGTTCATGAGCCGCTTGTCCAAAACCTAAAAAACTTAACGCTGCGCTATGTAATACTGCATGAGGAAACATCAATAGCGTTCCTACAATCCACTGCGGTAATAACATGGGAATATAGTGTTTTTTTACACATTCAAAAGGTGAATTGCCAATACGACGTGATAGCATGACGTAATCCGCCTCTCGAATACGTTGAATTTCACCACGTAAAATCAACGCAAGCTTAGGCCAATGAGTTAATGCCACAGCCCAAATCACTCCTTGTTGCCCACCACCTAAGGTAAAACAAATCAAAATCAATAGTAATAAATGAGGTAATGCTAAAAGCGCATCAACAATACCTCTAACAAAGAAATCACAATAACGATTAATTGACGAAATACCCGCGAAAATCAGAGCGATAGCACCACTAACAATCGCACTTGTCACACCAATATTTAAACTGCTTAACATTCCTTGAAAACAACGCAACCACAAAGAACGCCCTAAATTATCAGTACCGAACCAATATTGATCTGACGGCGCCTGATTTCTCGCCAAAAAGTCCATTACGATATCAGTATGAGAAACAGAAAAACCATATGCAACTAACCCAATTAACGCGAGGGTGACTAACAAAAGTCGTAGCAAAGGCTTGTTCGGATCGTAAATCATGAGTCTCGTAAAATTCCTTTATTAATACGTCTTAATAATATGTTAGAAATACTATTACCAAAGAAAATCAAAATAGTGCTGAAAACAACAATCCCCATTAAGAGAGGAATATCACCTCGTAATCCTGCATCGACCGTTGCTTGCCCTAAGCCTGGATAAGCAAATACTTTTTCAGCCAAAAGTGAGCCACCAAGTAATTCACCAATTGATGCAAACTGTAAGCAAAGTGCAGGCGTTATGGCATGACGTAGAACATGAAATAGCATCATAGCCCAACCTTTATCACCTTGAGCCTTAGCAAAATGAATAAACTCACTTCCCATCACTTCAGCAACTTTCGCTCGAGTATGCAGTGCGATATTTCCTGTACCTAATAATCCAAGAGCAATCATAGGTAAAATAAGATGAGAAAAACGTTGGCTTAATGTTGCTGTTTCAGCACTACTTCCCATCGGCCATGCGCAACAAATTGGTGCCCAGTGCAAAGTGACAGAAAACAGTGATAACAGCAGTAATCCTACCCAGAATGTCGGTAAAGAGGCTAACAAATAAGAGAGTGTAGAAATAATTCTATCGGGCCAACGATTAAGGTATCGGCCAGCCACTAATCCCATCACAACACCAATAACGCCTGAAAACACCCACGCGGAAGAAAGTAAAATAAAGGAAGGTCCGGCACGCTCACGAATAACATCAATAACAGGCATGTTATACAGCATGGAATAGCCAAAATCCCCTTGGATAATTTGACTAAACCAGAGCCAAAATCGCATCCATAAAGGCTGATCAATTCCCCAACGAGCTGCGATTAAAGGGTATTGCTCAGGGGGAACATTCAGGAGATCACTACCGATATAGGCCTTAATGGGATCAATCGGTGAAAAACTTAATAAAATAAAAACACCCGCTGTTGTCACCAACAGCAGGCAGAGTAATCGCAGGAAAAAACCTGCACTTTGACGTATTACTGACAAGTCCACTTCCAAGTATCTACGCTATTTAATAATGACCATGAACCATGGATTTCAGGTGTTCCTGTACCCAGATCAACACAAGGGTTAGTTAGATAAGTATGTTGCACATTCATCAGCCAAGCCCAAGCTGCGTCACCTTTAACACCAACGCCATTTTTACCATCCCACTCAACAGCTTTCCAATGAGGAACGGCTTCTTGCCATGTATGAGCATCAAGTGCAGCTTGTAGGTGTTTTTCAACTTCAGCGTTTTTGTAATAACCTGGATTATAATAACCAACACCTGCCGCATTTTCGCTGTAGTGATGATATAACTCCATAGGATCAAGACTTCCCCAACCAAATAAAGTTGGATTTGAGTGCATATAACGCTCTACCGTATCCCAACTTCCTGATTTAAGATCCATTTGAATACCAAGAGGCTGTACTAACGCACGAACTGATTCTGCTAAATCGCGACGTGTCGCATCACCACTGGTATACCACAAGGTTAATTTAGCTTCTAAACCGTCTTTTTCACGAATACCATTTTTGTTGAGTTTCCAACCTGCATCTTCAAGAATTTGTTTTGCCTTTTCAACATCACCATCTTTAAATGCTGCCTCAGTTTGATCCCAAGGTAGTCCTTTTACACCGGTATAAGCGGGAACTGCATAACCATCAAGGACTTGTTCTGACAGCAATTTACGATCAAGAGCATAATTTATGGCTTTACGGATAGCGATATCAGCCGTGATATCATTACCAATATCATAGCCTTGTGCGTTCTTCTCACCTGATTTTACCATTGGAAAAACAATACCGCGATTTTCAACACTCGGCCTTTCCCATAATTTTGTATTAGGTAAATTTTTAGCAATAGCCGCTGTTGCTGGTGGAATACGAACGATGCCTAATTGCCCGCTTTGAGCCGCAGCAAAGGCCGCATCTTCATCAAGAAAAACAAAAATGAGCTTTTCAAAATCGTTTTTCTGCCCCGCATAATAAGGGTTAGCTTCAACAATTAATTGCTGACCCGGTTGGAAACTGACCATGCGATAAGGACCTGCACCAATTGGTTTTTGTGCATAGGTTTTTTCATCATACTTATCAGCAGAGACGATACCTAACGAGCCTAATACATTAACAAACGTACTCTGTGGTGCTTTTAAGGTAATAGTGACATGTAAATCGTCATCTGCTTTTGCAGAAAGAAAATTTCCCATATCTACTTTACCGCCACTTGCAGCCGCATTGTTATAGGTAAACACAATATCTTTTGCCGTTAGTGACAAGCCATCCGAGAATTTTAAATCAGGTTTTAATGTTAATTTCCATGTTTTACCATCTTCACTTGGCTGGTAGTCGCTTAACATATTGCTATACCAAGAGAGATCCGCATTTTGCTTTAACAATGGGCTATGAAGAAGTAAATAGCTACCATGGCTCCACCCCAACATTGGGTCAAAACCTTCTGTTGGCTCTTCACCAATAGCCAGTTTTAACGTTTGAGCAGATGTTGCAAAAGGAACGCTTAGTGCGGCTAAGCAAGTTAAAGTTACTAATGATTGCCGCCAACCAAACCGAATAGACATAAAACATTCTCCGATTTTTTAGATACGACTTATCACCAGTCTCTGATCCCATTAGAGAAGAGGCTGAAATAAGATAAATAACAATGATAATTACGATGCTCTA
Organism: Proteus sp. G2669; assembly: GCF_009915245.1. Lineage (NCBI taxonomy): Bacteria > Pseudomonadati > Pseudomonadota > Gammaproteobacteria > Enterobacterales > Morganellaceae > Proteus > Proteus sp. G2669. Next base: position 201,318 of record NZ_JAABLX010000026.1, on the reverse strand, counting down.
CAATTATTGCAGATAAAGAATAAATCAGTGGCACCATAATAAAATTTTTCATCCAACTACTCGAATAATATTCGACAGTTTATTGATTTTACATAAACTTTTATTAAGCAGCATTACTCATTATGGCAAACTTCTAGCAAGTGCACAGTATTTTTATAATAAATAAGTTATATATTTATCATTGAATTTATCAGTGAGCGTAAAACTAAATAAAGTGACTTTTTAACGAAATTAAATTATTTCATTTTATTTAATATGCATTAAAAATAAAAAGGCACATTATTGTGCCTTTTTATGATTATGAGTTTAATATTTTCTTTAATTTAAAATAACGCCTACCTAAACGCCAACGTAATCTGAAATCTTTCGCATTCTGCCAGATAAGTGTCCAAATTCCTCTATCAAAAAACTCTTTAACTATTTGTTTTTTAACCTCAATAGATTGAATAGAACCGATTGAGTGAATAATTCCCAAACCTTCTTTTGCGATTTGCCAATAACATGCATTAATATTTTTAGCGACATCCTTATGCTTTTGATTAATAGCATCAAGCATCTCTAATATTTTCATGTAATTATGAATAGTTCGAACATGAATAGTATCATTAGGCGTTGCATGAGAAACTGATTCAGAGTGAATAAGATAGTCGTAATAACGCTCATCAATATATTTAACACGTTCGGCAGTTAATAATACCTCCGTTGTCCATGGAATATCTTGATGATGTAAGCCTGGCTCAAAATAATAACCATGAGCAAGTAAAAACTCACGTCGATAAATATTTAACCAAGTTACATGTAAGAATTTTTTAGAGTTTAATGCTATTTCTAACCACCGTGGCCCTGTTAAAACATCCGTTGAATGTAATCGGTTAGATGGAAAGATAGGACGTGAAGGGCGTCCATCGGCATAAACATAATTACCATTGCAAGTCGCAATATCTAAATCATCTGCAAGGGCGATTTCAAGTAACCGAGGATACATTCTGGCATCAATAACATCGTCAATATCCGGGAAAGCAACGTATTTTCCACGGGCAACATGAAAACCAGTATTACGAGCAACAGAAACGCCTTGGTTTTCTTGGGTTAAAATAGTGACATCAGGGAATTTATCTTTCCATTCATAAAGTAATTTTAAGGAATTATCTTTAGAACCATCATCAACAAGAATAAGCTCCCAATTCTGTAGTTTTTGCGCTTGTAAATAATTAAAAAATTGCGATAAAAATTTTTCACCATTATAAACGGCAACCACAATACTTAATTGAGGTACAAAAGAAGACATAATCAACCTTTCATTCTTTGTAATAGGTAACTTTTGCTCTGAAAATACTGCTTAAGGATAGCAGAGGTACCTAGCTGAATATGGAGCTATTCTTGCTATTCTCTTGTTATGCTTAAGTGAAAAAGTTACTTTTCTGCTAATTCGAAGTAAAAATCATTATTAATAAAGAATTAGTATAGTTAACTTTTGAAATATCCGATGAAGAAAAGGTTAAGCAGGATTGTTTTTTAAAAGAAATTACTAAAGGAAAAATTAAGGTTTATACAAAAAAAACATGTTATCAGTCGTTATGCTATTTATTAATGAGTAATATAAGTGTCATTAATGAAAAACATCCGCAAAGCGGATGTTTTAGTTTTTATCTATAATCTTTGGATACTTGTTCTATTTTTATTCTTCGATATCTTCTTCATCACAAACTTCAAGCTCTGGAAAGTAATCAACTCGCCAAGACTTGATACCTTGATAAACCTCATCAACGGCATTTTTTACTGCTTCAGTCATTGGGTAGTAAAAACCGACTAAATCAGGTTGGATCCCTAGAAAAGTGATATCAGGAATATCATCTTTTAATTGATCAATAAGAAAATTCAGTGGCATATTATGGGTGCTCATAATAAACATTTCCGCTATATAATCAGGATCTATCACCCTAATCTCACCTGGGTTTAAACCAATGTCAGCAGCATCAACAATGACAACACATTGCGGTTGTAGCGCTCTTACTTGGTAAGAAACATTCTCAGGTGCACTTCCCCCATTGATAACAATCCATCCATCAATTGGGTTTGCTTCCATTAATTCAGCAAGCAGAGGGCCTGCACCATCATCGCCCATCATGCTGTTGCCAACCGTTAATACCACTTTAGGTGCTGTCATTGCTTCACTCATGGTTTTCTCTTCACTATCAAATAAATCGCAGGTTCTGCGTGGATCTCACCTAGTAATTTAATCAGCGTTTGACTCCACTCACTAAAAATAGGATCGTCACTTTTTGTGATAGGATCAAATGCTAACGCTAATAAGTGAGTATGCTCAGAGTTAATATTGATTTCACCAAATGTCAGTAATCCGTGCATTTTGCGCTTCGCTTCACCTTCAGGTAATAAATCGATCCACTCTTTATATTTTTCTAAAGGGCAGACTAACTCTGTTTTTAAACAGTCAATCATTCCCACATGGTGGCCAATTGCGAGCGAGTAATACATCACCTGTTGTGCTTGTTCAGGAATATCATCATCACTATCTACAAACTTTTGTCTTAATGACCAAAAGTAGACTTTAGCGTCATCAGGCATATATGCCTCCTTGACTTAAAGAGTAAACCAAGCGTTTCACAATCTCTGATAAACGAGGATCGTTAGCTTGTCGTAACCATTCATCAACACGGCCACTCACTTCTTGAATTGTGGCACCTTCAAGTAACGTCAAGAAATGATCACTGATTTGTCTTCCTTGGTAATAACCTGCAAGACGACGCGCTTCACGCTCAATCATTACCCGAGCATCAAGAGGAATAGAAGGCAAAATAAGTGAGGCTTTTTCATTCTCAACTTCTATGTGTGATTCGCCTTTTAATTTTTGATCGAGCAAACCTAAAGCAACAGCAAAACCATAAATAGTTGCTGCTGGCGTCGGAGGACAACCTGGGATCCATACATCAATAGGCACGATAGATTCGCTACCACCCCATACGCAATATAGATCGTGGAAAATACCGCCACCACAGCCACAAGCACCATAAGAGATACAAATTTTTGGATCCGGCGCTGATTCATAAGCACGTAATGCAGGAACACGCATCTGACGCGTTACTGCGCCAGTGAATAATAAAATATCAGCGTGACGAGGTGAGGCTACCACTTTGATACCAAAACGTTCAGCATCAAAAACCGGTGTAATTGCGGAGAAAATTTCAATCTCACAACCATTACAACCACCACAGTCAACACGATAAACATAAGCTGAACGCTGAATATCTTTCAACAATGTTTGCTTTAGCTTTTGTACCTGTTCATCAAGAGTGATAGGTTGGCTAACATGATGATTAATGGGAATTTCTGGTAGACTCATTTTATTGTACTCCCGATCTCGCCCATACTAATATTTTCACGGCCATCAGATAATAAGTTATGTTTACGCTTACATTCAGGGCAGGTTTCAAATTGTGGCCGCATTGCTTCCACGGTATTTTCATCCCAACCCGATTGCACTAATAATGCCATCGCATATTCAACAGATTTTTTAGGGGTAAATGGCTGATGACACTCACGGCAATTCAATAACTTAAATGTTCCTTTAATATAAAGGTCTGATTTTTTCGTTACTGCCGTTTCAAACATATCCGATAAAACAATCGCTCTTGTTGGGCAAACCTCTTCACAGCGACCACAGTAAATACAACGACCAATAAACAGTTGCCAGTGACGCTCACCTGTTTCTAAATTGGTTTCCATCGTTAATGCATTGGCAGGGCAAGCCGCAGTACAAGCACCACAAACAATACACTGCTGTGGATCATATTCAGGCTTTCCTCTAAAACCATCCGGTAAATCCAGTGGTTTAAATGGATATTTTGTTGTTGCTTCGCCTGTTTTGATTATGGTTTTAAACAATTTTAACATCGTTCATTCCCTCACTTGAGCGGCGAATTTTTACGTTCGATGCTATAACGTTCAATTTCTTTATAAGAAACTGTTTTAGATTTACGTTTTTTCACATCGACGAGCGTTACCCTGTCAGTACAGGAATAGCAAGGGTCAAGGCTACCGATAATCAATGGCGCATCGGATACGGTATTTCCTTGCAACATATAACGTAATACAGGCCAGTTAGCATAAGTCGCTGCACGACAACGCCAGCGGAAGAGTTTTTGGTTATCACCCAACATACTCCAGTGAACATCTTCACCGCGTGGTGCTTCTGTAAAGCCCAGTGCAAATTTATAAGGTTGATAAGTAAAGCCTTCCGTTAATAAAGGCCCTTCTGGCAGGTTATCTAAGGCATATTCAATCATTGCCATTGAATCCAATACTTCTTTAATACGCACCATCACACGAGAGAATACATCGCCACCTTCATAACTAAAAAGAGTGAGAGGGAGATTGCCATAATCGGCAAATGGATGGTCAAAACGCACATCACGTTTAAAGCCACTCGCTCTGATCATAGGGCCTACAGGGCTAAAATCACGAGCCACTTTCTTATCTAAAATACCTACGCCGACAGTACGCTGTTCCATATTAGGGGTTGATAGAAGTATATCTACCAATTCAGTGACTTCACGACGCATTTCTCTAACTAGTTGAATAGTTTTAAGGCGCTGATCTTTTAAGATATCGCGACGAATACCACCAATTAAGTTTAAGCCATACGTTTTACGTGCGCCGGTGAGCATTTCTGCAATCTGCATTGATTTTTCACGAATGCGGAAAAATTGCATAAAGCCAGTATCAAAACCTGTAAAGTGACTCGCTAAACCAATATTTAATAAATGGCTATGAAGGCGTTCAACTTCTAATAAGATTGAACGAATGGTATGCGCACGACGAGGCACTTCAATACCTAATGCATTTTCAACAGAAGTCACATAGGCCACACTGTGAGTGAAACCACAGATACCACACACGCGATCTGATAAAAATGTCACTTCGTTATAACCCATTCGGGTTTCAGCCAGCTTTTCCATACCACGGTGAACATAGAACATGCGGTAATCTGCATCGACAATATTTTCACCGTCTACAAATAAACGGAAATGTCCAGGCTCATCTGAAGTAATGTGCATAGGGCCGATTGGTACAACACGCGCATCTTGCTTACCTTCATTCACAAAAGGGTAAGTCTCAACTTCTGTCGTTGGAGCCGGACGTTGACGATAATCCATCGCATCTTTACGCAATGGATACATCTCTTCAGGCCAGTCATCTGGAAGCACTAAACGACGCTCATCAGGTAAACCAACGGGAATAAGGCCATACATATCACGGATTTCACGTTCACCCCAGACAGCAGCTGGCACTCGCGGGGTTACAGACGGAAATTCTAGCGTAATTGGACTAACATGGGCTTTAACTACAACCCAACATTTTTCACCCTCTTCCATTGATAATGCGTAGTACACGGCATAATCCCCGTTTAAACTACGTTCGTCATTACCAAATAAAACCGGCAACCAACCGCCTAAGCCGTAATACAAGTATTCCACCACTTCAGGGAGTGATTCTGTTTTTACTGTTATCGTCAATTGATCAGCGGTTTGTCGCTCTTCATCAAGAACAGCTGATGGGAATTTTTCACGAACTTTGGCAACATAATCTCCACCTAGTTCTTTTCCCTCTTTTCTACTGACATAATTTTGGTAGCTCACGTTACATCTCCTGAACTGATGTGGATTGATTGCTGATTAAAGTTGTTGGCCATGCATAATTTGGTGATTCATTTTTATCAATATTCATCACGATATTAGCGGCATTTTCTAACAGCTCGCTGACAGGCTTAGGAATGTGAGTTCCCATTAACAACATAAGGGCAATCAAAATGACCATTGGTAATGTGGTTAAGATCCCCAGTTCACCTTTAGCAACAACATCAGGTTTTGGACCAAAGACAGTTTTCGCCACCATACGAACTAATCCACCTAATACTATGGTTAATAACAATAATAGTAGAATAGTTAAACCTATGTGCTGAGAAGCTAAACCTGCCACAACAATCATAAATTCACTGATAAAGACGTTGAAAGGAGGCATACCTCCTAACGCTAACGCACCACCAGCAAAAAGAGCCGCACTTAATGGCATCACTTTAAACATGCCTTTTACGACATTTAAATCACGTGTACCGTATTTCAATAGCACGTTACCAGAGCCACAGAACAACAGTGCTTTCGCTAAACTATGGTTTAAGGTGTGGAATAAAGCCGCCAAAATACCGATTGGTCCGCCAATTCCTAACGCGACGGCAATTAATCCCATGTTTTCCACACTGGAATACGCTAAAAGACGTTTCATATCGCGCTGAATAAGAATAAAGAAAGCCGCGATAGCAACAGAGAGGAAACCAAAGATTAACAGTAAGTTACGTGTGAACTCAGTGCCAATAGCAGCATCGATAATGATGTAGTAACGAATAATGATTAATAGAGCACAGTTCAGTAACACTGCCGATAACAAAGCACTGACTGGGCTTGGTGCTTCACTGTGCGCATCTGGTAACCAAGCATGCATTGGGAATAACCCCGTTTTGGTACCAAAACCGATTAAAATAAAGACAAAAGCTAAATGCATCAGAGTTGGGTCTAACTGGTCTGTATATTTCAACACTTCAGTCCAGAAAATGGCCTGATCTGGATCAGGCATAAAGCTTGCAGCATTGGCATAAACCAAAATAGTACCAAAAAGACCAAACGCGACACCGACACTACAGATGATGATGTACTTCCACGCTGCTTCCAAAGAAGAACGTTGACCATAAATTCCCACTAAGAATGCAGAGCTTAGGGTTGTTGCTTCAATGGCTGCCCACATTAAGATCAGGTTATTACTGGTGATCGCTAATAACATGGTGAATAAAAACAGGTGGAAGAAGCCATAGTAATTACACAAAGTACGTACTGAGATTTCACCCTCATCCACTTCGTGGCTCATATAGCCAATAGAATAAAGCCCCGTTAAAAAGCCAATAATGCCTAAGATTGCTAGGAATAATGCGCCTAAGCTATCAACGTGAACCCAATTAGCCGCCGCCAATATTTCGCCATGAGACATGACATCTGCCACAGTTCCTAATGCGGCGACTAACAAGACGGTGATACCAATTGCATGAATGCCTGTCACAATAGGACGAGCACCCGCTTTTAATAACGGACTCAGAAACGCCAATATTGAAAATACCAACGGCGCAAACATTAAAATTGTTAACATGGTTGTTTGGTTCATCTCCTCACCCCTTCAGCGCGGTCAGTTGATCCACGTTCAGTGTGTTGAGCGTGCGGTAAATCTTACGAGCCAACACTGCCATCACAATCACAGCAAAGATGGCGTCAGTGGCGATACCGATTTCGACCAGTTCTGGTGCTCTCCAAGCTAATAATGCCAGTGTTAAGTGAGAGCCGTTTTCCATTAAGCAGTAACCAAAAGCTTGTTTTAGGATATTACGTTGAGTCACAATACAAAGTAGCCCCAACATAAAGTGCCCCAAAGAAACTGCGAGTGCAGGTTTCAAATCAACAACCATTGGTATTTGAATTGGTTCAACCACAAACCAGCTTAAAATGACGATAACAGCCGCCAGCAACATCAATAGTGCGGGGCTAATAACACTGATATTCGCACTAGGATCTGATAACTTACGGAATGCAAATCCTAAAATAAGTGGAACAAGCAGAACTTTAGTAAAGAAGGCGGTAATCGCCCAAAGTGTCAGTTGGTGTGCATCTAACGTATTAGCCAAGGTGACAAAAATCATCACCAAGACGAAAGATTGCAATGCATAGAACCAACAAGAAGCAATCGGCTTTTTCGCGCCAATTACCAATAGCGAAGTTATCATCATTAACCCCGCCAAATTGTTTACGATAAGTGCTCCAGTCATGATTTATCTCCCTTATCCTAGCCAAGTGACTGCGATAACACTGGATGCAAAGGACATAATAATCAGTATTCCAATGACAATTTGCATCGCCATAGGAACGGGTTGTCCTTCCTCAACTTCTTTACTTGGCTTGCCCGGTACAACACGACCAAACCAGTAGATAAACCAAGTGAAGCTAGCCACAGACTCAATCAGCACTAGCACCATAATTGGTGTCATCACCCAGAAAATACTCGACAGTTCAAAACCTGCAGCAAAAATTGGGAATTTACTAAAGAAGCCATTAAGTGGTGGAACACCTGCAATTGCCAATGCGGCGACACAGAACCCCACACCCAATAATGGATATTTATTAATTAACCCTTTTAAGCGAGGCAACATACGAGTACCGCAGCTATAGCTCAATGCACCAGCAACTAAGAAGAACAAACTTTTAGCAAAGGCATGGTTAAAGATATAAGCGATACCGCCTTCAAACGCTTCGCGCGGTCCAAAGATAGAGATAGATAATGCGAGGAAGATATAAGAGAGCTGAGTAATGGTTGACCATGCTAACAGGCGTTTCATATCTTTTTGTGGCAGATACATCATAAAGCCATAAATCAACGTGATAACCGCCATAGTAATACCCACCCACCCAATAAGATGAGGGACATCTCCATCAGCTGACATAATCGCACGAGCAAAGATATAAACACCGACTTTCACCATTGATGCTGCGTGTAAGTAAGCACTCACAGGAGTTGGTGCTTCCATCGCATCAGGTAACCAAGCTTGTAGTGGTAGTTGAGCTGATTTACCCCAAGCAGCAAAGAGGATACCGCCAAACACAATCAGTTTGGTTGGTTCATCTAAGGTGGCAATGGCGGTTAATTCAAATGTACCCGTACTCACAAATAAAGTTGCTGCTGCGAGATAAAGACCGATTGAAGCAACGTGAGTGATCAACAACGCTTTCATTGCTGAACGGAGTGATTTTTCAGATTGGTAGTAACCGATTAATCCCCAAGAACATCCCCCTGTGATTTCAAAAAATAGGAGTTGCCCCAAAATAGTCGATGAAAGGACTAAACCAGCCATTGCTCCAATAAAAATCAGCAAGAAGGCATAATAGCGACGAGTACCATCATGTGGATGCTCACGGTTGCCGTTAGTCAGATAGCCAGTAGAGTAAAAACTCACTAACAATCCTAAGAACACAACAGCGAAAGCAATCAAAGTACTGACACGGTCAATGGTAAAACCAAAGAGCGCGACATCACCATATTGTACTAGCGTAATTGTGGTATCGACTTTACCTTCAGCGAGGAACTGCCAACCTAAAACAACCGTTCCTAATGTGGCTAATAAAGCGAACAGTGTACATAACCACTTCGCCATCCGATTTGGCATTAAGGACGTAATCAACGCCCCCGCAAATGGGATGAGTAAGGTCGCAAGAGCTATATTTTCCATTGTAATCATCGCTCCTTATAGACCGGTTAAATAGAAAACAAGAGCCAGTGCCGCAACACCGAATCCTAACCATGTCACATGGTGAGTCAGCAGGAAGCGACCACGCGCTAAACTGTTTTCAACCAATGACGCTAATACAAACACCACTAACAATTTCACTGCCATTAAAACTAACGCTATGATCAGTGCAATAAAGGTGAATTCTGTTGCTTTACCGAAAGGAATAAATATGGCTAAGAACAGTTCAGCCACCACGACTTGTTTTAAGCCAAGACCTAGTTTCACCATGGCAAAACCAGAGCCTGAATACTCAGTTAATGGTCCTTCTTGTAACTCCTGTTCAGCTTCAGCAACGTCAAATGGCATTTTGCCCATTTCGATAAATGCCGCAAAAGCACAAGCTAATAAGGCTAACAGTGTGGCTGTGGGTGATACCCAACCTTGAGCCAGTGTTGCACTGATGGTGCCAACGTTGGTTGAACCTACAATTAAAGCCACCACAATCAGCGATAACACTAAAATTGGCTCAACTAACACACCCAATGTTAATTCACGACTAGCACCAATACCCGCAAATGGGCTTCCTGAATCCAGACCAGATAAAGAGAAGAAGAAACGATAAAGTGCAAACAAATAAATCAGTGCGATAAGATCAGCCGCACCCGCAAACAGTGACGTTGCAGTAAAGACGGGCAGTGCCATAGCAACCACTAACATACTTCCGAGTAACACATACGGCATCACTTGGAAGATCACACCAGATTGCTCGGGCGCTACTGATTGGCGTTTAAATAACTTAAAGATATCTCGATAATCTTGCAAAATTCCGGGGCCTCGACGCGAATGCATCTTGGCACGAATTGTGCGCGAAATACCTGTACATAATGGGGTTATCGCCAGCAAAAAGAGTGCTTGAATTAATGCGAATATTCCCATCATTAACGTAGGTGCTTCTTGGAAAGTCATAAGTCCCTCTCCTTACGCTGCGATGACTAAAAGCAAGATGACCAGCGCTGCGACAACGTAGAGACAATAGAGTCTGAAATCCCCGCCTTGTAGGCATTGGATACGTTTTGCAAAGCGTTGGATACCACGAACCAGAGGATAAATAATGCGTTCATCCCAGAATGGTTCGACCTTTTCAGCACCGAGCTGTGTTTTATTAAAACCACGAGACAGCAATGGAGATGGATCAAGTTGTTTACGCATACGATAAAGCGGTGCAAACATGCTACGTAATGCTTGAGTAAAGCCACCTGCTGATACTGCCATGTCTTTTTCCCATACATAACCACACGCCCAAGGGTTACCTTTACGACGAAACGCAGGTTGATTGCCCTTTAGGCCGAGATAAATCAGGAATGGGATAAGCGGTAAGGCAATTAATAAAACAAATGTTAATGCTGGAGAGAACATTGCTTGTGATGCGGTATCAGGAACAAGCATTGTGCCTTGAGTCACGGTTAATGCACTGGTTTCGCTAAGTGACATTGCAATGTTTGCAATAATTGGCGCAACAAAAGCAGCCCCAACACCTAATACAACACAGAATAGTGCTAATAAACCCATTGCAATCGTCATTGGTAAAGGCACTTCTTTCGCTTTTGTTGCTTGCTCGCTACGCGGGCCACCACAGAAGCTAACACCATAGACTTTAACGAAACACATGGCCGCTAATGCCCCTGTAATTGCCAACATAATAATGGCAATTGGACCACTTAAGCGCATTACAAAGTTACCTTCGTAACTCATCGAGAAAAGGGATTGATAGGTATACCATTCACTCACAAAACCATTTAATGGTGGTAACGCTGAAATCGCCATACAACCAATTAGGAAGGCGGTTGCGGTATAAGGCATTAGTTTTGCTAAGCCCCCCATTTTATCCATATCACGAGTGTGAATTTGGTTAATAATGGCACCGGCACCAAGGAATAATAATCCTTTGAACACCGCATGGTTTAATAAGTGATATAAAGCGCCTAATAGGCCAAGTGCTGCTATAACAGGATGATCGGTTGCCATTCCTACCATGCCAACACCCACACCCATTAAAATGATGCCGATATTTTCAACGGTGTGCCATGCGAGTAAGCGTTTTAAGTCATGCTCTGCTAAGGCGTACATAACACCTAATACAGAAGAAACAGCACCAAACCCAAGAACAACAATGCCCCACCACATTTCTGTGGCACCTAATAAATCGATACCGACTTTGATTATCCCAAAGATACCAATTTTAACCATGACACCTGACATTAATGCCGATGCGTGTGAAGGTGCTGCGGGGTGGGCTTTTGGTAACCAACTGTGTAATGGCAACATACCGGCTTTGGCACCAAAACCAAAGAAACCCAGTAAGAACACCACAGAGGCCATTGCAGGAGAAAGAGAGAGTTGACGGAATGAATCAAAATCAAGGCTACCACTTTCACGCCACATCAAGAAGAAGGCAATCATGATTAACACGGAGCCTGCGTGAGCGATAAAGAAATAAAGTAAACCTGCGTGAATAGATTCGTCATCTTGATCAGCAATAACTAAGAACCAAGAAGCTAGTGACATCATTTCGAATAGGATAATAAAGTAGAACGCATTATCCATCACTACTAAGCCAACCATAGAAGCAATAAACAGATTCATAAAGAATCCCATGCTCCAAGCGCCACGTCCTTTATATTCTTGCACATAAGCAAGAGAATAAAGCGCGCACACACTGACCAATAATGAAATGACGAACACCATAAAGGCGCCTAACATATCCATGCGTACCACGAAGGCAGCAAATTCAAATGGGCCTGCCGCGGTAAATGTGGCGATTTCACCACCAAAAATAACCGGTAATGCACTTAAAACACCTAATACACCGCCGATGATTGCGCTGATCCCTGAAATAAGGATTGCCAACCCTTCCTGTCTCTTTAAAAACAGTGCAATAACGCCACCAACAACATACAGGATGACTGACCACAGCAGTAACTGAAGAGGTTCCATATTACTTCCGCTCCTGTGTCAAAGTAGATAAATCGTCAAGACTCGTAATAGGTTCCATCACAGAATCTAAGCGACGCGTTTTCATCTGCTCTTCAAGTTTGTCTTCTTCAACTAAATGCAATGCATCTGTCGGACACACCTTGACACAAGCAGGGCCTTCATCAGAGAAAGCACACAAATCGCATTTCACTGCAATTGCACGAATACCCACATTCCACGCAAGAAATGGGTTGGTTGTTGGAAGACTTGCTGGCACATCGGCCAACATCTCTTCTGGAACAAAATGTTCAAAGACAGCTGGTAAGTTAACGGGTTTGCTACCTGATGGTGTAATTGCCCCAAAGGGACAAACCAGACCACATAACTTACAGCCAATACACAGGCTCTCATTAAGAAAGATCATATTATCTTCATGAGTAATGGCATTGACTGGACACACGCGAGCACAAGGAGCATCCTCACAGTGCCGACAAAGCATCGGGGCTGTCTGATCCTCCACTTTTACCACTGTAAGACGCGGATGCGCCTGTAATCCCACAGCTTGGTGAACTTCCGAACAAGCTGCCATACAGGTATTACACCCTATGCATCGTTGTGGCTCTGCAATTACAAAGCGATTCATTCGCCACATCCTCCGAGAAAAACGTTTAACAGCATTACTGTCGTCAATTTTTCTTTAGATGAAGCATATTTCGTGCCAAGAGATGACTTATTTTATTTTCATTTAAAATCAATAAATTAAAAAACAGAAAGGAAACAAAAAATGACGTGTCGACAATTATGACGTTGACAGTAAGTGGTGAGTCCTAAACAACAATTTTGTCATCACTATGATGAGGTATCAAAAATGGCAGAGCACAAAGAAAAAAATAGCTGAATTATCTTTAGATAACTCAGCTAAGTTCAAATACGTAATATTAATATTTTCTTTTATAACATAAGATTAAGGCATTAAAGGCGATACCAGTGGTGTTCTTTCATCATTAACCACTTTACCAAAACGCTCACTGCCTGCATTCCAATCGGTGATTGCTTGTTGAATTTCTTCTTTGCTACGACCAATAAAATTCCACCACATCAAAATTTTTTCATTTAAAGGTTCGCCACCTAAGAAAAGAATTTGAGCATTATCACTTAGTTCAATCGTTAGTGATTCAGTGTTTTGTATTCCAATATAAGCAAGTTCATTCGCAGCAAAGGTTTCCCCTTCTATTGTCATTTCTCCAGTTAAGACAAAAAGCCCATATTCATATTTAGGATTTAATGATAAAGGAATCCGAGTAGCATGTTTTGCCATAATATCTATGCCAACCATGGGTAATAAACATAATACGGGGGAATTGTAGTTTTGATAATCACCGATTAGTAACGTGAAATCAGCGCCATCGGCTTGCCATTTAGGGAGATCAGGATAGTGATCAAAGCGCGGTGGCATATTTCTTTTATCTTTTGGTAGCACTATCCATAATTGTGCCAGATGAACTTCTTTTTTATCACCGTGACTATCTTCTGAATGGCTAATACCGTGACCTGCTGTCATTAAATTCACTTGTTGAGGTCGAATAACTTGCTGAAAGCCGAGGCTATCGCGATGCAAAATTTCCCCTTCTAACATCCAAGTAAAAGTTTGCAAGCCAATATGGGGATGTGGAGAAATAGCTAATTTATCGACAGTGTCATTAAAAACAGTGGGGCCTAAATGGTCGAGAAAACACCAAGGCCCAACTAATCGTTGTTTTTTATCAGGTAAAGCACGATAAGTTTCAATCCCTCCAACATCACGGGTTTTAGAGGTAATACGTAATGGGGCATTTACTGCATCAGAGTGTTGATGTTCCATTGTTCACCTACTTTTAATTTATTGTTAAGCCATAAAAATGCTTTATTTATTATCTAGTATAGATACTAGATCTTTATCTATTTAATAAGCAAAATATATCACTTAAGCAAAAAATAAGCCTGATAATTCAGGCTTATAAAAGTGAATAATAATAATGACTTAAATTTTATAAATTTTCTTTTCTATTTGTCTCATTGAATTTAAGCCAGATTGCAAATCTTCTGGTGTTGCTTCAGAAAAACCTTCTGTAAAGGTCGCTGACAAATAAGCATCAACCATCATTTTAGCTTTAAACGGTGTTATTAATAAGCCACCCATTGCCATCATATTACAGTTATTAATGATCTTACAAAAACGGGCTGTCGTGATACTTTCACATACACCACAATAAACATTTTTATGTTTATTCGCACTAATGCTCACCCCCATTCCTGTACCACAGAAAACAAAGCCAATATATTCAGGATGTTCAGAAATAATTGAGCCTACTTTATCACCTACATCACAATAGCCAATAGGGCCTGATTCTGTGAGATCTTTTATTGTGTAATTTTTTTCTAACAAATACGTTTTAATCGTATTTTTAAGTTCAAATCCTGAAGGGTCAGCGCCCATAATAATCGTTCTATTTTCCATATAGCCTCCTAAAATAACTCAAGCACTACTGGTAAATATAACTAATTGATAATATTCAAATTTAAAATAAATTTAAAGACTATTATTTATATTTAACCTACATAAAGTATAGATTAAAATTCTATTACTTGTGTTTAAGTATGGGGGATTTACAAAAAATAAGAAGAAATAAAGAAATGGAAATTCATTCCATAAAAAAAGTATTTAACCTATAAAATAAGTTAAATCTTTTATGTCATAAATTGAATTGATAAAAAAATAAAAGAGATATATCAAAGTAAATGTCTATATTGAAAGGGTTTCCCTAGTACAACTAAAATATAAAATAAAGATCAATAATATTACAGGATTAATGTTTTTATCTATACTCTTCAATATCTCTTAAAGGAAAGTCAAAAAACTTAAAATAAATATTGCTGTGGATTATCTTTACCAAAACAACCTACACATTCATTCTAAGAAAATGGTTATTTTTTACCAATTCCAATATTGAATAGAGCATTCATTTTTGGCATTTAAAATATAATGAAGGGATAAATAAATTAGGAACAAAATAATAACATAAAAAATTAAATAATGCAGTAATACAAATTAATCAATTTTTTAGAAAGAAAATAGTATAGTTTATTCAATTATTATAAATTAAAACAAAAAAATACCGCAGATAGTTAACATTATCTGCGGTAATTAATTATTGTACTTAACGTTGTACTCAGTAAAATAATCTACGCGATTATTTTACACGTGATACGTATTCGCCTGAACGAGTATCAACTTTGATAACTTCACCAATTTGTACAAACAGTGGAACCTTAACAACAGCGCCAGTGCTTAATGTTGCTGGTTTACCACCTGTACCTGCGGTGTCACCTTTCAGACCTGGATCAGTATCAACGATTTCTAATTCAACAAAGTTTGGTGGAATAACAGCAATAGGACGATTATCCCACAGTGTTACGATACACTCAGCTTGGTCGATCAACCATTTAGCATTATCACCAACAGCTTTTTCGTCTGCAGCTAATTGTTCGAAAGTTTCATTGTTCATGAAATGCCAGAACTCACCGTCGTTGTACAGGTAAGTTAAGTTGATATCCATGACATCAGCACCTTCTGCTGAATCAGTAGATTTAAATGTTTTTTCCAGTAATTTGTTAGAGATCAGTTTACGCAGACGTACACGAGCAAATGCCTGACCTTTACCAGGTTTAACAAATTCACATTCAGTAATGACGGCTGGCTCGCCATCTAACATGATTTTAAGACCTGAACGAAAATCGTTGGTATTATAAGAAGCCATGAATATCCTCTAACTTTTTTAATTTAAAATGGCATAGCCAAAAAATGGCACACATTGTAACTCATAATCACCCCACCAGAGAAGTCTGGTTAACACAACTCGCGCAGGCAATCAGTGATCCTGTTGAATTACTCCAACTTTTAGCATTGGAACATCACGCTGATCTCCAAAAAGGGGCTCAGGCGCGACGGCTTTTTCCGCTACGGGTTCCCCGTGAATTCGTTGCACGCATGAAAAAAGGCGATCCTAACGATCCATTACTTTTACAAGTATTAACTGCAAATGCTGAATTTACCATAACACCGGGATTTTCTACGGATCCGTTAGATGAGCAACAAAATGCGGTGCCAGGTTTATTACATAAATATCAGAATCGTGCATTGCTTCTGGTCAAAGGTGGTTGCGCTGTCAATTGTCGCTACTGTTTTCGTCGTCATTTTCCCTATGAAGACAACAAAGGAAACAAGGCTAATTGGCAAAAGGCAATAGAGTATATCAAAAATAACCCAAAACTCGATGAAATCATCTTCTCTGGGGGCGATCCTCTTATGGCGAAAGATGATGAGCTTGATTGGTTAATAACACAACTAGAAGCGATCCCCCATCTTAAACGTTTACGTATCCACTCTCGCTTACCTGTGGTTATTCCTGCTCGCGTCACTGATGCACTATGTCAGCGCTTACAACAATCACGTTTGCAAAATATTATGGTACTGCATACCAATCACGCTAATGAAATTGATGACGCATTGAGAGAAGCCTGTTTAAAGCTAAAAAAGGCCAATGTCACTTTATTAAATCAAGGTGTGTTATTGCGTGGGGTTAACGACAGTGCTGAAGTCCTTGCCGATTTAAGTCGTGCCTTATTTGATGCAGGTGTTATGCCTTATTACTTGCATGTTCTAGATAAAGTACAAGGTGCGGCTCACTTTATGGTGCCAGACAGTGAAGCTAGAGAAATTATGAAAGGGCTTATGAGCTTAGTATCAGGTTATATGGTGCCTAAACTCACGCGTGAAATTGGTGGTGAACCAAGTAAGACGTTACTTGATTTAGGGTTACGTCAAGAGTGATCCCTGATGCTAACCGATACTATTTACGTTTAGATTATATAATTAACCCAACATAATCACACAAAAGTGACTACACTATAAAGATAGGTTTGGTGGTGATTTTCATAAAAATCATTTATCTAATTAAGTTATGTTCACTTTCTTTCATTATGAAAAAGCACCTTCTTGGGTGCTTTTTTGTCTTTTAAATCAGTGAACACTTAAATAGTATTGAGGAGACAATATGAACATAATGGTAATCGGTGCAAAAGGGCGAGTTGGGCATAAATTAGTTGGAACACTATTAGCTAATGGGCACCATGTCATCGGAACTACCAGAAAAATCTCACACTCATCTAAAATCAAAGATTCACATTATCGTGAAATTGAACTAGATATCACAAAACCTTTGTCTTCCATTTCTCATAAATTCCCTGAACATTTAGATGCCATCTATTTTACAACAGGCTCTAGAGGGGAAGATCTATTACAGGTTGATCTACATGGTGCTGTAAAAACCATGCAAATTGCCATGGAGAAAGGTATAAAAAGATATATCATGCTTAGTGCAGTAAATTCTTTATTACCTGATAAATGGACCACATTAGTTGATTATTTTACTGCTAAATATTTTGCAGATCTTTATCTGATCAATCAGACCAACCTCGATTACACAATAATTCAAGCTGGTTATTTAACTGAACACTCAGGAACACATAAGATCTGCACAAAAAAAGAAGAAATACCCGCTGATGGCGAAATATCTATTGATAATGTAGCGTTAACGCTTGCTGAAATTTTAGATAAGAAGAATACCTTTAAAAAATGTATTCCAATATTAGATGGTGATATCGAGATAAAAGAGGCTATTAAGCAGATCTAAATACTCAATAGAATTTGCCCTTAATAATAAAAAAACAAACCTGACCCCAAAGAAAAAAGTATTGAGGTCAGGTCTTGGTACTTAAAAAGTAACCACGTATTCAATTACTGACACTTATAAACTTGCCCACTCATTTTGCTATCTAATGGTGCAAAGCTATCAACAAAGCTACCTGCGCCAGTACCAACGTTAAAAATAACGTTACCACCCATTGAGGCTGCTTTATTACGTAAGTCGTTAGCAGCACCTCGCAGTGATTGGCTTTCAGTACGGGAACCTGATAACCAGTTATTTTGAACACCTGTCACTGTTCCTAATAATTGGCATTCACTGCCTGGTTGCGTATCAGTGATTTGTACCTGTGAGCCAGCAGTGCTTAATGTGTTTGTTGCAGAACAGCCTGCTAATAACAACGCTGCAGCAGCTCCCAATAACAATTTAATTCGCATGATCCCCTCATTTATTTGAGTGTCCGTTTAGTCAAGACAACAATATACCTTGTCATCCCTCTTATGCGCAAAAATAAATCATTATTACTATCTCACATTAGCCAATAGCCTTAAGATATTATTTTCGCTTTAAACTTATTTTAACGTATAAATTCGGCTTTGAGATAGACAAAGCAACAATGCCCCTATTCTACACCGCTTTTATGCTTTTAAAATGATCTGTCCTATTTTCAGCCTACACAGTGCGAGAATGAACACACTATTTGTTCATTTTTTAAAAATCGTCAGACAATCAATCATCATCTGACGATAATATTGGCCTAAATTAACTCAAATGATGATTCAGCGCTTCTTCTTTTAAATCTAATTCATGACGTAAACGATGATAAATATGTTCACTAATATGACGAGATTTACGCAGTTGTTGCAATGCATCACGTTCAACCTTTAATGCACTACGAGATAATTTTCGCTCCATACTAAACAAGCGCTTAAGATCAAGCGCACCTTCTTGCACACTATCTTCACTATCAAGGCGGCGACTGTAGATCTCTAATAAATGAGAGCCTGCTTCTATGCGTAGCGACATTTCATCTAAGTCTTCGCAAGGTTGATTCATTAATTCATTGATATGTGCAATTGCTGCTTCATTTAAGGCTAAACGTGTACGAATTTCATCATCCTCATATGGTAAGTCTTCTGAGAGCCCTTTAGTTAAAATCGGCAATGCGATTGTTGCGATTAATAATGAGCAAAGAATAACTCCCATAGCAATAAAGATAGCGAGATCACGCGTTGGGAATGGCGAGCCGTCAGTCATTAATAAAGGAAGTGTTAAAATACCAGCTAATGTAATTGCACCTCTCACACCAGCAGTTGCCATAATCGCCATTAAACGCAGATCATGACGAGATAAACGTTTATTAGGTGAACGAAAAACGGTAAGTGACATTGATACCCAAACCCATGTAAAACGCAGTACAGCAAGTCCTACAGTGATCACGATAATGTAACCTAAAACAGCCCAAGGGTTAGTAGCCCCAGCGGATTGCGTCACTTCAGGTAAAATTTTCCACATTGCCGGAAGTTGTTCACCTAATAAAATAAAGATCATGCCGTTAAGTGCAACTTGAACCGTATCCCAAACCGCTTTACTTTGCATACGTGTGGCCGCTTGCATACGGCCAACAATTTTTTCATAGTGCATTGCAATACCTGCAACCACTGCAGCTAAGATCCCCGATACATGGAAATGCTCTGCCAATAAATAGGCAAAAAATGGCATTAATAAACTAATCAAAATTTGGATTGCAGGATCTTCACCAGTGCGTCTCACCAAAAACTGATTAAACCGCCCTATAATACCTGCCACAATTAAACCAATTGCCGCCCCACCTAAAGCCACAACTAAAAATTGTCCTGTTGCTGAAGCAATAGAAAAAGATCCCGTTAATGCAGCCGCAACCGCAAAGCTAAAACAAACTAAACCTGTTGCGTCATTAAGTAACGATTCCCCTTCTAAAATATGCGTCATACGAGAAGGAAGTGGCGAATTTACAGTCATTGCAGATACTGAAACAGGATCGGTTGGAGACAAAATTGCTGCTAAAGCAAATGCAATCGCAAGCGAAATAGAAGGAATAAGCCAGTGAATAAAAAAGCCCATGCCAATTACGGTGACAACCACTAAACCGATCGCCAATGACATAATAGGTTTAATTTCTTGAAATAGTGCCTCTTTAGGGATACGCCACCCATCTAAAAATAGAAGCGGTGGAATAAAGAGGAACAAAAAAAGATGTGGATCAAAAGCCACCTCAAAACCAAAAATCGACAAACAAGCCCCTACAGCTATTTGGATCAATGGCAGAGGAATTTTTTCTGACAATAATCGTGAGATAAACACACTCACAATCACAGCAAAAAGAAAAATAAGTACAATCGCGACGACAGACATGGTGGATACCCCAATTTATTTAATTATTTTTAAGCGATGCAGTAAAAACGATCTGTTGTCTCGTTGTAAAGAAATAAGTTGTTTCTAATTATATAAAAAACAAATTATCTGATAATTCTGAAATAAAACAGCATAAAAAAACCCGAGCCTAAGCTCGGGTTTTTCGTGTAAAACAGTTAGCTGATGAATTACATCATGCCGCCCATTCCACCCATGCCGCCCATACCACCAGCGCCACCTAAATCCATTTTGTCATCTTTAGGTGAATCAGTGATCATCGCTTCTGTTGTGATCATCAGACCTGCGATAGATGCAGCAAATTGCAGTGCAGAACGAGTAACTTTAGTTGGATCTAAGATACCCATATCAATCATATCGCCGTAAGCATCAGTTGCAGCGTTATAACCGTAGTTACCTTCACCCGCTTTCACGTTGTTTACAATAACAGATGGTTCTTCACCTGCGTTAGCAACGATTTGACGCATTGGAGATTCCATTGCACGTAATGCAACACGGATACCCACGGTTTGTTCTTCGTTATCACCAATCATCTCACGCAGAGCGTTAGCAACACGAACCAGTGCAGTACCACCACCAGCAACAACGCCTTCTTCAACAGCTGCACGAGTTGCATGCAGAGCATCGTCAACACGAGCGCGTTTTTCTTTCATTTCAACTTCAGTTGCTGCACCGACTTTAATTACTGCAACACCGCCAGCTAATTTAGCAACGCGTTCTTGTAATTTTTCACGGTCATAATCTGAAGTTGCATCTTCGATTTGTTGACGGATTTGAGCTACACGACCGCTGATTGCGTCTTGGTCACCTAAACCATCAATGATTGTGGTAGTGTCTTTGTTGATAACAACACGTTTTGCTTGACCTAAGTCTTCTAAGGTTGCTTTTTCTAACTCCATGCCGATTTCTTCAGAAATGACAGCACCGTTAGTTAACGTTGCGATATCTTGTAACATTGCTTTACGGCGATCACCAAAACCAGGTGCTTTAACCGCAGCAACTTTAACGATACCACGCATGTTGTTTACAACTAAGGTTGCCAGTGCTTCGCCTTCAACATCTTCTGCAATGATAAGCAGAGGTTTGTTAGCTTTAGCAACACCTTCTAAAACAGGCAGTAATTCACGGATGTTAGACACTTTTTTGTCAACTAACAGAATGAATGGGTTTTCTAATTCTGCTGTACCTGTTTCATGTTTGTTGATGAAGTAAGGAGACAGATAACCGCGGTCAAACTGCATACCTTCAACAACATCTAGCTCATCTTCTAAGCCAGTACCTTCTTCAACAGTGATAACACCTTCTTTACCTACTTTATCCATCGCTTGCGCGATCAGAGTACCGACGGTTTCATCAGCGTTAGCAGAAATTGTACCAACTTGAGCAATCGCTTTAGTATCTGAACATGGAACAGACAGTTTTTTCAGTTCTTCGACAGCAGCAATAACTGCTTTATCGATACCACGTTTCAGATCCATTGGGTTCATGCCAGCGGCAACGGCTTTTAAACCTTCGGCAATAATTGATTGTGCTAATACTGTTGCAGTTGTAGTACCGTCACCAGCCGCATCATTGGCTTTAGAAGCAACTTCTTTCACCATCTGCGCACCCATGTTCTCGAATTTATCTTCAAGTTCAATTTCACGTGCGACAGATACACCATCTTTAGTAATAACAGGTGAGCCGAAAGATTTATCTAAAACAACGTTACGACCTTTAGGGCCTAAAGTTACTTTAACTGCATCTGCAAGAACATTAACACCACGTAACATTTTATTACGAGCATCTACACCGAATTTGACGTCTTTAGCTGCCATCGTATATTTCCTTTGAATTCGTTCAGTTTAAGAAGATCTTAAAAGAGAAAAATTATTCTTCTACAATTGCTAAAATGTCGCTTTCAGACATGATAAGCACGTCTTCGTTATCAATTTTTTCTGTTTTAACGCCATAACCGTCGTTAAAAATTACGATATCGCCAACTTTAACATCCAGTGGTTTAACGTCGCCGTTTTCCATAATACGGCCTTGACCTACGGCTAAGATTTCGCCACGAGTAGATTTACCCGCCGCTGTGCCAGTAAGGACGATACCGCCTGCTGATTTAGCTTCGACTTCTTTACGTTTAACAATAACACGGTCATGTAATGGACGAATCTTCATTAATAGTGCTCCTATAAAAAAGTCCATATCAGGATTAAGGTTGATACCAGTGCCTAAGATGAACCAGTACCATGACGATACAGGTGGGGGCATCCGGTAAAACTTCAAGGGGAGAAGTGTGTTTTTTTTTCAAATTTTCCCCTTTTTAGTCGATTATGCTTTGGGCTAATTATTTTTTATCAGAAAAATGGTCGTTATCCTGATCTTCACCCTTATTATTCAGTTGGTTACTTGGTGAATCTTCTTTGCGCTGATACTCACCTTCAAAAGTGGTGCCATTTTGACTAGAAGAAAATCCACTTTGTCCGTTACTACCTGAATAAACACGAATACGAGAAATTAATTTTGTCACTAACAGTGCTTGTAACGGTGGCAGTAATAACAGCAAACCTAAGAAGTCCGTAAAGAAGCCGGGGATCAGCAATAAAATACCCGCCAGTATTAACGAAACGCTTTTCACCATTTCAGCAGCAGGCACTTCACCCACGGCAAGTTTTTGCTGCATTGAAGCAATATTTTTTACGCCCTGATTTTTTACCAATGAGACACCAACACAAGAAGTCAGCACCACAAGGAATAGTGTTGTAAGTACGCCAATCGAAGATGCTACATTGACGAAAATAACAGCTTCTACATAGATAAGAAGACAAATAACAATTAATGGGAGCCAACGCACTTGGTTCTCCTTTTTATAAAAAAAGATTCATATTATTAATAGAAAGGAGTGTGAACTACATCTAAGGTGATGGTTTACGAACTCGCTTTTTCTTAGTTTATCTACATAATAATGGGGAGCCTAACACTCCTTTTCAAGGGGCGTTAAAAAGAGAAGTAGAACTGTAAAATCCATGAGATAGATCACAAAAAGAAAATATTTAGACGTTATTTACGTATAAAGTGATCCAGCTTAAAGGTATTTGTTCACAACCCGAATATGATCGTGTCAGTACCAAGCAAAACGGTAAGTTATATTACATTATTAACCGTTAACGATATATTTTATTAACAAGCGCATAACTAGACAGTTAAAATTTTAATAAGAAGGTTCTCATGTCAAATAAAACTCGTATCGAAGAAGACCTGTTAGGTAAAAGAGAAGTTCCTGCTGATGCTTACTATGGCGTCCACACTTTACGTGCAATTGAAAACTTCTACATCAGTGATCGTACCATCAATGATGTTCCAGAATTCATCCGCGGTATGGTAATGGTGAAAAAAGCCGCAGCATTAGCAAACAAAGAACTTCACACTATTCCTCGTGAAATCGCTGATACGATTATCAAAGCCTGTGACGTAGTATTAGAAACAGGTAAACACATGGATCAATTCCCAGTTGATGTATTCCAAGGCGGTGCGGGTACTTCATTAAATATGAATACCAATGAAGTTATCGCAAACATCGGTCTGGAATTAATGGGCCACCAAAAAGGTGAATACCAATACCTGAACCCGAATGACCACGTCAATAAGAGCCAATCAACAAACGACGCTTATCCTTGTGGTTTCCGTGTAGCGGTTTATAACTCTGTTATCAAATTAACTGAATCTATCGAACTGCTGAAAGCAGGTTTTGATAGAAAAGCAGTTGAGTTTAAAGACATCCTGAAAATGGGTCGTACTCAATTACAAGATGCTGTACCAATGACTTTAGGTCAAGAATTCCACGCTTTCTCTGTACTGATGAAAGAAGAAATCAAAAACCTGAAACGCACTGCTGAGTTACTGTTAGAAATGAACTTAGGTGCAACAGCTATCGGTACTGGTCTGAACACAGCACCAGGTTACCAAAAACTGTCTGTTGAAAAACTGGCAGAAGTAACTGGTTTAGCTTGTGTTCCAGCAGAAGACTTAATTGAAGCAACTTCTGACTGTGGTGCTTATGTAATGGTTCACGGCGCATTAAAACGCTTAGCTGTGAAAATGTCTAAAATCTGTAATGACTTACGTTTACTGTCCTCTGGTCCTCGTGCAGGTCTGAAAGAAATCAATCTTCCAGAACTACAAGCAGGTTCTTCAATCATGCCAGCTAAAGTAAACCCAGTTATTCCAGAAGTTGTTAACCAAGCTTGCTTTAAAGTTATCGGTAATGACACTTGTGTAACAATGGCTGCTGAAGCAGGTCAATTACAATTAAACGTAATGGAACCTGCAATCGGTCAAGCAATGTTCGAATCAATCTCTCTGTTAAGCAACGCTTGCCGTAACTTAGTAGAAAAATGTGTTGATGGTATCACTGCGAATAAAGACGTCTGTGAACACTTCGTATTTAGCTCAATCGGTATCGTTACTTATCTGAACCCATTCATTGGTCACCATAACGGCGACATCGTTGGTAAGATTTGTGCAGAAACTGGTAAGAGTGTACGAGAAGTTGTTCTAGAACGCGGTTTATTAACCGAAGAACAACTGGATGATATCTTCTCTATCGAGAACTTAAAAAACCCGGCTTACAAAGCAAAACGCTTCGATGATTAATAATTGTGTTTTATAACATGACACTGTTAAACATAAGAATGAGCTCTTAAAAATACAAGGCACGGACTCTTTAAGAGGCGTGCCTTTTTACTTGATTGTAAAAACAAAAATTTAACTTATCTTTCTCATTTTTTTAATTATCTCAAGGAGTAAACGCTATGTTAGCCGTAGAATTGATTATCGTTCTGCTGGCCATTTTCCTCGGTGCGAGACTTGGGGGAATTGGTATCGGGTTTGCCGGTGGTTTAGGGGTTTTAGTTTTAGCTGCTATCGGTGTTAAACCTGGTTCAATCCCTTTTGATGTTATCTCCATCATTATGGCTGTTATTGCCGCAATCTCTGCGATGCAGGTTGCTGGTGGTTTGGATTACCTTGTTGGCCAAACTGAAAAACTGTTAAGACGTAATCCAAAATACATCACAATTCTTGCGCCAATTGTGACTTATTTCTTAACTCTATTTGCAGGTACAGGGAACATTTCTCTAGCAACACTGCCAGTTATCGCAGAAGTTGCAAAAGAACAAGGCATCAAACCTTGCCGTCCTTTATCAACAGGTGTTGTTGCAGCTCAAATCGGTATTACTGCATCTCCTATCTCTGCTGCAGTTGTGTACATGGCATCAGTCATGGAAAACCCAGCAATGGTCGGTGAAGGTAATACAGTAAGTTACATCACTCTACTGTCTATCTTATTACCAGCAACTTTCCTTGCTATCATTCTGATGTCATTCATCGTGTCTTGGGTATTTAACTCAAAACTATCTGATGATGCTGTCTATCGTGAACGTTTAGAACAAGGTCTGGTTGAGTTACGTGGTAGCCAAGAACGTAGAGAAACATTACCAGGTGCTAAATCATCTGTAATGCTGTTCTTACTGGGTGTTGTCTGTGTTGTTACTTATGCAATCATCAACAGCCCAAGCTTAGGTATTGTGAAAGAACCGTTAATGAACACCACTAACGCTATTCTTATCATCATGCTGAGTGTTGCAACGCTTATCACTGTTTTCTGTAAAGTTAAAACTGATACCATCCTCAACTCAAGTACTTTTAAAGCCGGTATGAGTGCATGTATCTGTATTCTGGGTGTTGCATGGTTAGGTGATACTTTCGTTTCAAGTAACATTGATTGGATCAAACTGACTGCGGGTGATTTAATCACTGGCCATCCTTGGTTATTAGCCGTTATCTTCTTCTTCTGTTCTGCACTGTTATATTCACAAGCAGCAACAGCAAAAGCATTAATGCCAATGGCTTTAGCACTAGGTGTATCTCCATTAACTGCAATTGCATCTTTCTCTGCGGTTTCTGGTCTGTTCATCCTGCCAACTTACCCAACACTGGTTGCGGCAGTTCAAATGGATGACACCGGTACAACCCGTATCGGTAAATTAGTCTTCAACCACCCATTCTTTATCCCTGGTACAATTGGTGTGGTATTAGCTGTCGGATTTGGTTTCCTCTTCGGCGGTATGATCCTGTAGTTTGAAGTAAAAAATTAAAACATTGCAAAAAAGCGCCTAGCGCTTACAAGAAATAAAAAAACAAGAAAATACCCCGTCGCAAGATGGGGTATTTTCATTTTACCCTGTCGCCTCTTGCTTTCATTTTTAGTTAAAGTCTGCTAATTATGATGTTTTCGCGACAACGTGATTTAAGGAGATTTCCGTGCAACGTGAAGCATTATTAGACCACGTACTTATCAAGCTAGAGCAATACGGCTTAGCCGCAACTTTACCAGAGCTTCTTCAAGATTCGGGTATCAATGAATCTCAACTTCACCCATTTTGGCCTGATAGAGATGCCTTAATTTTTGATTGTCTTCGCCATCATGGGCAGCAAATTGATATTTGGCAACGCCAAGTGATGTTAGATGAAGAACTGACTATCGAACAAAAGTTACTTGCCCGTTATGATCAACTGGTCATACGTTTAGAGAAAAACCGTTTTCCTGGTTGTTTATTTGTTGCAGCATGTAGCGCATACCCTGATGAGCACTCTCAAATTCACCAATTAAGCCAACGTCAAAAGCAAAGCTCATTTGATTACTCTAGAACGCTACTACGCGAGCTTGATATCGAAGACAGCGAGTTAGTTGCTAAACAGATGGAACTCATCTTAGAAGGCTGTTTAAGCCGTTTAATGGTGAATCATCATGCTGATGATATTATTACAGCAAAATTATTGGCTGAGGATATTCTTAAGATTGCTCAATGCCGTAAAAATGGTGCATTAAGTTAGTTTTGAGTGTTGGAAAACGAGAAAAATGATCTGTTTTTTTGCTTGTACCCAATTTCTCTCTGCTGAGTAGTAAAAATCAAATTTAATCATCAAAAAAAGAGAAAGTTTTCTCTTTGATCTGCAAAAAAGTGAATATCTTTACTGATTGTTATTTAAGCACTTTTTACTAAAAAATTGCTTATGATGAAAATTTAAACTCGAATAGAATAAAAAGAAAGCAAACAAACTTATTTTTGCATTTTTTATTAAAAAGACGTTGACGCATCACGCTGAATACGGTTTAATGCGCCTCGTTAGCCCGAATAGCTCAGTCGGTAGAGCAGGGGATTGAAAATCCCCGTGTCCTTGGTTCGATTCCGAGTTCGGGCACCATCTTTAGAAAAACCAGCCTTAGGGCTGGTTTTTTGCTTTCATAGACTAAACTAATTGTTATTCTTACTAAATATCGCTTCTCTTTTCTACCTACCTCATTCCTATCTATTAGAAAGTAGATCAAAATAAATACAACACTATTAGTAATATGCTAGTTCAGATATATTTGTATCATATGAGGATCAGGAAGATAGATTATGAAAAATGGAATTGAAGGCTTAATGTTAAAAAATGACATTTTTAATTACCATCGCTATCGTTCTTTTCTCTTCCACACCAATATTAAGATATAAATCTTTGTATTTATAAAAAACACAAAGGAAAATAATTAGCTACCATTATTATCTCTTAAATATCATAGGTCGAACACGTTGAGTGTTTATTAATCACCTCATTAAAAGAGTGAAATACGACTGACTCATCGATAACTAAAAGCATAATTGAAAACGATAGAGCAACTCCTACATAAACCAAACATCTAAGTATTTTCTTATATCCTAATAATTCAAATATTCCTTCATACTCTTTTCTTACAAAGCCTTTATAATTTGGAACATGATAAAAATAGAACTACCTCATCGGTATAACTTCAAGGATCAACAAAAATGGAATTTCCCAAAGACCGAATTTATCACTCCTTTATTTGCGTACTTGCCTTTATAGGTTATTTTTTCTCATCTTTTAGTCTATTACTGACTCCCTCTCCTGTTGCACTATTTCAATCACCTTATATCATCTCATTGATCAGTTTTTTTATTTATCTCCCCTACTGTCTAATTATTTGGTTTGCCTATCAAAAACATATTAAATTAATGCCGTTAGGTCGCCTTCAATGGAGTACACTAAAAGCCCCCTTTTTGGCCTTAGTGGGATTATATTTTATTAGTCTATTTTTAGGCTCTGAAGATGATTCATGGGTTACAGAAATTGAATCCATTACAGGTTTTGCCTTCTTCTTATTTGCACTCTCAGTTATTTTTATTGCTCCAATTACTGAAGAAGTCATTTTTAGAGGTTTTCTACTAAATGCGGGTATGTGGTATGGCAATATCGGAAAATGGATTGCCATTATTATCTCTTCACTTTTATTTGCCGCTATGCATACTCAATATGAGTCAATGACTACGTTTATCCTTATTTTTGTTGTGGGTGTTGTGTTTTGCCAAATCAGAATAGGAACTCGTTCATTAATCGCACCGATAGTACTGCATGGAATGCACAACACTATTAGTGTCATTTTTTTAATGTTATAGAGTTTTTATTTAATAAATTTCTATTTTTTATAACAAAACACTTATTCAGTTAATAAGAAATGATATGTAATAGATAAAAATATTTTTATTATTACTTTAGAGAATGATCTGATTTTATACGCAATAATACCGAATATTATTCATCATTATCTAAATAAGTTATATTAACTTCCATAAAAAATAAAATGAAAAAATAAATATAGAATGTGATTATAACTACATGCTTTTTCAGCGTATTAAAGTATGATAAGAGATATTAATATGACAAGGATATTACCTTCTTCTTAAATTAAGAGAACTCTTTATGAATTTGTTTTTCCAAAATAGCCTAGCTTTTCCTAGCATTATTTTTAGTGCATTACTTATTATTATCTCTTTTTATTGGCTTTGTGCTGCTTTTGGATTATTAGATATTGATTTATTTAATATTGATAGTGAATTGGATGTTGATGCAACAGGTTTCGCAGGTTGGTTAACAAAATTAGGATTAGCCGGTATCCCAGTTACGATTATTGTAACCTTTTTTACCCTTATTGCCTGGTTTATCAGTTACTTTACTAACTATTGGATTATCAGCGCTATTGAAACCAATTTTATTCATTATTTAGCTGGCTTTGTTGCTTTAATCATTATCTCTTTTATTTCTCTTAATCTTACTGCGGTATGTTTAAAACCTATTCGCAAAAAACTCATGTCGCGTAATAAGCCTAAATCAGTACACCAATTAATAGGTAAATTAGCCATAGTACGATCAGCGAATGTAGCGGAAAACAAAGGTGAAGCCGTTTTAGAGGATGGAGGTGCAGGTTTAATTTTACAAGTTAGAGCACCAGAACAAGAAAATATTAAACGAGGAGACAACGTTATTATTATTAGCTATGACGCGTCTACTCACAGTTATCAAGTCGTAACGGAAGATGAATTTCATCGCTGATATTCGCATTCGATGAAATGCAATTAAGTTAACAGACAAATACGATTAAAAAATGACGGCATCGTCTGAACCTATGGAGAAAAAAGTATGGATTTGGCTTTCGTTATGCCTTTCTTAACTATTGTTGGCTTCGCAATTCTAATTATTTTAGGGTTATTTGGATTATTTAAAGCTTTTTATATTAAAGTGCCACAGGGTACAGCCTTAATTGTCAACGACATGAGCTCACAACCTAAAGTCCATTTTACAGGTGCTTTAGTTTATCCTGTTATCTACAAAAAAGAGTTTATGCGTATTTCTCTTTTAACGTTAGAGGTTGATCGTCGTGGTAAAGATGGTTTGATTTGCCAAGATAACTTACGTGCTGATATTACCGTTGCATTTTATTTACGTGTAAATGAAACCACTGAAGACGTATTAAAAGTCGCAAAAGCCATTGGTGTTGATAGAGCATCAGATCACCAAGCAGTCAGTACCCTATTTAGTGCTAAATTCTCAGAAGCATTAAAAACAGTAGGTAAACAGTTTGAACTGTCTAAACTTTTTGAAGATAGACAAAATTTCCGTGATCGCATTGTTGATGTCATCGGTAAAGATCTTAATGGTTATGCATTAGAAGACGTTGCTATCGACTATTTAGAACAAACCCCGAAATCAGCACTTGATCCTAATAATATTTTTGACTCTGAAGGTATCCGTAAAATCACGGAAATTACCGCCATTCATAATATTGAAACCAACCAAAAAGAGCGCGACCAAGAACTTGCTATTCAAAAGAAAAACGTGGAAACCCGAGAAGCAAGTCTGGCCTTAGAACGCCAACAAGCCGATGCAGAAGCACGCCAAAAACGTGAAATCGATAATATTCGTGCTCGTGAAACATCTGAAACCTTGCGTGTACAAGAAGAAGAGCGCTTAAAAGCAGAACAAGCCCGTATTCAAACGCAGCAAGAAATTGAAATTCGTGAAGAAAACCGCATGCGTGAAGTGGAAGTTGCACAACAAAATCGTACTCGTGCAGTCACCATTGAACAAGAGCGAGTTAATCGTGCTCGTGAATTAGAAATTGTTGCTCGCGAACGCGAAGTTGAGTTGCAACGGATTGAGAAAGAAAAAGCGTTAGAAGAAGAACGTAAAAACATCTCAAATGTTATCCGCGAACGCGTGGTTGTAGAAAAAACGGTAGCACAAGAAGAAGAGCGCATTAAAGAAGTCCGTGAAATATCTGAAGCGGATCGTATGAAACAAGTCACAATCATTAATGCACAAGCTGAAGCAGAAGAATCATTAGTGCGCCAAGTGAAAAAAGCAGAAGCAGATGAAGCCAGTGCAAAGCATAAAGCGGAAGAAATCAGTACGATGGCAAAAGCAGAACTCGAAGCCTCTGTTAAACAAGCAGAAGCCAAGAAACGCTTAGCAGAAGGTATTGAAGCAGAGCATGCTGCATTAGGTCTTGCCGAAGCACGAGTGCGTCAAGCCACAGCCGAGGCTGAAGAGAAAGAAGGTCTTGTACTGGCAAACATCACTGCTGAAAAACTATTAGCTGAAGCACGAGGCATGAAAGAAAAAGGCTTAACGGAAGCGCAAGTGATGGAGGCAAAAGCACAAGCCCAGCAACAACAAGGTCTTGCTGAAGCCAAGATTTTAGAAGAAAAACTTACTGCACAAGCGCGTGGTGAAGAACAACAAGCCAATGCAAAAGAGAAATTAGGTCTTGCTGATGCGAAAATTCTTGAAGAGAAACTCGCAGCACAAGCGCGTGGTGAAGGCCAATTAGGATCAGCACAAGCTGAAGTTATTCGCCAACGCTTGAAAGCAGAAGCCGATGGTTTAACAGATAAATTCAAATCTATGGATCACCTTAGCGATACGGCTCGTTCACATGAAGAGTTCCGTATGCAACTTGAAAAACAATTTGAACAGGCTATGGCGTCTATCGAAGCCAACAAAGAAATTGCACGCGAACAAGCCGATGTATTGGCCGCTGCACTGAGCAAAACCAATATTGAAATTGTAGGCGGTGATGGCAGCTTCTTTAACACCTTCTCTAAAGCATTAAGCTTAGGTAAAGCGGTAGATGGTTTTATGGATAAAAGCAGTTTTGCCAAAGAGAACGTTGAAAAACTGATTAACCGTACTCAACAAGATAAAAAGCTCGATATCGCTTCTTTATTAAAAAATCCTGAAGTTCAAGATTTAATTAATGGATTTATGGCAACAAAAGGTGCCAGTCAGCTGATTAAAGATGTGACAACTAAATCAGACTCCTCTAAAGAAGAATAATGCTATTTAGGAGGCGAAAGGCATAGAGACATCTCTATGTCTTTTATCTTGTTTTTATCGTTTAAGCCAAGGAAATCCGTTATACCATGTCTGAAATTCTGGATACGAATCGCGAGCAGGAAATACTCGATAGCGCCGTTGCACAAGGTGGCGCGTATGAAATCTTACGCAAACGCCTCACTGAGCAAGGCCAACAACTTCATCAAAAAGCCACTGAGTTAAATCAACATCGCTTAGATGAATTTGGTCAAAGCCAAATGGATATTATTGGCCGTATCCGTATTCGTACTGAAAATAACTGCCAAGCCAGAGATATTGTTCGTGTTGGTGAATGGCTACTGTTTGGTTATAACGTTTTCCTTGGATTAAAACGTGAAATTCATCTTGAAGATGTCTTTTCACTTTATCGTTTAACTGAAAGCGAGGGAGAGTTTGACGTTGAGGCAGTCCCTTATGAAGAGACTTTTTTAAACGATAATCGTTTTATTCAGGATTTTACTGAGCTTTATACTTATTACAAAAATACGCAACTACTACAACTTGTTGAGCGTGATGGGAAACTGCTTGCCAGTTTTCAAATTGGTGCGCGAATTACTGATGTGCGTGTTTTCCGCTGGGCTATCTCAAGTGATAAAAAGCGTATCGACTATATTGATAATCGTGGTGAACGCGATATTGCCCTCCCTCCTGCTTACGATTTCGAATGGACAAAAACCCAACGTGAAGATACGGTTAATGGCCGTTTTCCCCATATCAATATTCTTGATACCGTTTTTGTCGAAACGACTGGTGGTGATCTAACCGTTAAATGTGAAAATAACACCGAAGATGGTTTAGGGATTTATCGTGAAGCCGTCTTAGATAAAAACCAATCTCTCGATGATGCACAAATTGAATATGCTCAAACAGGCAGTTTAATTCTGTTAAAAATCTTACCGTATCGCGAAGAAAACTGGCGTTATTTGGTCTACAACATTTTGACGCAAACTGTACAACGCATTGATGCAATTGGACAAGCTTGTGTTCAATTACCTGAAGATCACGGCATTATTTTCCCGGGTGGCTATTACCTGCAAAATGGCGAATATAAAACCTTTGATCAACCAATGGAAGGAATGTATTTCCGCCGTCTACGCCGTTCGCCTAATGGCGAAGATGTGTTATATGTTTTCTACTCTCCTTCACAAGGTCGCCTTGCGCTTTTCAATTACAATATGATTGAGCGTAAACTTGCTGTGCCGTTAGTTGGTCATGGCTATGCGATGCTTGAAGATGGGAAAATGGTGCTGTTTGAAGGTGAAGGCGAAGAAGCCACGCGTGTTCATCCAATGCAAGTTTGGCAAACTCCCTTCTATTCTGAAGAATTTGCCGATAAACAACCGCCTCGTAATGGTTTTTATGGCCGTATTGGTAATGCTGATTTAGTACGAGGTATTTCTGAAATTTTGCATGTTTCAAAAGAAATTGAAGGTGATCAAATCTCTATTGCTCGTTATGAGCAACTCAGCTTACAACCTAAAAACTTATTAGATCTCTATTATTGGTTTAATGATGAACACTGTTTAGGAATTGGTAAATTATTAAAAGATATCGCTCAAACCAGTGAATTAGTACTTGATGAATATGAAAAAGTGGAAAGTATTCGTCAACAATCTGCGAAATCAATGCTTGAAGCGGTTAATCGCCAAAAATCACTACTGGCCTTAACACTCCCCGATAGTTGGACTGATATTCAACAATTTGTTGATAGCTTGAATTTATTAAATGCCCATCGAGGGCATCTGATTTCATTGCGTGAATTCCGTTATATGGACTTAACCAAGCTTAGCGCCATGGAAACAGAAATTACCGAAACACAACAGCGTGTTTCACAAGCAACCGCACTTTTCCTTGCCAGTGATAAAGCATTACAACCATTCAAAGCTCAACTTGTTACCTTTGAAAACCTCATTGAAAAAGCCCAGAACAGCGCACAACTAGATGCACCAATGAATGACATGGAAAAAATGTCTGCTGATTTGGATATGCTTTCTAACTTAATGGCATCTTTAACGTTCCAAGACGTTACCCAACAAACGCATATTATTGATGCAATCTCACAAATCTATGCTCAGCTCAATCAATCTCGCGCTCGACTACAACAAAAACGCAAATCACAAAGTAGCGTCGAAAGCGTGGCACAATTTGGTGCTCAATTTCGCTTATTTAGCCAAGGGATCACCAATGCTTTATCCCTTGCAACCGATCCTGAACGTTGTGACGATCAGCTTTCGCGTCTTTTAGTTCAATTAGAAGAGCTAGAAAGTCAATTTAGCCATCATGATGAATTTCTTGATGATATTATGGCTAAACGTGAAGAGTTAGTAGAAACTTTTGAGTCACACAAACAAGTGTTGCTTGATGATCGCCAACGTCGCTCACAAAGCCTATTAACCGCAGCCAATCGCTTACTGGAAAATCTGCAACGTCGAACATCTCGATTACAGTCACAAGATGAGTTAAATGCCTTTTTCGCATCAGATCCTTTATCACTAAAAACACGAGAGATCATTGAAAAATTAAGAGAAATCAATGATAACGTCAAAGCTGATGATATTGATGCACGCTTAAAATCCTCTCGCGACCAGGCTATTCGTATTCTGCGGGATAAAACTGATATTTTTGAAGACGGTGGCAATGTTATTAAATTAGGGCCTCGCCATCGCTTTAGCGTTAATACGCAAGAACTTGATCTCACTATCTTACCTAAAGAAGATAAGCTTTGGTTATATCTGACAGGAACGGATTACCAAGAACCGATTGAAAATACAGAACTTGCTCAATTACAGCCTTATTGGAATGCCTCACTTGAATCTGAATCGGACACTGTTTATCGTGCAGAGTACCTTGCTTATTCCATTATTTATGCAGCGGCAAAACGTCAAGATGGTCTTGATTACGAAACGCTAAAAGAAGCACTCACTCTTCCAGAAAAGCTGGAAAAACTCGTGCGTGATTTTGCAACCCCACGTTATAAAGAAGGCTATGAAAAAGGGATCCACGATCACGATGCGATCGCCATATTGAAAAAGCTGATCCCTATTGGCGAAAGTGCTGATCTTCTACGCTACAACCCAACGGCACGCGCAATAGCTGCGCTCTTTTGGGAAACAAAACAAAATGAGCAATATCCCGCTTTATGGCCTGAACGCGCAAGAACCGCACTGAATATTCAGCAATTATTCCATACTGACGATGCGTTAACCGATCTGCAAGCAGAAATCGAAGCAGATATACGCCTCTTCCTTCATGATAATCCGATTGAGTGCGAACACTATGTACCGATGCAGGCCTCTGAATATTTAAGTTTTGCGTTGGCGAGAACACCTATTGAATTAGTTTATAGCAAATATGCTAAAGAGTTAGTGATTGCATTACAAAGTCGATTAGAAGAAGCCCATATGTGGATAGACTTTAATCGTTCACAACAGAATTTAGGTACGCGATACGCACAGCGTTGGGCGCTGATCCAAAATTGGCTACAAGGGTTATGCTCTCTGCCTGATTATGCCGAACTCTCACCTTATATTCCGGGTGCTATCGCTATCATTATATTAGATAAAGTCGCATCAGCTCGTTATAGTGAAGCTGATTTATACTTCACTGTAACGGGTTTATTAGGCTCTCACTCCACCATTGAAAACCAAGCATTATCACTCAGTTTAGATGACTATTTCAGCCGAATGCGCGGGCAAAGAAAGAACTTTATTCCTGCATTCCGACAGTATCTCACACTGCGTCAAAAAATAGTCAGCGATGAACGTGAACGCTTAAAACTGCATGAATTTAAAGCCAAACCATTAAGCTCTTTTGTCCGTAATAAGCTGATTAACGATGTCTATTTACCGATTATTGGCGACAATATGGCAAAACAAATTGGTGCGTTAGGCGAAGGTAAACGCACCGACTTAATGGGATTATTATTAATGATCTCCCCTCCGGGTTATGGCAAAACCACATTAATGGAATATGCAGCCGCACGTTTAGGTCTTATTTTTATGAAGATCAATGGCCCTGCATTAGGACATAACGTGCTATCACTCGATCCCGAACAAGCGCCCAACGCAACAGCGAGACAAGAGCTTGAAAAACTCAACTTAGCATTAGAAATGGGTAATAACGTTATGCTGTATGTGGATGATATTCAGCATACTCACCCTGAATTCTTACAAAAGTTCATTTCGCTCTGTGATGGAACAAGACGTATTGAAGGGGTATGGAAAGGAAAAACCAAAACCTATGATATGCGGGGTAAAAAATTCTGTGTCGTCATGGCAGGTAACCCTTACACCGAATCAGGTGAAGTCTTCCGTATTCCTGATATGTTGGCTAACCGAGCTGATATTTATAACTTAGGTGAAGTATTAGGTGGTATGGACGATGCTTTTGCCCTGAGTTATATCGAAAATAGCTTAACGTCGAATGCGGTATTGGCACCGCTTGCACTACGTGATCTTAACGATCTCTATATTTTAGTTGATAAGGCGATGGGGAAATCTGTCTCTACCAATACATTAAGTTATCCTTATTCTGATGCTGAAATTAATGAAATTGTAATGGTGCTTAAACACTTAATTACGCTACGCAATGTCATTTTAAAAGTAAATCAGCAATATATCGCCAGTGCGGCACAATCAGATAAATATCGCACAGAGCCAGCATTCCGTTTGCAAGGCAGCTACCGCAATATGAATAAATTAAGTGAAAAAGTCTCTGCGGTAATGAATGATGAAGAGATTGAACGCTTACTCGACGATCATTATCTTGGCGAAGCACAATTGCTGACAACTGGAGCCGAAGAAAATTTATTAAAACTCGCTGAATTACGTGGAAAACTAACTGAAAAAGACGCTATTCGTTGGCAACAAATCAAGAAAGACTTTATGCGCAATAAAGCATTGGGTGGTGATAATGCCGATATTGGCGACCGCGTAGTATCACAGTTAGCCAATTTAGTGGAAAGTGTGCAAGGTCTACGTTAAAGATAGAAAATATTCATTTTCAGCCCACTAATTTTAGTGGGCTAAATACTACATAAATAATGTTTATAAATCGAGAAACCTATTTCACGCTCACAATATTGATTTTTTCAAAACAAGTGAAAACGTGAACGTCATTAAGATTAAATATATTTACTGTTAATACTTAAATTTATAAAAAATTAATTTAATTTTATATAATTAATAATTATATGATTAACAATAAAAAAACAAAATTATTTAACAACCAATTCTATTATGTACATAAAATCCATATTAACTCACACTCTGAAAAGAATGAAATAAATAAGACATTAATAATAATCACTCTTAATCCATTTATGAGATCTCTCTCTAAAGATAGGAAATTAACTTAGGATTAATAGCATAGAAATGATAGCATCAAAAATGCTATAAATTAATTATATTATTTATATGGCTTTAATTTAAAAAATTAAAAATTTTTAAATATATTACCTTCAATTTATTAACAAAAAAGATAATAACTATCTTCGCTAATAATTATTTAAATGTACTATTTTAAGTTTAAAGTTATAAAAAATATTATTCTATTTCCGTCTAGTTTAAGTTGTTTTTTATACTAGATTGATGGCAACACAACAAAAATACTTTCAATAAAAGTGGGCGTACTATGAAAAGCATGTTTACGACTCGGGAACTCCCTGACGTAGATCGGTTTTCCGTATTCAGGGATACAATAAAAGACCGCTTTTTATCGTCTTATGAATGCAATGAAGTCGAATTGCCTCCTCATTCTCGATTTTATGCCAATATTGTCGAGCAGCAGGTGACAAATATGCGCTTTATTCAGTTAGAGTCTAATGGACACTGGGCAAGTAGCCGTCCTTTGAGCCATAAACTGAGCTTAGAAGAACATTTTCAAATTGAGATACAGCGTTCAGGAACCAGCCATCTAACTCAAGATGGAAGAACGGCATTTCTGCGACAAGGCGACTTTTGTATTTTTGATATGGCAAGACCCGTATCCTGGTCTTTTGATAACGACTACTCGTTATTTAAGATCCTTATCCCAAGGGAGAAACTAGCATCACGTTTAGGTAATACCCAAAATCTTACAGCAAGAGCAATACGCGGTAATAGCATTACCGGCTCTCTCGTTTATAGTTTTGTGATGCGTTATATTCCATTTTTGGATTCAATGCCACCACAACATGCACAACAACTTGCTGATATTTTATTGAATTTAATTACTTCAGCCTTTAGCGAATTTAGTATTGCGACACCACCGCAAAGCTTAGGAAGATCAACACTGTTTTATTTTGCTCAGCACTATCTTGAGCAACATCTTTCCGATCCCGATTTAAGTGTTAATGAATGTGCTAATGCGTGTGGGATCTCAGTCCGCTATTTACAGATGCTATTTAAAGAACAAAATACATCTGTACTTCGTTGGATCTACCAAAAGCGTCTTGAGAATTATAAAACAGCGTTAGTTAACCCGCTTTTAGCAGAGAAAAATATTACACAACTGGCTTATGAATGTGGGTTTAGTGATATTTCTAATTTAAGCCGAAAATTTAAATCTGAATTTTTTATGACACCTTCAGAGTATCGAAAAATACACTCGTTGAGATAAGTTATAAAACAAAATTATGGGTTATATAAGTATCATTACAAGCATTATGGTTCGTATATGAATCAATATGTACCCAGAATACTTATCCCCCTCTAGTTTAAATTTTGGAGGTTACACTAGAGGGGAAAAAGATCTATTTCATTAGCCGTAACGAAATTCAATGCCTAGTGTGCCACACGGATATTCCCATTTCTTTAAAATCGTCTCACCACATAACACACGGCAAGTACCACACTCTAAACACCCCGCATAATCAAAAAGATATTGCCCTTTCTCATCTTTTTTATATAGCCCTGCGGGACAAGCTTTCATTAAGATTTCAAATTGCGCAGGATCGATATCATCCTTTAAGACAATATGCGGATTTTCTTCATCCACATTAAATTTATTGACGCCTAATTTAACGTCTACGTTTACTTGACTCATAAAGAACGTACTCCTTTAAAGCCATCTTTAATTAAGTTCATCACACCAACTTTCTTCACTTGAGACAGTATTTTCTTACGTACTGGTTTTTCTGGGCCATTAATCACGAATAAATCATGCATGACATTGGCCGCCATTTGTGGGTAATCCGTAAAAAATCTGGTGTTATCAAGGAAAGCAGGCAGATCTTTATATAGCTTCATATCTTTCATCACAAAGCTGTCATTTAATAAAGATTGATAACAACTTAATTCTTTTTGGCTATAACTACCTTGTTCTTTCGCCATTAATACCGCTTTTGCGGCCGCTTCACCTGAAGCAATCGCCAGATCCATCCCTCTTACGGTATAACCCACATTGAGGCAAAAACCAGCTGCATCACCCGCCACTAATACACCATCTCTCACTAATTCAGACACCATATTCATGCCACCTTCTGGCACCATATGGGCTGAATATTCTAATAATTTTCCGTCTTTGATAAGCGGTGCAACAACAGGATGTTGTTTAAAATCTTCTAATAATTGAGGAACCGTTTTTTCGAACTTATCGACGTTATGTAGCCCTAAAACTAGGCCTAAAGAAACGGTATTTTTATTGGTATATAAAAAACCACCACCTAAGTATCCCCCTGATGGTGCGCCCGCAAAAAGCCAAGCTAACCCTTCATCATTGGTGCAACCAAATCGGTCTTCCATTTGTTGAGGAGTAAATTCAAGTAACTCTTTAACACCAACGGCAACAGTATGAGGATTTACTTTTTGCGTCATACCTAATTGCTTCGCTAATAATGAATTAACACCATCAGCTAAAATCACAACATGGGCTTCAATTTCATCATCACCCGCTTTAACGCCGCATACTTTGCCCTCTTTTACTAATACTTCATCGACACGAACGCCCGTGATCACTTGTGCGCCAACATCTTCCGCTTTTTCCATTAACCACTGATCAAATGAAGAACGCAATACAGTATAAGAGCGCGCCGCTTCCTCTTCTTGCTGTGTATGCTGATAATCTAACGTCACGCCATCTGTCGGCGTTAACATGGAGATCTTTTCACGCGTCACAAGGCGCTCAACTGGGGCTTCTTCAGCAAAGTTAGGAATGATTTTTTCAAGACTATGTGCGTATAAACGCCCACCCGTCATATTTTTACTGCCAGCGAAATTACCTCGCTCAACCACTAAAACATCACATCCTGCTTGCGCTAAAACATAGGCAGCAGTACCACCAGCAAGTCCACCACCCACAATAATGGCGTCAAAAATATCGTCTGACATACTTTTCTATCCTTTTATTATGTGTGGTCGCTTAGCACACTTTCACTAAGCGACCGACGGGGATTAGCCGCCAAGTTTTGCTGTTAATGCAGGTAACACTTTGTAGAGGTCGCCGACAATCCCGTAATCCACCATATTAAAGATAGGCGCATTTTTATCTTTGTTGATACCAACAATAATTTTTGCTCTATCTACACCGACCATATGTTGAATTTGCCCTGAAATACCGACAGCAACATAAACATCAGCACCTAAGGTCACGCCTGAAACACCAATGTAGCGATCGTGTTCCATCCAGCCTTCACCTTCAGCAATTGGACGTGAGCAACCCACTTCACCTTGAAGGGCTTTTGCTAATGCTGACGCTAACGCAATATCATCTGCCTTACCAAAGCCACGTCCAACACCAACAACACAATGCGCTTTACCTAAATCAACGCTACTACCTTGTTTTGGCTTACGTGTTAACACTTTTAATGTATGCGCAGGGGCGACAAAGGTGCCTTGTACCACTGATGCATTGGGAGCATCTGTAATAACTTCCACATCTAATGCACCACCAACAGTAGCAATAGCATAAGGTGAGCGAATTTCTGCTTTAGCATGTGCTAAACCACCATAAACTTGGTGTGTTGCGATCACGGTATTGTTTTCAACAGTCAGACTTAATGCATCACTGACAACACCCGCTTTTAACGTAACACCTAGGCGGGCCGCAATGGCTTTTGCTCGTTTTGATGATGCTAATAAAACCAATGCATTAGCACCTGCTTCTTTAATAATTTCAGCAAAAGAGGCCGCATAATCTTCAGCAATCACACCTTCTTGTGGCGCAAAGCAATAGACACAATCAGCACCAAGGCTGACACATTCACGCGTGCTTTCGTCATCACCGATAAATAACACATTCACTTTTTCACCAAGACCACGAGCAAACGCTATCAGCTTTGCTAAATCATCCGCTTTCTCGGCATAAACAAAGGTAGTAGGTAGTAAACTAGCCATTTTTAATCTCCTTATTGATTAACCGCTTGGCGTAAATGCTCAGCAAATGTGGCAATATTTTCATCTGAATCACCTTCTAAAATAATGCCAAGGCGATCAGTCTGTTCTGGTGCGCACACTTGTGTTTGCACGACAGTCAGTGCTGAAATATCAACACCAATATCACCTAAACCAAGTTTCTCAACAGGTTTTTTATTCGCAGCTAAAATGGCTTTCATTGACGGTAATTTGGGAGTGTTAATGCTTGATGTCACGCAGACAACGGCAGGTAATGTCAGCTCTAGCTCTTCAGTGATATTTTCTAAATCACGCTCAACAATGATTTTGTCACCATCAACGGTGATTTTGTTAACGGCATTAACACAAGGTAAGCCTAAGTATTCACCTACTGCTAAACCTGTTTGTTGAGCGTATAAGTCACCAGATCCTTCACCGAAAACTAATAAATCAAAACCCACCTTTTGTGCTGCTTGCGCAATAATATTGGCGGTATCTGTTGAATAAAGAGCATTGCACGCATCATCAGCAACAAGTGTTAATGCATCAGGGCCACGCGATAAAATATCTTTTTTAATTTTCGCGTTTTCTACCATTGCACTAGTGCCTACACTAAGCGCAGTTACGGTACTATCACCCAGAGCAGAGGCAATTTCTACAGCGGTTTCAATTGCATTTAAATCATATAAACTAATTTTTAAACCCGCATTATCAGTTGCGAGTGTACGATCAGGCCGCGTTGTGATGTCTTGTTCGTCATGAACAACCTTACAGCAGGCAATAAGTTTCATAATTCACATTCTCCGTTTTGCTCAAGGGAGCAAATTAATAAAATCCCAATGTCATTACGCTAAAATATGTTTAGCGATCACCATGCGTTGCACTTCGCTTGTGCCTTCAAAAATTTCAGTGAGTTTTGCTTCACGCATTAGGCGTTCAACAGGATAAGATTTGGTGTAGCCCATACCACCGTGGAGTTGAACAGCTTTTTGAGTGACATAGGTTGCTGTTTCAGAAGCGTATAATTTGGCTTGCGCTGATTCGCGGGTATAAGGAAGCCCAGCAATTTTTGCCGCAGCTGCGCGATACACCAACATACGAGCACAATCTACGCGGGTAGCCATATCCACTAGCATCCATTGCACACCTTGGTTAGCTGCAATAGGTTTTCCAAATTGAATACGCTCTTTGGTGTAATCAATCGTGGCATCTAATGCACTTTGTGCGATACCTAACGCAATAGCTGAACAGCTTAAACGGCCACCATCTAAGGTTTCCATGGCAATGCTAAAGCCTTTACCTTCCGCGCCTAAACGTGCACTAACAGGTACAACACAGTCACTAAAACTGACAGAACAAGTTTCAGAGCCATTCATACCCATTTTTTCTTCTGGTAAACCAATGCTGATCCCTGGGTTATCACGCTCAACTAAGAATGCGGTGATCCCTTTAACACCCGCACTTTTATCAGTCATGGCAAATACGATAAAGAATGCACCTTGAGGTGCTGCAGTGATCCACAATTTAGAGCCATTGATCACATAATTATCACCTTGACGAACAGCGGTTGTTTGTTGAGCAGCAGCATCACAACCCGCACTTGGTTCGGATAAACAGAAGCAACCAATTTGTTCACCTGAAACCACTCCCGGTAAAATACGTGCTTTGGTTTCTTCATCAGCATATTTTTGAATAACAGGGCCAGTTAATGAACACTGTGATCCCATGATCATCGCGTGTGCAGCGCTGACTTTTGCCATTTCTTCTGTTGCTAATACATAGCTAATTGCATCCGCTTCTGTTCCACCATAATTTTCATCAATATTGAAACCAAAGAGTCCTAATTCAGCCATAGGTGCAATGCTTTCACTTGGAAAACGGTGTTCTTTATCAATTTCGCCAGCAATAGGCTTAATATCATTTTCAACAAACTCTCTGACCATATCGCGGATCAGGACTTGTTCTTCTGTTAGCTGAAAATCCATGTTTATTTTCCTCTGTGAATATATAGGGTTATCTCTATGGCGTGCGATTTCACGTTTGTCGTCTTATCGCACGCATTAATGGGTTAACGTTATTTCTACATCGTCGCTATGGATGCAGGTAAGAAGGTGTACAGCAGCAACATAAACATCATGGCTAACAGTGGAATAGCGAGAGTTAACGTTCCTACAGGGCCATAGCCCTCTTTATGGCTGACACCACAAACGCTAAAGACAGTAATAATCAATCCGTTAAATGGTGGAGTTGTACTCATTGATGCCATTGTTGCCACACGGTGTAAGGAGCCTTGATCAACCACAGTTGCAGGGAACATTGCGGCAATCATTGGCATAGCAATACTTAGCGCACCAGAGCCAGAACCACTGATAAACACCAAGGCA
Organism: Proteus sp. G2669; assembly: GCF_009915245.1. Classification (NCBI taxonomy): domain Bacteria; kingdom Pseudomonadati; phylum Pseudomonadota; class Gammaproteobacteria; order Enterobacterales; family Morganellaceae; genus Proteus; species Proteus sp. G2669. The sequence continues at coordinate 157,400 of NZ_JAABLX010000026.1, read as the reverse complement.
CCGACTGAAATTGCAGTAACAACAAGTGGATTAAGACCCGATTGAGCAATCGCTTGGAATGATTCTTTGAACGCAGGTAAGGTCATCACTAATGCCCCAAACCCAACAATAACCGCCGTATTAAAGAGGGAGGTCACCCCTTCCATTGTTCCTGCGGCTAAATTAGGTACGAGCTTTTTCCAATCGAGATAGCGTAAATACACAATCAAGGCGGCGATAATGGCGCAGAATAGTGCGATAGCTGGGTCCCATTTCAGGATATTCAGCACGACCAGCAAAATAAGCATAGGGAGTAATGCAACGAGCACATTAGGTAATTGACGATCTTTTTTACCTTCTTCGGCTTTTGCTGTTTTTTCGTCTTCAACCCAGCCTTCACCTTTCGCTTTTACACGCTTAAATAACCAAGTGAGATAAATAATCACTAAGGTGACTTGGAATAATGCTGTCAACATACCCGGTACTAAACCGGCCGTAGCTGACGTACCTAAGAACTTCATTGGGATAAGGTTTTGGATTTGTGGTGATCCAGGCATTATCATCACAAACGTACCTGCACCAGCAAAATAGACAGCAGGAATAAGTCTGCGAGGAAGATTCGCTTTGCGGAATAAACTCACCATCATCGAATAAACGGTAAACAGTGCAACAAACACTGAAACACCGCCGTAGGCTAAAATGGCACAAGCCGCAACTAATGAAGGAATAACGGCTCTTTCACCAAATTTACCAATAATAAAAGAGGCAACACTATCAGCAGCGCCACTGATAGCGGTTAATTTGCCAAAAATCGCACCAAGTACGAAAATGAAGAAGAAGCTACCAAAATAGCCACCTAATCCACCGGTATACACTTGTAACAGTGCATCGACAGGATTAAGCATATCTGGTGATACAAGCCATGCAGTCACAGCAAGAAATAGGCTGGTGGTAAAGACAGAAATGAAGATATGTATGCCTTTCATACACATGATCATTAATATCGCTAGCCCAATGATTAAACAAATAATACCCATGATTGCCCCACTTATATGTGTTAGGGTTCAATTGACCTGTGCTATCCACACAGGTCTTTTGTGACTATTGATTAATGTTGTTAAGCAGAAAGCACATCAGCAAAAGTTTGCAGTGCCGTTCTAGCTTGTTCATACGTTTTAGTTTGCTGATCGATTTCGATAATGATGGAAGGAATGCCTTCTCTATCGAGGAATTTCTTCACTATCGGGGCATCGAACTCTTCTGGATCACAGAATTTTGTTAGCAAATAGACAACACCATCAGCGCCTGTGTTTTTCACCATATCGGCAATTAAACGGCCACGTTTTTTCTCTGGATCATATAAAAGTGAACACCCTTCAAGCTGGGCGATTTGCTCTGCCATTGCTTCATAAGGTGCGTTATTTTCTGGGATATCTTGACGGAACTGACGAGACTCATGTGCCACTTCATCTGCCACAATCGCTATCTTGTTATCAGCCAAAATTTGTAGAATAGAAGGGCTATCCGCAATAATGCCTGTCACAACAACTTTGTGCCCTTTCCAAGGTTCTGGAGATAAGGTTTTGCATTGTGCAACAATGGCTTCAACGGCTTTTGTATGTTCAACGACATCCATAAAGTAACCACTTTTGATCACAGTATTACGACGTTGTGGTGTGATTAAGTTTGGATGAAGCGCGGCCATCTCTGAAAATTCGCGTAACGCGGCGCGTCGCTGATTAAACAAATGGATTGCACTTTTTAGTGCATCATCTGTCACAGGCTGACCTGAAATTTCCCCTAATTGCAGTGCGATTTTTTTGTATTGTTCGGTTAAGAAAGCAATACCCGCTGGGGTTTTACGATTTTGTGGATGCACCAGTTGGATAAAAGGCACTTGTGGCACACCGGCTTTCCAGTTTTGCCCTAAGCATTTTAAGGTGTCACACAAAGAAGGAATTATGGCTGCTGACAGTTTATTCAGCGCACCATCCAATCCCATCTCAAGAGAAGAAAGCACTAGCGCACAATAGAAAGGAGGAAAATATTTCTTCGCTTCTGAGATCTCACGTCCTTCCGCGCCCCAAATGCCAAAAGGCACCATGCCTGCTGCATAGACAATTTCATTCGGAGTATATTCAGGAAAACAACCAATCACCTTTTTGCCACTACGAATAAAACCCTCTAATTGCGCAACGGGGTTATCCACCACGGCTTGCAGCTCATCAAATCTATCCGTTAATGCTTTCATTAGATGTCTCCCTTTTTCATATCTGCTTTATTCGCAGCCATAATTTCTGTTAATGCTTCAACACGGGTGACATACTGCGCTTCAGAGAAAACACGAGGATCAGCTTGGTCGCCATCAAAAGTCACTGTTGGGATCTTAAGTTCATGGCGAATCCGGCGCTCAATTTCGGGCATAATGCCACTCCAGAGCTTACAACTGCGGTTAACGTGAATAATCGCGCCATCCACTTTATTCTGACGACTAACGTCAATACGCATATCAGCAGCACGCTCAACAGAGACACAGTTAGGAACATAAGAGTAAGCACGCATCATCTCGTCACTGTTTTGATAAATCACACCAAATGCAGTGGCGTAAACAGTAGCGGTAACGTTAATACCTTGCTCTTTTAACGGGGTAGATGTGGCACGCAAATAAGGCCAGCAGGCAATACCTTCAAAGAGAACACGGTATTTTTCTTCACCGCGGTAAGTCGATTTTTTCTCTTTGATATTTTGTTCCATCTCCTCACACAGTTGCTCAAAAGCCAGTGCAGCTTCTAATTTACCGCGAGCACAAACAGCAACCGCCATGTGATTAAACAGATCAAAACCATTCATTGGAGACGGCTCAAATTGGCAATATTCTGCCGCTTTTAACCATGCACGCCCTGTACGTTGTGAGATCTCACAAACTTCTTTAAACTTCTCTTCGGAGAAGACTTTGCCAGTGACTTTTTCAAGTTGTTTAATCGCATCATCAAATTGTGCTTGAACATACTTCACTGTCACATCATCAGTGTCATAATCATTTTTATAAGGAATATCGATAAGGATCATCGGGATATTCAATTCGTATGCGATATTTTCATACCACTTGATCATGCAGTTACAGATATTGTTACAGCACAGCAAGAAATCAGGCTGAGGCATATCCATCTCTTCACACTGCTTAATATCCATGTAAGAGAGGCTGATTCGAGCATAAGCACAGATATCATTGGAATATCCCATGCTTTCTGCATGCTCACACATTTTTAAACCTGCACCTTTTGCCGCAATGGCTGCGGCTTGGTTTTCAGGATAAACCACGCATAAACCTAATGTTTCAGCAATTTCTTGTGGGAAGTTAGAGGCACACCAGCCTATTTTTTCACCGCTATTTTTAGCATCCCACGCACGCTGATAAGCATCAGCAGCGATTTTTTGCAGTCGTTTTTTCGCAGGAATATAATCCGGCGCATTCATATCTACATTGCTCATTTTGATGTTCCTATTGTTAACGCATCGTCTTCCAGTTGATGGCGGTACGCTTCAAAGGCATAAATGGCGGCACCTATCGCCCCGTTGTATTGTGATAAAGGTGAAGTGGCGATAGAGGCGTTCAACTCTTCGCTAACATAACGAACAACTTCAAAATTACTGGCAACACCGCCTGTCATCACGACAGGGGCTTCAACCCCCACTCGTTTTGCAAGACCAGCAATACGGCTAGCCACAGAACGGTGAATGCCATTAATAACGTCGGGTATTGTTTCGTTATTCGCGAGATGAGAAATCACTTCTGATTCAGAGAACACGGTACAGGTTGAGCTAATCGTGACTTTCTTAGTGGACTTAGCGCCCTCTTGAGCGAGGTCAGAAATCTTGGTTTCTAATACTCTCGACATTACATCTAAAAAGCGTCCTGTACCGGCGGCGCATTTGTCATTCATCACAAAGTTTAATAAACGGCCTGCACCATCCATATGAAGTGCTTTAACGTCTTGACCGCCGATATCAATCACTGTTTTTACGCCCGGAAAAAGAAAGTGCGCGCCTTTGGCGTGACAGCTCAATTCGCTCACTTCTTTATTGGCTTCTTTCAGAGAATTACGGCCATAACCGGTTGCACAGATCCAACTGATCTGACTGAGATCGCCACCAAACTGGCTTAATACTTCAGCGATCGCTTTTTCAGGCCCAGAAGTTCCTGCACCCACAGATGCCAGTGATTTAGCGACAATAGCGTCACCATTTTTCATGATGATGCATTTTGATGCAGACGATCCGATATCAACGCCCATTGTGAAAATGTCTTGTTGCATGCCTTTGCTCTCCTGAAAATTAAAAAAATAAGTGGATTATTCTTTCCACGTCATCACGTCTTTATTGGCTTCAAGGCTGGCAATTTCTTCTGCGCTATACCCTAATTCAGCTAATACAGACGGTGTGTCTTCACCTAACAAAGGACCACGACGATATTCAGGTAAACCACTCTCTAAGAAATCAATAGGTGGGCGAACTAAGGCTTTTTCACTGCCATTTTTGTACTTCATGTTGTAGAAGGTGTTGATTGCCCAAGCCTGTTTGTCTTCCAACACTTCTTCCCATGTTTGCGCAATACTGAATGGGATATCGTTTTTGGTGAAAATATCTGCCCATTCTGATGCTGTTTTTTGCTCAACTTGTTGCCAAATCAGATCATATAATTCAGGGGAGCGATTATTTTTCGCTACTTCTTGTAGACGTGTATAACGAGCGTCTTCCGCTAAATCTGGACGACCAATACAAGAAATAAAGGTTGGATAGTAGGCGTCATAAACAGGCATACAGACTTGAATAAAACGGTCATCTTTTGTTTTATAAGCCAGAATAAATGGGCTAGTAGTATTACGACGATCGATTGGATACGGCTGACCATAATCTGGGTATTGTGCCGCTTGGATCATGATTGCTTGGGTATAAATTGAGGTATGCAGTAAGTTAGTTGAAACATACTCACCTTGCCCAATATTTTTAGCGCGAATATAAGCAGCTAACACACCAGACACTAAACCTAATGCACATTGGTGATCACCAAGGCCAGGGATCACATTCATCGGTACTGTGCCTTTTTGGTACAGCGAACCTAAAATGCCACCACGAGCAAAGAATGCCGTGTAGTCAAATCCAGGTAGATCTTTATCTGGGCCTTCATCACCATAGCCGGTCACGCTGGCGTAAACTAATTTTGGAAAACGTTGTTTTAACGTTTCATAATCCAACCCTGCACGTTCTCTTGCACCAGGACGCCAGTTAGTTAAGAAAATGTCGGCTTTTTCTAGCAGTTCAAACAGAATTTTTTTACCTGCTTCTGTTTTCGTATTTAACACGATGCCACGTTTATTGGCATTTTCTAAATCAAAACTGGTGTTTTCATGTTGATCTAACGGACGGCCTTCAGTCGGTGCGGTATAACGTAAGTTATCACCACTTGGGGATTCAATTTTGATTACGTTCGCCCCCATATCAGCTAAAATACGGCCCGCTGCGGGTACGGCAATAAAGGTCGCCAACTCAACTACAGTGACGCCTTCCAGTGCTTTACGACTTGTCATTTTTTCTCCTAATTATTTTTAGACTTCATACTGCTGTTGTCAGAATGTGGATAAATCCGTTGTCACTTAACCCGCTACTTTGGTTTCTTCATCCTTGATTGAAACGCCATAACCCAATTGCAATTTCAGGGCTTGCACATCAATTTTTCCGCAAGGGGTATGAGGAAACTGCGTAAAGAAATGGAGTTCTTTGGGAATTTTGTAGCGAGCTAGTCGCTCTTGTAGAAATACACGTAATTCGCTTTCATTTAGGGTGCAATCTTTTTGCACACAAATAGTGGCAATGACTTCCTCACCTAAATCGACAGAAGGAATGCCGAACGCTTTCGTTGCGTCAACACCGGGATATTCCGCAATAGCCTCTTCTATTTCACAAAGGCTGATATTTTCACCACCACGAACGACAATCTCTTTCATGCGATAGGCGTAGTGATAATTTCCTTGTTCATCGACATAACCAATATCCCCTGTATGTAACCAACCTTCCTCGTCTAGAGCTTCCTTGGTTTTATCAGGGGCATTGTCATAACCCATCATCACATGAAAACCACGAGTACAAATTTCACCCAAAACGCCCACTGGCACAGGTTTACCCGTTTTCGGACTAATGATTTGCATTTCAACAAAAGGTAATGGTTTACCGATAGAACTGCGTTTTATGGGTAAAGTATCGTTTGGTAATGTTTGAGTACAACAAGGCGAGGCTTCTGTTTGTCCATAAGAGACGGTGATCCCTTTCATTCCTAACGTATTTTCAATGTCATCAATTAACACAGGAGGAAAACTTGCCCCGGCAATAATGCCTTTATCAAGGCTAGATAAATCGTAGTGAGAAAACTGCTCGTGCTTCATTAAACGGCTAAAAATCGTTGGTACGCCATGCATAACGGTGCAACGATAGTCTTGGACGACTTTCAAAACATCTTCTGCACAATAGTTATCAAGAAGAACTAATTGGCATCCAGTTGTTAACGCAAAAAAGAGACAAGAAGAGAGCCCAAAACAGTGGAATAAAGGAACAGCAAGACAAATGACATCGTTATGCGTTACGCCTAATCGCTGTGCTGACAGCATGGCATTATTAATCACATTATATTGGCTTAACATGACACCTTTAGGCATAGCTGTACTGCCTGAGGTCATTTGAATAGTCAGTAAATCTTTTACACTAACTTGTGAAATAGCATGTTGATATTCTTTATCTGATACTTTTTGGCTAATTGCTTTTAATTGAGATAATGAGACACTTTTTTCTGCCGATTTATTTCCCATACTAATAAATAACTGAGGTAATACATCCTTATTTTCAGTTACTTTTTTAGCAAGGCAATTAATCACTTCAATAAAGTCATTACTTTTAAACCCATCAGAAAAACATAATGCTTTAATACCGGTTAATCGACATAAATCTAATAACTCTCTTTTTTTAAAATGAAAGTTAATACAAACAACAGGAACACCTATTTGAGCAGCCGCAAGAAAACAAATTATCCACTCTTTACTATTAGCAGACCAAATACCTAAACGATCACCTTTTTTTAAACCAATCGCTAAAAAACCACGCGCAACACTTTCTACTTCTTGTTGTAATTGTTGCCAAGAAAGTGTCTTTTTACTTTGGTTTTCAATCAAGGCTGTTTGTGAAGCATATTGCTTTACAATATTGTTTAGACATTCTTTAACTGTCATTTCTAATAAGGTCATAAATACCTACTCAACCGCTTTTTTGCTGGTGTTTGCGTCTGTAATGACCTTATTCTGGGTAGGGGGAATTATTCATTCTTGGTAAATAACGAACTGTTTTTCGTCATTTGAATAGTATGAGAGAGATCTGTGATTGGGGTCTAGATTTGATGAGTTAAATATAATTTGTAATTGAAGATGAATTAATAACAATGAAATAAATTTGAAACCAAGGCGTTATAAAGGTGTTATTTTTAAAAATAAAAAGGAGAGTCATTTTATTTAAATAATAAAAATAAAATCACTCTCTCTTTAATATAAATAGTCTCATCTCTCTTTAAGGTATAAATAAATCTTATCAATAATCATTGGTGTGATAATTTAAATTAAAATAATATAAAAATAAATACAATAATGATTAAAATTTATAACATCTAAATAAAAAACGTTTTAAATTACTTAACTTATTTTCTTGCTTATCAATTAAAAATGTTATTTACCTCGCCTCATTGGCATGGTTGAAGTCTGATTAAGTGTTAATCCTTTGGTTTCTGGCGCAAACAACACAGAAACTATCATGCCGAATAAAGAAATTGCAGCCCCCACTAACATCGTCGTATTAATCCCGTAAGTGGCGATAAAGGCAGGAAGCGCACAAGTTGAAATAACCGTACCAATACGGCTTATTGACATAATGACACCAACTGCCGATGCTCGAATATCGGTTGGGAACAATTCATTAGGATAAAGCCATTGTAAAATTCCGGGGCCACCAGAAAAGAAGGCATAAGTCGCAAAGGCTAAGATAACAAATAAGATAGGTAAATCTGGGAAAACCCCTAGCACTAATAATGCTAATGTCATCATGGCAAAACTACCAATCAATAACGGACGTCGCCCTGTTTGATTTAACCAAAACATAGCAGGAATACATCCAAACATGAAGAATAGGCTAATCACCACATTACCCAGTGCCGCACTCCTTCCCGCATCCCATCCTAATAAACCCACAATCTGAGGCCCAAAGGTATAAATGGCAAACATCGGAATAACTTGGCAAGTCCAAATGACCGCAACAAAAAGCACGAAAGAAAAATGACGTTTATTAAATAGCTCGATAAAACGCGTTGTTTTGGCATTTTCAGCTTCAAAAACGACAGGTTCACCAAAAAGCTTTATCATCATTTCATTACACTCTTGAATACGCCCTTTGCGTATTAGCCAAAGCGGGGATTCAGGTAAATCAAAGCGACCAATTAAAATAATAACGCAAGGAATAAAAGCACTGCCCAACATCCAGCGCCAGCCATCTGCAACATCATATAAAAGATAACCGACTAAGTTGGCACATGTTGCCCCGATATACCACATTGCGGCAATAAAACCGACAGCAAAAGCACGTTGTTTTTTATTGGAAAACTCCGTGATCATTGACGTCGCAATGGGGTAATCAGCACCAATCACAATTCCAATAAGGAATCGCATCACCAATAGACCCACTGGCGTTGACACAAACATCGTTGCAATCGAAATAAGCCCAATAGCCACAATATCAACGAGGAACATTTTGCGACGACCCACTTTGTCACAAATATAACCAAAAAGTGATGTGCCAATAAAAAGCCCTGCTAATGTTGCCGCACCCAACAGGCCTATCCACTGTGCATCAAGCTGTAATAACGGCGTGAGTTGCTCTAATGCCACACCGATAATCACTAACACATAGCCGTCAAGAAAAGGGCCGCCACTCCCCCATAACATCACCCGACGATGTACAGAGGTAAAACGAATATCATCAAAGTTTCTGGGTTGCATGACTGCATCCTGGTATTTTTCTAAATAAAATAAAAAAGAAAAGCTCCCAGGCCGGAGATAGCACTGGGAGAAAAGTAGCGATACATCATCCGTAACGATATTCCACGCCAAAAGTTCCGCGTGGGTATTCCCATTTTTCAAGCGCACTATCTAAACCAAGAATTCGACACGTTCCACACTCTAAGCACCCTGCATAATCAAAACTGATAGTGCCATCTTCTTGTTTTTTATATAGACCTGCAGGACAAGCTTTGACTAAGGTTTCCAATACCTGCATATCAGGTTGCTCTTTAACGACGATATGTGGATTTTCTTCATCGACATTAAATTTATTGATGCCTAATTTGACATCGACATTTACGGGAGAACTCATATTGCTTTTACTCCTTTGATCCCATCTTTGATCAGATTCATCCAACCGACTTTTTTGGTATGACGCATCATGGTTTTACGCATTGGTACGGGCGCTTCACCCGTAACGGTAAAGAGATCTTTCGCGATACCAACGACCATTTCAGGATAAGCAGTGAACATACGAGGATTATCAAGTAGATCAGGCATACGCTGATACGCTTTCATATCGCGCAACGGGCCATCTTCTAAATGTTTGAGATATTCATTAAGTGATTGTTTACTAAAATCATTTTTTGCCATAGCAGAAAGCACCGTTTTTGCAGCCGCTTCACCAGATGCCATCGCTAAATCCATTCCTCGGATAGTAAAGCCAAGGTTCATACACATCCCTGCTGCATCACCAGCAATTAATACGCCATCGCGTACTAATTCGTTTTGCATTCTTAAGCCCGCTTCTGGAACGACATGCGCACCGTATTCCACCATCTTTCCGCCCTCAATTAGCGGAGCAACAACGGGATGCTGTTTAAAATCTTCCAGCATTTGTGGTACTGATTTTTTCGCATCTTTAATATGGTGCAACCCACAAACAAGACCTAAAGAGAGCGTGGTTTTATTGGTATATAAAAAACCACCGCCCATTAATCCATCGGTAGGTGATCCTGCAAATAACCAAGCCGCGCCTTCGTTATCTTTTAGGTTAAAGCGATCTTTAATCACACTTTCAGGCAATTCGATGATCTCTTTTACACCTACGGCTACATTTTCAGCGGCAACACGTTTTGTCATCCCTAACTGTTCAGCTAAGATAGAATTCACACCATCAGCTAAAATAACGGCTTTAGCTTCTAACACATCACCATCAGCTTCCACACCAACAATCTTGCCATCACGTTCGACGAGCTTATCAACGCGAATACCTGTAATACATTGCGCACCGGCATTTTCGGCTTGTTCCATTAGCCATTGATCAAACTCACCACGTAATACAGACCAAGAAGCCGTTTTGGGGTTATTCCCTTCGGCATTTTGGTAATCAATTGTCATTGCACCGGCTTCAGTCATAAACGACAATTTTTCGTGAGTAATAACGCGTTCAACAGGTGCTTCTTGCGCAAACTCAGGAATGATGCGTTCAAGAGTATGTGCATACATACGACCACCGGTTACATTTTTCCCGCCAGCGTAGTTACCTCTTTCTATTAGCAATACTTGTGCGCCTTCCCTTGCCAAAACAAGTGCAGCCACAGATCCTGCTAATCCTGCGCCAACAATAATGGCATCGAAAATATCTTCGGAATCGGACATAACATCTCCAGAATTTGCGATAAATGCAGAGAAGTCACCTTCTCTGCTTAAATAAATCAGTTAGATAATTGACGAGTTAATGCAGGTAAAATCTTCATTAAATCACCGACAATGCCGTAGTCAGCAAATTGGAAGATAGGGGCATTTTTGTCTTTATTAATAGCAACAATAGTTTGTGCGCCATTAGCGCCGACCATATGTTGAATTTGTCCTGAAATACCCGCAGCTAGGTAGAGTTCAGGTTTCAGCATCAGGTTAGAAATACCGACATAGCGTTCGTGCTCCATCCATTTCTCATTTTCAGCAACAGGACGAGAACACGCGATTTCAGCACCAATGGCTTTCGCTAGCTCTTCTGCAATAGCGATATTTTCTTTACTGCCAATACCGCGACCTACACTGACAACAAAACGCGCTTTATCTAAATCAACCGCATTGATTGCGCGCGGTTGAACTGAATTACGAACGATGGTTTGAGCGGGAGCAATCCATGCCACTTTTTGTGCATTACCTGCCGCACTTGTTTCTGGTGCAACATCAAAAGCACCGACACTTGCAGTCACTACGCAATAAGGGGTTTTCAGGGTTTCATCACCAAAGGCAAGACCCCCGTAAACCATGTGTTTTGTTACTAATGCATCACCGTCTACTTTTAAAGATTGTGCGTCATTAGAAACAACCGCCGCTAAACGATGACCCAAACGTGCTGCGAGTAATTTTCCGCGACGTGTATTAGGTAATAGCACTAAACCTGCATCACCTTTTTGTTTGATGGTTTCAACCATGCTTTGTGCATAGTCTTCAATCATACGATCGTCAGGTTTACCTTCTAATTGGAAAACCTCAGTTGCCCCTAATTTAAAAGCAGCCACGCTTTGTTCATCATTCAATGTAAATACATTGATAGATTGTCCTAATGAAGAAGCGCCACCCACTAACTCTGGTAAACGGGAAAGTGCATCACTAAATACCCAAACAGTTGAAAACTGGCTCATAACTCCCCCTATTACTTAAGAATTTTACGTAAATGTTCTGCCAACTCAGCAATCTGATCGTCACCATCACCTTCAATAATGATGCGTTGACGCACTTTCTGTTTTGGTGCCGCAATTTTTTGCTCTGAACGCGCAGTAATCACATCCAGACCAAGATCGGCAACACTCCATTGCTGAACAGGTTTTTTGGCAGCGCCAAGAATGGCTTTCATCGAAGGAATTTGAGGTGTGTTAATATCAGTAGATACCGCAATTACAGCAGGTAATGGAATGGTCAGTGTTTCAATTTCATTTTCTAATTCACGCTCAACCGTAATTGAATCATTAGAGAGCGAAACAATTTTGTTAATACCATTGATTGCAGGGATATTTAAAATTTCCCCCACCAGCAAGCTAACTTGTTGTGAGCTGAGATCTGCAGAGCCATCACCACAAAGAATTAAGTCATAACCTTTTTTAGTGGCTGCAGCTGCCAGCGCAACCGCCGTTTGATAGGGTAAAGAGGCTTCAAATTGGTCATCAACCACAACCACTAAATCGTCAGCACCACGAGAAAGAACGTCTTTACGTGCTTTCGCATTTGTCAGTGCTTTACCACCAACACTCATTGCCGTGATTTGAATACCATCAAGTTGCGTCTTAAGCTGATTAGCGGCTTCAATCGCATTTAAATCATATTGGCTGATTTTGGTATTAGCGCGAGAAAAATCTAGCGAACTATCTGCGCTATTTACCGTAATATCCTGCTCATCGGGAACACTTTTGTAACATGTAATAATATTCATTACATCTCCTGAAATTAATAAATAATGTCATTTACTCTGGCAATGTAATATAGAATTAACATAATTAAGTGATTAAAAAATTAAACCTAGGTCACCAATATTGAACATTATTAAATAAAGAAGAGATAGCGTTCAATATTGCTAAATACATCACCAATATTGAAATTAGTTTTAATTAAAGTGTTCAACTTTCAATATTGCTACTTTGATCAACAATATTGAACATAATAAATATAATGGTATTTAACATTCAATATTGCCACTCAGATCAACAATATTGAAAGACGGAATATAACAAGCCGATTACATACAATGCAATACCAATAATTATCAATAAGTTATAATGAAAATAAAACGTTATAAAACGTAACATAAAATCGACAAAAAGAATAGTGTGAAGTGAATAACAGAATAGATTTCTTATAATATCCATCATTCTTCATCATTAATGGATTTGTAGATTAGCCAATGACTTTATTTTTCTATTATGATGAATCACCAATAGACAAAATATTCATAAATAAACTTAATTGTTTTATTAGTTATTAGGAATTAACACCACTTAAACTTCTGCGCTAAATATATTTGGAAAATTTACCTATGAGCAAAGATAATAAAAAGGCAGGAATAGAACCGAAGGTTTTTTTTCCGCCATTGATCATTGTTGGTATTTTATGTTGGTTAACGGTACGTGATCTTGATGCTTCAAATGAAGTGATTAATGCCGTATTCAGCTATGTTACCAATGTCTGGGGTTGGGCCTTTGAATGGTACATGGTTATCATGTTCGGAGGTTGGTTTTGGTTAGTCTTCGGTCGTTATGCCAATAAACGTCTTGGGGAAGACAAACCTGAGTTTAGTACCGCAAGCTGGATCTTTATGATGTTTGCGTCTTGTACATCAGCCGCCGTCCTTTTCTGGGGTTCGATTGAAATATACTACTACATTTCAAGCCCGCCTTTTGGAATGGAAGGTTATTCGACTCAAGCTAAAGAAATTGGTCTTGCTTACAGCTTGTTCCACTGGGGTCCTCTACCTTGGGCAACTTACAGCTTCCTTTCTGTTGCGTTCGCTTATTTCTTCTTTGTTCGCAAAATGGAAGTTATCCGCCCAAGTAGCACCTTAACGCCATTAATTGGTGAAAAACACGTTAATGGCATTGTTGGGACGATTATTGATAACTTCTATCTTGTTGCTTTAATTCTGGCAATGGGGACTAGCCTTGGTTTAGCAACACCGTTAGTCACTGAATGTATTCAATACTTATTTGGTATTCCTCATACCCTGCAATTAGATGCCATCATTATCTCTTGCTGGATCTTATTAAACGCGATTTGCGTGGCATTTGGTCTGCAAAAAGGGGTAAAAATCGCCAGTGATATTCGTACTTACCTGAGTTTCTTAATGTTAGGTTGGGTGTTTATCGTTGGTGGTGCGAGCTTTATCGTCAATTATTTTACCGATTCTGTCGGTACATTGATGATGTATATGCCTCGTATGCTGTTCTATACAGACCCAATCGGTAAAGGTGGATTCCCTCAAGGTTGGACGGTCTTCTATTGGGCATGGTGGGTTATTTACGCCATCCAAATGAGTATCTTCTTAGCTCGTATCTCTAAAGGCCGTACTGTTCGCGAGCTGTGTTTAGGAATGGTTTCAGGCTTAACCGCAGGAACTTGGTTAATTTGGACAATTCTTGGTGGTAACACCTTACAACTGATTGACCAAAATATTCTCAACATTCCACAACTGATTGAACAATATGGTGTTCCACGCGCCATTATTGAAACATGGGCAGCATTACCGCTTAGTACAGCGACAATGTGGGGCTTCTTTATCCTCTGCTTTATTGCCACTGTCACTTTAATCAATGCCTGTTCTTACACACTAGCAATGTCCACTTGTCGCTCTATGAAAGAAGGCTCTGAGCCACCTTTATTAGTGCGTATCGGCTGGTCTGTGCTGGTCGGTGTTATCGGCATCATTCTTCTAGCACTTGGAGGTTTAAAACCAATTCAAACCGCCATTATCGCCGGAGGATGCCCACTATTTTTCGTCAATATCATGGTCACCTTGTCCTTTATTAAAGATGCCAAAGTACATTGGAAAGACTGATCCGCTATACGCAAAGAATGACATATTAAGAGGTTATTAACATGGATTTTAGATTGAATGATGAGCAGGAACTGTTTGTTGACGGTGTCCGCGAATTAATGGCCAGTGAAAACTGGGAAGCTTATTTCGCACAGTGTGATCGCGAAAGCAAATACCCAGAACGTTTTGTCAAAGCCTTAGCGGATATGGAAATTGACAATCTGCTTATCCCTGAAGAGCACGGCGGCTTAAATGCAGGTTTTGTTACTGTTGCTGCCATCTGGATGGAATTAGGTCGTTTAGGTGCGCCAACTTACGTGCTTTACCAATTACCTGGTGGCTTTAACACCGTATTGCGTGAAGGGACTCAAGAGCAAATTGATAAAATCATGGCGTTCCGTGGTACAGGTAAACAGATGTGGAACTCTGCTATCACTGAACCGGGTGCAGGCTCCGACGTTGGTAGCTTACAAACCACTTATACCCGTAAAGATGGCAAAGTTTACCTTAACGGTAGCAAATGCTTTATCACCAGTAGTGCCTATACCCCTTATGTTGTTGTGATGAGCCGTGACTCAGCATCTCCAGATAAACCAATTTTTACTGAATGGTTTGTGGATATGAGTAAACCGGGTATTAAAGTCAACAAGTTAGAAAAACTGGGTTTACGCATGGATAGTTGCTGTGAAATCACTTTCGATAACGTTGAACTTGAAGAAAAAGACATGTTTGGCCGTGAAGGCAACGGCTTTAACCGTGTGAAAGAAGAGTTCGATCACGAACGTTTCTTAGTGGCTCTCACTAACTACGGTACCGCAATGTGTGCATTCGAAGATGCGGCTCGTTATGCCAACCAACGTGTGCAATTTGGCGAAGCTATCGGCCGTTTCCAACTTATTCAAGAAAAATTCGCTCATATGGCGATCAAACTCAATTCAATGCGCAACATGTTATATGAAACTGCATGGAAGAGTGACAACAACTTAATCACTTCTGGTGATGCAGCTATGTGTAAATACTTCTGTGCAAATGCGGCATTTGAAGTAGTTGATAGTGCAATGCAAGTGCTTGGTGGTGTTGGTATTGCTGGCGAGCACCGTATTTCTCGTTTCTGGCGTGACCTTCGTGTTGATCGTGTCTCTGGTGGTTCTGATGAAATGCAGATCCTGACATTAGGACGTTCAGTACTTAAACAGTATCGCTAATTAATCACGAAAACTCTCTCATCATTAGGTGAGAGAGTATTCATTAAACCACTTACGAGGTGACGCTATGACAGAACATTTACCAATGCCACAATTCGGCCCACTTTCAGGGGTTCGTGTTGTGTTTTCAGGAATTGAAATTGCAGGGCCATTTGCAGGACAAATGTTTGCAGAATGGGGTGCTGAAGTGATTTGGATTGAAAACGTTGCATGGGCTGACACCATTCGCGTTCAACCTCACTACCCTCAACTTTCTCGCCGTAATCTTCATGCACTATCGTTAAATATCTTTAAAGACGAAGGTCGTGATGCGTTCTTAAAATTAATGGAAACCACTGATATCTTTATCGAAGCCAGTAAGGGCCCAGCCTTTGCACGTCGCGGTATTACAGATGAAGTATTATGGGAACATAACCCTAAATTAGTTATCGCGCATTTATCGGGTTTTGGTCAATATGGCGATCCGCAATATACCAACCTACCCGCTTATAACACCATCGCTCAGGCTTTCAGTGGTTACCTTATTCAAAACGGTGACAAAGATCAGCCAATGCCAGCCTTCCCTTATACCGCAGACTATTTCTCAGGGATGACCGCAACCACTTCGGCGTTAGCGGCACTGTATAAAGTTCAACAAACAGGTAAAGGCGAAAGTATTGATATTGCTATGTATGAAGTGATGTTGCGCATGGGGCAATACTTCATGATGGATTATTTCAATGGTGGAGAAATCTGCCCTCGAATGACCAAAGGGAAAGATCCGTACTATGCAGGCTGTGGGCTTTATCGTTGCCAAGATGGTTATATCGTGATGGAAGTTGTCGGTATCACTCAAATTCAAGAAATTTTCAAAGATATCGGACTTGCTCATCTGCTTGGTACACCTGAAGTACCAGAAGGCACTCAACTTATTCACCGTATTAACTGCCCTCATGGCCAATTATTTGAAGACAAGTTAGATGAATGGTTAGCCAAACAACCCATCACTGAAGTACTTAAACGTCTTTCAGAACTTAATATTGCCAGCGCCAAAGTGCTGACTATTCCTGAGCTTGAAGACAATCCGCAATATGTCGCGCGTGAATCGATCACCGAATGGCAAACCATGAATGGAGAAACCTGCAAAGGACCAAACGTGATGCCGAAATTCAAAAATAATCCGGGAAAGATCTGGCGTGGAATGCCATCTCACGGCATGGACACTGACGCGATTTTGAAAAACATCGGTTATAACGACGAACAAATCAGGGGGCTAGTCGATAAGGGGCTGGCTAAAATCGAAAAGTAATACCGTTAAATTCAGATAGCACATAGGTAGAAAATGCATCTGAACTCACGGCAAAAGAATAGGGTAACAGTTTAATGGATGTGATTGGCAAACAAAACTTACGTCAAATGTGGGATGATTTAGCAGAGGTTTTTGGCAAAAAAACAGCGCTAATTTTCGTATCCGCACAAGGACAAGAGAGACAATTTAGCTACAGTGAATTAAATGAAGAGATCAACCGAACCGCAAATCTTTTCCATGCTGGTGGCATAAAAAAAGGCGACCATGTTGCCTTGCATCTTGATAACTGCCCTGAGTTTTTCTTTTGCTGGTTTGGCTTGGCAAAAATTGGTGCTGTCATGGTGCCCATTAATGCGCGCTTTATGTATGAAGAGAGCGCATGGATAATCAATCACTGCCAAGCTCATTACGTGGTAACTCGCGATAATTTCTATCCTATTTACCAACCTATGTTGCAGGATGAACAATGCCCTTTAACGCAACTGTTTTTAATAACAGAAAACAGTCCGCCTGCTGAAAAAGGGGTTATCGACTTTTTAAAAGAGAAAGCCAAGCATCCTGTTACGCTTAATCATCACACACCATTAAGTGTAGATGACACTGCTGAAATTCTTTTTACCTCAGGAACAACTTCTCAACCCAAAGGCGTTGTTATTACACACTATAACTTACGCTTTGCGGGTTATTACTCATCATGGCAAAACGCATTACGTGAAGACGATGTTTATCTCACCGTTATGCCTGCCTTTCATATTGATTGCCAATGCACCGCATCTCTCGCGGCATTTTCTGTAGGTGCGACATTTGTCCTACTCGAAAAATACAGTGCTAGAGCTTTTTGGAAACAAATCCTTAAGTATCAAGCGACGGTGACGGAATGCATTCCCATGATGATGAGAACCTTAATGGCACAACCAGTTTCATCCGAAGAAAAGCAACACAAATTACGCGAAGTAATGTTCTACCTCAATCTCGCAGATGAAGAAAAAGACGCTTTTATTGAGCGCTTTAACGTGCGATTGCTCACCTCTTATGGCATGACAGAAACTATCGTTGGTTTAATTGGTGATAGACCCGGAGATAAACGCCGTTGGCCATCAATTGGTAGACCGGGTTTTTGTTATCAAGCTCAAATCAGAGACAAACAAAACCACGAAGTGCCTGATGGCGTTGTGGGTGAAATCTGCGTAAAAGGCGAGCCTGGAAAAACCTTATTCAAAGAGTATTACAACCGACCCGATGCCACAGCAAAAGCGCTAGAGCCAGAAGGTTGGTTACATACTGGTGATTATGGTTATCGTGACGATGAAGGCTTTTTCTATTTCGTTGATCGCAGTTGCAATATGATCAAACGTGGTGGCGAGAATGTCTCTTGCGTTGAGATTGAAAATATCATTTCTTCACATCCTAAAATTCAAGATGTCGCCGTAATTGGAGTGCCTGACAACATTCGTGATGAAGCAATTAAAGCCTTTGTGGTACTGGTTGAAAATGAAACCTTGAGTGAAGAAGAATTCTTCCATTTCTGTGAGCAAAATATGGCGAAGTTTAAAGTTCCCAGCGCAGTTGAATTTAGAGAGGGCTTACCACGTAATTGCTCCGGAAAAGTGATTAAAAAGCATTTGAAATAAGGCATAGGTAGGTTCAACCACAACTTAATAACCTCAATCATAAATGCTTATTTTTGATGATGAAAAGGAATACAACATGAGCCAATCATTACACCTAACAACGCGTGGTTCAGTACTTGAAATTGTATTAGATAGGCCAAAAGCCAATGCTATTGATGCGAAAACCAGTCATGAAATGGGCGAAGTTTTCCTACGTTTTCGTGATGATCCCAACCTACGTGTCGCGATTATTACAGGTGCAGGCGAACGCTTTTTCTCGGCAGGATGGGATTTAAAAGCAGCGGCTGAAGGTGAAGCCCCTGATGCTGATTTCGGTGCAGGCGGTTTTGCTGGTTTAACTGAGCTTTTCAATCTAGATAAACCTGTTATTGCCGCCGTTAACGGCTATGCTTTTGGTGGTGGATTTGAATTAGCACTCGCTGCCGACATGATAGTGTGTTCAGACAACGCTTCTTTTGCGTTACCTGAAGCACAACTAGGCATTGTGCCAGATAGTGGTGGCGTATTGCGTTTACCTAAACGTTTACCTCCGGCTATCGTCAATGAAATGCTAATGACCGGCCGTCGTATGAATGCGGACGAAGCATTGCGTTGGGGCATTGCAAACCGTGTTGTTAGTTCTGCTGAATTAATGGATAGCGCTCGTGAACTCGCAGATCAAATCGCCAATAGTGCCCCACTGGCTGTTGCAGCATTAAAAGAGATTTATCGTGCCACTAGCGAACTTTCTATTGAAGAAGGCTATAAATTAATGCGCAGTGGTGTATTAAAACATTATCCAAGTGTTCTCCATTCAGAAGATGCCACAGAAGGGCCACTTGCCTTTGCTGAGAAACGAGCACCTGAATGGAAAGGTCGATAATTATTTAGTGTTTCGATAATACAACAAAGAGGAAAACAGATGAGTATCTACGCGTTTGAAGGCCTTGTCCCTGTGGTTCATCCAACAGCTTATGTTCATCCATCTGCAGTATTAATTGGTGATGTGATTATTGGTGCAGGAGTTTATATCGGCCCATTAGCCTCACTCAGAGGGGATTATGGGCGCTTGATTGTTGAAGCAGGCGCTAACCTTCAAGACGGTTGTATCATGCACGGTTATACCGATATGGATACCATTGTTAGAGAAAATGGACATATTGGGCATGGTGCAATTCTCCATAGTTGTATTATCGGGCGTGACAGTTTAGTGGGTATGAATAGCGTGATTATGGACGGTGCAGTGATTGGTGAAGAAAGTATTGTTGCCGCGATGAGCTTTGTGAAAGCAGGCTTTCAAGGACAACCTCGGCAAATGCTGATTGGCAGTCCTGCGAAACATGTGCGTGATATTACTGATAATGACATGGAATGGAAGCGTATGAACACACGCGAATATCAAGACTTAGCGGTGCGTTGTCGTCAAAGCTTAGTCGAAACCACACCTTTAACGGCACCTGAGCCTAATCGTCCACGTTTACGAGGCACAACCGAAGTGAAACCAAAAGGTCAGTAACAAACAGCGACAGGCGTTATACGCGCCTGTCGTCATTGTTCTTTTTTCAACCTGCAACTTAATCAGTCACGTTATCGTCGTTGTGATTTTGATAACATCCATTGCCATTTTTGTTCATGGTTTAACCCATGAGGGATCATGGATGCTAATTTCTCAGGAGAACTTTGACTACTTTTACCTTGAACATGGCCTTTTAAGCGTGAATAAAGTTGAGGATCGATATGACTCACTTTGATCATTCGTTGGCATTGGCATCCTCTGCCTTCAAGCTGATTAGGGACACTTTTCGTTTCACATTCAATTTCTTTTACATCAGAAAGAATATAAGAAACGATATTAATCGCATTACATTGAGGAATATCGAATTTTGTTGCAATTTCTTTCGCACTTACCCAACGTTCTTGCGCTTGAACCCAGTCAGCAATTGATAGATAAAGTGGCTTATTCATGTATTCTTCGCACATATTTACTCCAGTATCACAAATAAAGTTTTATTTATCGCTAAATAAAGATAATAACTGTATATGTTAATTATCATTGCACCGCGGAGTATCGGTTTTCCCTGTTAATCTGGTAAGTTAACAACCCCATCAATATAATATTTAGTTTATTCTTAACAACCAAACTCTTTAATTAACACACTTGTCACAATTTGTTATTTTATTATTAAAGCCAAAGCAATAACAATTAAACCGAGTAAAAACAAAAAATTAATTAAATATTAAAATATAAAATAGCTTTTAGAGAAAAAATAACAATTCATTGATAAATAAACTATTTTTCACAAAAAAATAAAAAATAGATAGATTATATTAATAATCCATTTATAGACTAAGATTATAGTAATAGATCTAAATTTAGATTGCCAGAAAGGTGACTTATTATTAGATGTAAATCAATATTCTTTTATTTTAAGGCATCATAATCTAGTTATTAATACATTAGTAAAAGTGAAGATTAATATCTTAAATATCCCAAAACTGATAAATTAAGTGCTATATAGCGCTATAGCACTTAGTCTCATATTATTAATTTGATTATAAAAAACGACGTTCAAATGCGCCTTGCCAATCATCTGCAAATCTATTTACTGCATCATCGACAACCGGTGAGCGAATAATTGAGTAAGCAAGTTCAATCGGTAATGTCACCGAAGAAGCCCCAGCTAATAAACAATCAACAACCTGACGGGGTGTTTTAAAGCTCGCAGCTAAGATTTTCGTCGGTAAATTATGCATGGTAATCAGTGTTTGTAACTCTTTTACTACTCTTACCCCATCAGAGCCTTGTCTATCCATACGATGCACATAAGGGGCTATATAATCTGCCCCTGCTAAAGCTGCCATTAATCCTTGTGAGACACTGTAAATCGCGGTACCTAATACCAGCATATTTTTTTGTTTCAATTGTTTAATGGCGACAAGTCCCGCTTCAGTAACTGGGATTTTAATCACGGTATTATCCGCGATATTGCCAATACGTAATGCTTCTTCAATCATGGTATCGACATCACTGGCAATAACCTGTGCAAATACCCGACCTTTTCCTCCCATTGCCGCTTTTAATTCAGGCAACAGCGTTTCAATATCTTGTGCCGATTTAGCAATAATAGACGGATTGGTAGTGACACCTGCAATAGGAAGAACTTGAGAGAGTTTTCTGACTTCTTCGATATCCGCTGTATCTAAATAGATTTCCATAATCGCGCCTCAATGATGTGGTTTTTAAGCTAAATAATTATAGGTATAACGTAGAAAGTAGCATTGTGCGCGATGGATTTCTAGTCGATTCAATGAAAATAGCGCCCACACAAAGGCGCTATTGATTTAATTTCAATAATAAATAGCTATTATTTTCATTTAACAACTAAATAATTACCAATCTAAATTTAATATTCAATACCGGATTACATTTTAGATGAAATAATATATATACAATATCATTATTGATATTAAAAAATAATTTTATTTGATTTGACTATTTTTTAAATTCAGCATCAATAACTTGATAAAAAGCATTACCTGTATCCGCAATATCCCAAACACCTAAAATAATTTGATAACCTGAACGCTCTGGTATATTACAATTTATCTCTACGTTTTCTGTTGGTATTTTGCCATTATCATTTTGTTGGCAGAATGGTGTTAAATCAAAATCAGCACGGGTCAGTGGCTTATTTACATCCCACCCTGGTTTCGTAATAAAAAATCGCCATGATTCAGTGCTATGTTTAGCCGTTAATGTCCATTTAAACATATTTTCTCCACTTTTCATTGCCACTTTATGCCAACGATCCGCACTTTGTGCATTTAAAGCAGAAAAAGTCTCTTTCCCACCACTGGCAATTTGACCATCAGCAGGCCCATCTTTAGGAAATCCTTTAAGCCCTTCAATTGATTGAGGTTCATACTGAATTGGTCCACAATTTTTATTTAAATTTCCTCCTTTTGATGAACAAAGGAAAGCTCTACTAGGAGGTACATCAATATATCCATGTTTTAATGTCACATCTGCTGACACGGTTGAAATAAAACTCGCTGATGATAGTAATAATGTTGCAGTAAATACCATAATTTTATTTTTCTTCATAATGAAACCTCAATGATTATTAAAAATTTTAAAATATAATGATTGTGTCAATCCCAATAGATATTAGTCAAAAATAGATAGTTGAATATGTATTTATTTATATTTGTGAGCAATATCGCCATTTAATTTAATATTAAAATGGAATTAAAACAGCTATTTAATATTTATTAGATATACAATTTATTATGGAAATGAAAATAAAACCTTAAAGCAAGATATAAAAAATAAGTATCCAACTGTATCTGACTATTAAAATTTATCAAACTTCATTATTTAAATAATTTTTAAAATGTATTTTTTTGAGAAAATAATCACATTTAAATTAACGATTATATATAGAAAAGTAGCATTATAAGAAAGGAGTTTAGTAGAAAAACATCTTCATTAAGATAGCGTTAAAAACTGTCAGAGCAATATATACATGTTGCCCTGACAAATTTTAAAATACACTATTGTAGATTAGCCTCTTGGAAGCATATTAGCATTAATAATATAGCGATGAGACGAACCAAACTTCTCTGGATTATTCATATAAGAACTTCCTTCTGGTAAATATTGCAATGAAGTAATTTTCATCTTGTTATAAACAGGGAATGTCACTTCATCCTCACCTTTATAGACAGGCATAGAAACACCTAGATTTTCGGGTTCAAGATTAAAATGCCACATAACATTTGCGTTAGAAACATAACCTGACTTCGGTGTAGTTGCAGTAGACATTATAGAAACAGCAGAAACAGGAATATTTACTTGCTTTAATACTGCTTTCTCCTTGTTTTTAACTTCATCTACAAAATCCTTAAACCACGGGTAAGTTTCACTAATCGATAATCCATCACCTCGATATGTTGTTTTCTCATGAGTCTTAACATATTTAGGCCATTCTTCTTCCATTTTATTTAATTTATTTTGTAGATATAATACTTTCTGTTCATTAATATTTTCCTTTATTAATTGACGTTGAGATTTTTCATTAATACCTTGCCATTCATCAACAAACATTTTTATATTAGAAATATCGTTATAATGTTTAATTTTAGAGACATATAAAGTTCTAAAAAATCCCGTATAGTATGGATAATTTCCTCCTTGCTGATCCGATAATGCCGTACTATTAGCATTCTTTAATGGATCACCCCAAGTTTTCCGTGGTTTTGATATTGCCTGCATACCATCAGGTACTGGTGGTGGCAATGGTGCTCCCCCCATCATAGGCGGTGCTGGCGGTGCTGGTGGAATTGGCATTCGCCCATCAGGATCATGCAAAGTCACAGGGTTATTACGCACCATTCGGTATAAATTAAGCCCATCAACCGTACCTGCGGGATCAGCACTTAACCAACGACCAAGCCAAGGTTGATAATAACGGTGGCCGTAGTAATAAAGTCCGGTGGAATCTTTCTCTTTCCCTGAATAACGGATCGTTTTGTAGTCAGCTTCTACCGCATTTTCGCTAGACCAAATTGCAGTGCCTCCATAAGGGTAATACTCTTCATAACTGATTAATTGCCCTTTACCATCAGTTTCTAATCCGCTGTTACCAATGCCATCATCATAGCTATAACGCAATGAATTATTTTCAATGCCTTGCGGTGATCCGATTTCCCAACATAATGCTCTGACTTTTGCACTAGTGCCTACCTGAATATGGACGACATCATATTTTTCTCTTGTCGGATATTCACCAAACTCCCAAACATCAATATTAGATAAGTAATGAGTAAGCACTTTCTCCAACTTATCAGATGAACCTTGCTTACGTCCTCTTAGTTTAGTGGCTCGCTGGCCTTCACTATCATATTGATAAGTTTCCCCCTCATAAATTGATCCGTTTTCTATTTTTCCATTTGTGGCTTCTAATTCATTACAATTATTCCAAAATAGCGTATCGCCATTCAGTAGTTTGGTTAAATTACCACTCTCATCAAAATAGCTATCCACATTTTGTGGATCTGCACATTGAGATTTCAATAAAGCACGATTGGTTTTATGAGAAACAATAATATCTTGAGTAAAACTTTGTTGTGCCGTCGGGGAGTTGTGACGAATTTGCGTTAAATTACCACCACGATCGTAAGTGTATAAGCGGGTGTAATTAGTATAACTTTGCGCATCTTTAGCGAATATTGTCACTGGTTGGGATTGCATCGAAGCAGGTGTTTGCTGATTGGCGGATTCTCGACCAGTAGCACTGACTAATTGATACAGAGAGTCATAAACATAACGATTTTCAGGTACCACTTTCTGATTACGCCAATAGCGAGTCGCTTCAGCGTCGTTTTTTAGTACAATAATATTCCCCACAGGATCATACTCATAACGCAGATCTTGCATGATCTTCGCCCCTAAAGCATGACCTTGAGGACGTTCTGTTTTGACCTGTAGTAAACGCTGTGTTTCTGCTTCATATTCATAAGTGGTTACTAGTCCATTACCGTGCTCTTCGCGTAATTTTTGCCCTGCCGCCGAATAGGTGAGTGAACGTAAAACCTCTTGTTCTGATTTTCCTTTTAAGGTTAGCCACGATTGTTTAACAAAACCAGCAATATCATAGACAATACGGCGTTGATGACCTTTAGCATCTGTTTCTTTTAATACAGCCCCTGTGGCATCATGAGTGAGCATAGTTTTATAATTCTCCGCATGCTCCACTTGATTCATATCGTAACTGCCTTCCTCCCAATGTATATCATTACCAAAGTGAAATTTTCTGATGAAATAGGTATTTTTTCCTAATAAAGAAAACGTCTTAAATTCTTTTTTACCCGCAGTGTCATAATGAGCAATACATTTTCCTACACGATTATTATTAACTGATATTTCGTCGCTATTTGCCCATTTCAACAGTTGTTTTACCTTACTACCTTCCTTAACTTTTTCTAAATTACGCACAAACTCAGGTTTACTATATTCATATGTAATCACAGTACCTTGGGCATTAATCTGCTGTGCAACAGTGCCTTCAATATCATTTAGATTAAAGTTATTTCCATTATCAACACATTGTGAAAGCGATAATGCACCACCTAAACTGATTGTTTGCTGAATATTGGGTTGAATAGAGGAGTCTGATTGCTGTGCTTCATACAATCTAGCATCAATACTGCGCTCTAAGTAACCACGAACATGATAGTGATGACGGATAATACGCTCATCGGTTTGGTTACTTGTATCTGGATGACGACAATAGTTAATTTCACGGATTGTTGATCCATGATTGTCATGAACCACCACAGTGGGTGTTCGTGTATATAATTGTTGATTTGACATATTTCTATAATTCCTTAGTTGATTTTCTTTTTAGCATCTAATTCGTTACTACTACGCTGATTTTTTAAAGCTAAAATTTCGGCAATAGCTTTTTTATCGGTATTACATTTTTCTAAAACCAATATTAAACGGGCCACATAATCAGGGTAATCTCCCCACACTTGCACATTAAAGAAGGGTGCAGAGCACGGCTGTAACAAATGTGAAGGAACAAATTTATCCGGCGCTTTAACGACGATTGAGGGTGTTCTGTTGCAACCGGATAACAGCATCAGGTACAGACTCATTAGCACAAGGCGTTTGAGCCAAAATCTGCCGTAATTCTTGTCGTATAACATGATTTTCTTCCTCTAAAAATTGTTGCTCCTTTTGTTGGTGCATTAATGCTTCAGACACTTGCTCAGCTTGCTCATGCCATTGAATTAATTGTGATTGCAATGTGCGTTGTTGATATTCAAGCTGGCTGTTTTGTTCTGATAGTCGATTGATTTGCTTATATTGATAACGAATAACCAGCAGAGTGAGAACAATAATAATTGCCACTCCACCTTTAACACCTAAACGTAAAAAAGTGCTTATATTCATGGATATGTCTCTCGACAAAGTTCGTAATGAGGGCCATCACGAAATGAAACCCAATCCCCCCCCCAATTAATTCGAGCATTCAATTGATAAGCAGCTTTTTTCATCGCTTTTGATACCGACTCGAATGCTGACCAATCTTGCCAAGGGATCTCTCCATTCACTAAGGGCACAATATCAACGGCATGACCTGTTAAATGGCGACTATTGAGTGTTTTGCTTTTACCTTCCTTCATTAGCTCTTTTTGTCGAGCTAATGAACGTACCCCTTCAATAACGACAAAGTCATATTCACTAAATGTCAGTGCCAAATTAACCACTTGGACTAAATCCTGATCCACACCTTCTAGGTTTTTTTGGCTACGCTGACTCAATGTATATATGCTCATTTAGGCTCCTTAAGGTTATTCACACCAAAAATCCGGTTCCACAACCAAATTAAAGTTGTGCTACCCATCGAGCCAAAAAGCCCTGCAATCATGTAAGACATATAACGACTTGCCCCACTTTCAAAACTTAATAATCCGCCTAATAATCCCGTAAAAACAGAGATCACTATTTGGCTGGTGATACCACACCAAGACCACTTAATTTGTTTTTGCCTAATTTCCATTAAATACCTCACGATACCTCCCCAGGCTGAAAATCCACCGATTATCATCCAAGCCAGTGCATCGCTTTCTGATGGGATCGCAACTAGCATAATAAAATTCCTAAATAATGCGGATTAAGCGACATCGCCAATTAATCCGCGTAATAAGCAATAAATAACTTACATTAAGGTGTCATTTTCATCTTCCTGAGCCACAAACCAAGGCGTTACTATCGTATTACGTTGATAGTTCTTTGCTGTGTTCACTTGATATAAGCGACCTAATGCATCGTAATAATGGGTATCCGCAAACCGATTCGATTGTGCAGAGCTATTGTTGATATAACGCCAATCATTGAGAAAATAAGGCTGATAAACTCGCTTTATATTTCCTTTATTGTCATATTCTGTTTCACCCGAAATAGCCCATCTTATCGGTGCATTTTTAACTTGGACGTGTTGCTCTCCACTCATCACCAACATATCCGTTTCGCTGCGCAAGAAAGCCTCTCCCGTTTCAACTCTCACGGAAGTTTGTAATAAGCGACCAAAACCATCACTAAACGCGATTTGTTGGCGGATTTGTTGTTGTGGATCGCTGTCATAACGATCAGTCATGATTTGCAATGCATGAGGAGGCAATTTTGCAGATGTTGACATCCAACTGTCTGTCACATACACAAAACCAGTGGCAATAGGCAGCGTTGATGTTAGCGCCAAAGCCCCATTAATGGTTGTTGGCATGATGCACGTTTTATCGCTATAGCCACTTTGTCTATCGTTTTCACGCCCCGAAAAACGTGTTGTTGTCACTCGGCCAAAACCATCAAAGGTTACTTGATGAATATTTTTATTTTCATCAGTAATAGAGTTAGGTGATAAAAAACGCCAATCATAAGTAAGATGGAAATCTTGTGTATTTAAAGGAGACTCTTTACCCATCAAAACACAGAATTGTTTATCCCATAGCAAAGTGTAATCACAAGAGAGTGCTGTTTTCTTGTACACGAGTGGTTTATAGAATTGCGCTAATGAACCGTAGGTTTTGATACCTAATAACGATTTCACCCACAGTTTTTTGCCTTTTTCTGGAACATCAGCAAATAAATACACTTTTTGCTGATAACCCGCATTTTCCATGACTTCATCCAGTTTTAAATGTGGATAAGGTTGTGAAATAGCTTTTGCGATTTCTTCATCGAGTTCGGCCGTTTCGCTAGAGGCTAAACGCGCAGGGAAATCAGGTTCTGCAAATGTGGCGTTACTGCTCGCATTCAGGTAAGCAAGTTGCTGTTGTCCTACAAATACGGATGCCGATTTTTGTGTGAGCAAATTATCAGTTGCTAATAATGCTTCGATACTTAAACCATCTTTAGGCTGTTTTTCTACGCCATATGTCCAGATATCTTGGCGACTTGTTGCTGTAACACCTAGTTGATAAACCTGCTTTTCAGGATGATTAATATGATGGCAAGTTTGACGTGATAAACCTAAGCGCAGCGTATGTTGTTGCTCATCATAACTGGATCCCCATAAAGTTTCTGGCAGGCTTTCATAATGTTGATAAGGATTTTCTGTGCCTTTAACTCGTCTTGGATAATCAATAGAAACTGTTTTAGAAATAAAACCATAACTATCTTGTTCTAAGATGATTTGTTGATGACAAGCAGGATCAGTCGCAATACGCTCATAGTGATATTGACGGCTTTCCACCACCGAAGGCATCACCACAGGCGAGCGCCCTTGCGTTTCAATTAGACGTACCTGCGCTCGTTGTTCTGTGACAGCATAAGGCACATTGGAAACAACAGAACTGTCTAGCCCATAGACCTCTTTTCGAAGTAATTGACCTTGCAATCCACGCTCAAGCCAATAGGCTTGTTCTTGACGTACTGTGTTATCACAGATCTTTTCAGCACTTCCTTCACCTTGTGTAAAACGCGGTGAGAAATGAGGAAATGCCACACTGTCACCTTGCCAAAACTCATTATAAAGCTGAGCATCAACAATGGATTTACCGGTTGAAAACCATTGACGGGTTAACGCACTTGGCGTTTTATTCGTTGTATTTTCTTCACTTTTAAAAGACTCCGCATTTGTGGCTTCAACACAGCCAAAACCACGAAATTCTTTTTCTTTACCATCCCAGACACCATAACGATAATTGAAAAGCTGTGTTAACTGGCTTTGTGTAATTTCATCAACCGTTTCAATTTTCCAAAGCGTATGCAGAGGAAAAGGTAAATGACTCACCACTTTATTCTTACTTCGCTGCTGAGCTAATTTTTCGTCCAATCCATATTGAGCAGAACTACGATAGTGCAAGTTTTGGATCAGCCCCATATTGTTATTAATCGAGGTTAATAACCACGGTTTGTTATTTTGTAAAGAAAGCACCCAATGTTGCGGTGTTGGATAAGATTTTGTCAGTAAAATACTGGCAATACCTAAACCTTGAATATCCGCCACTTGCAGTTGGCGCTGGTTATCAAAACGCATACCTTTAGGTAATGGGATATCATCACCACGTACAAATTGATTACCACTTTGATTAAAATAAACTTCTAAATGAGTAGATTGGATATAAATGATGTCAGTTGTACCACTGCCATCTAAATCAGCTAAATAGAGTTGGTTAGGATTAAATTTAAGACGATCTGCCGAAAATCCCGCAATAGTGATTGGTGTGCTAAATTTACCCTCACCGAGATGTACCCAACAGGTTACTCCTTGATAATCCACTTTAATTAGATGTTGTTGACCAGAACCCAATACGTCACTAAATGCGACTAAAGCACGACGATTGATATTCTTAATCGGCAAGATCACACCTTCAGCCTGCATTATCTCTTTACTTTCTTTCCAACCTCGAACTGAGCCAGCATAAAGACGAATACTACGAGGACCAATCAAGGCAAGATCAGCAAAACCACTGCCTGTTAATGAGGTAATTTCAGCTCTAGGGTGAAAATATTCCACAGGTATGGCATCAAGTGGCACAAAATTAAGCCAATTCTCGGCTTTAGTATCATCCTGAGTGTAATAACCGTTTACATCACCTTGTGTGACTAGCCATTCTAATTTCCCATCACCTGTAACGTCTGTCAGCATAGCTGAACCTCGTAGTGATGGAATAACAGGGAGTTTTTTAGGGTTATCCCATGTTATAGCATTAGGATTTTGCTTATCTTCTTTTCTAATCGGTGCGCGATACCACCAAGCACCATGGTCTTGATACAACACCCCAGCAAGCCCTTCCCCAAATAAATCAACATATTGATAAGGCTGTTGTGGTGTAAAAGAAGCAAGCTCATCCAATGATTGCCACTGAGCTTGTTTTGTCGTACCAACCTGTTGCCAATCAAATTTTACAGGAGGCAATGTCACTAACGACTGTGTATCTTTATTGTCGTTAAACGCCGATTGTTGTGCAGAAACTAATATCGAACTAGCTCCAGACTCGGCATAAGTCAGTGTTAATCTAGCGACTAATTCTGGTGTTTCTGTCAGTGCTGTTTGTTTTTCTAAGCTTTCAATACGGTGATACATCAGCACTTGGCGACATAAACGGCGAGTACGGACTTCAAAACCGTAATGGAAAAGCGAAAAACAGTCTTGACGCAGTGTCCAGGATGAATTGCTCTGCCATTGAGGATAAGAGGCTAATGCACTGCTACGCTCACCATAATCAAACACCAAAGTAAATAAAGCATTTTTAGGTAATGTGTTATCAATTTTAGTACATGAAAGCGCGCGCTCTCCCACAGGGTTGCCATAATACACCTTCTCTAAATAGCGTTGTGTATTGGCATTTTTATGTGATTGAATTTCTTGTTTATCACAGCCTTGTTCATCTTCAGCGCGATAGTGATATTCAATTTGCTCACCCATCGCTGAAACCGAAGCATTGAGGTTCCATTGCGCAATATGTGCGCTGTTTTGGCTATCCACAATCTGTGCTGTGGTTTCATAACCGAATAAATGAACCTCACCATTTGCACTCAACATCACCCAAAATTGTTTTGGTATATTGGCAGAAGTATTAGCCTCATGTAATGACCAACACTCAAAACGACTAAAGCTTTTTTCAATACGAGAACGATAAGTTGTGACTTGGTATTGATGTGCAAGTTTTATGCCTAATAATGTATTACGTTGTGCCGTTTCAATTTCACCTTTCTTATTGATAATCGGTACAATCACTTCACCATCTGGCCCAACAAACTCATCTTGTTGAGTGTACGATGGCACACCTTTTGATGTACGACGGCGAATCGACATCGTACCGACAGACCAGCCAAAACCAAACGCACCATTGCCCGCTTGATTTTGATACGTTAAACCTAAAGAAGGGGCATAACCACGACCTTGGCTAATCGGTAATGGTAAGTTAAAAGTGGCTGCACCATCAGGGCCAACAGCACCCATGTTGCCCGTTAATCCTGTGACAGCCCCACCACCTTTCGGTAAATTCGGCGCATCAAAGGTCAATGTCTCTGAATTTTGCATGTAGAACTCCTGACAGGCTCCCTAAGGAGCCTGTAATTAATTAAGATTTAGATAATTAACGAATGGTGTAATTAATATGGAGAATGATATCGTTCAGTGTCAGTAACATCTCTTTTTGCTTACTTGTTGCATCAGGGAAGCTTAAAGTCAGTGTACTGCTATCATTCACGGGTAAACCTTCAAAAGGCAGATAACGATCGTCATTGAAGTTCAGTTGGAATTGACCACTGTCATTCATACCATGAGAAATCGCGATTGCATTACAACCTCTTGGTTTCACCGCACTACCGCCATAATTCAGCACTGCTCTGATATTCTGATAAGCGCCTGTTAATGCAGGTAATGTCACACTAATTTGTTTAACTCGACGTAATTGACCTAAATCAGCAGGGTAATCTTTGTCGATAGCTAAATCAGAGAGCCTAATTGAAGCTTGTAATTGACCGTTTTTCAGCGTAATACCATTTACTGCTGTACCTAACTGTGTTTTCGATTGATTAATCACATCAGTTACTTGTTCAAATCCAAATGGCTTAGTGCTTAACCCTTGATATACATCACCCAACGAAACAATCTTGGTAATTTCCAGTGCGCGTTTATCTTTTTCAAGGTAGCTGTTTTCCATATGAGTCAGGTTATGCATTAAATTTTCACCCGCCATCAAACCAGAATAGTTACCTTGCCATGCACCTGGGCGAATAAAGGTTTGGGTTTCACCTAAATCATACTGATAAGCTAATTCCGCCATACGACAGCGAGAAATAGCTAAGTCGTAGAAAGGTTTATAAATCGCCATTAATTTACCGCGTAACCAGTTATACAGGGCTTTATTGGTAAATTTATTTTGTAAGAAAGTTAAGTGCTCTTGCGTTTGTTGCTGTTGTAATTTCAAGCTATCCAGCTGCAAACTCGTGGCTTCTTTACGTACTTTTAAGGCTTCAAGTTGTGCATCAATTTGTTCCAACTCGGATTTTGCGTTATCGCGAGATAATACCCACTCTTCACGACGGCGACGATAAGACTCAGATTGACTTAATCTATCTGCCGCAATACGAGTTGCAGATCCTGATAATTGCAGACCAATTGATGTGGCATTAAAAATAGCGCCTAGACGCGAGCCACCGACCGCTAAACCGTAAATATTCGGCACCAAATCTGCAGCAGCTCCTGCAATGTTTAGCCCTTGGCTGGCGGTATTCAACACTGACGATGCCAGATAGAGATCCATCGCTTGTTGCTCTGAGGTACTGATATTTTCATCATATAACTTGCTATAGTGATCAAGTCGATTTTGTGCCCCAACGC
Organism: Proteus sp. G2669; assembly: GCF_009915245.1. NCBI lineage: Bacteria > Pseudomonadati > Pseudomonadota > Gammaproteobacteria > Enterobacterales > Morganellaceae > Proteus > Proteus sp. G2669. The sequence goes on along the minus strand of NZ_JAABLX010000026.1, from coordinate 124,333 downwards.
GTAACGCTTTTAATGCTTTCTCGTTATAGATAAATTCTTCAATACTCTTCGTCTGATACTTCATATTTTGCAGAATAATTTCGCTACCTTGCGTAGTGAATAATTCTGACAATGCTTGTGCGTCTTGGCGTTCTGTAATGCTAAATAATGAACTACCAAACTGCATTAACTGACTAACCACCGATTTAGCACTATTTAAAATCACAGGGAAGCGCTGTGTTGGCATCACGACATTTGGCAATGTACTGCCACCTTGAGATTGATTCACGGCTGCATTTTGTAATGCTTTAGGATCTGCCGGTGTAGCGTAAATCGCTAACGACAGAGGTTGCCCATCAATTGATAAATTGTGACGTAAATTAAACAGACGCACTTTTAACGTGTCGCGATACTGCGCTAACTTCTCATTAATTTGCGGTAAAAAGAGCGCAGTTAATGAATTTGCTGTACGTGGTGATGCCGCTTCTTCATTTTCTTTCTTGATTACGCGTGTTGATTGTTTCGTTTTTGTTGCTGCCTCAGTTAATTTAGGGGTTAACCAAACGTTATCACCTAACAGCTCAGTTTCATCACCCAGTAATTTCAGCGCTTGCATATACCACATTTTGGCTTCATTTAAGGTGTCGCGTTCTAATACACGGTAAGCACTATCACCACGCTCCATAAGAATATCCAAGCACTTCATAAAGGTCGCTAACTTATAGTGCATCGGATCTGTTTGCGCAACGGCATCCGGATCGGTTGAATCGAGTTGAATTTTATCCCAATCCGTATCAGTTAAAAGGGGTTGTGAATTCCACACGCGATCAGAATAAGTCCCATTTTCTATATAGCCATTAGGACTAAATACATAACGTAACCAGCGACCAGCTTCATCATAGTTATGTCCTTCCAGCATCACATTAGCAACCATCATTGGGGTATAATAGAACAGCTCCCAAAAATAGAGTGCATTGGCACCATTAAAATCCATGGTGTCGTCCGTATTACCCTCTAATGCAGGTTCAGGTAAACGCTGAGTATCTAAGGTTAAAATAGTATCAATACCTTTATTGGCACGTTTAACCAATTGACGGGCAAATAAAGTATTTAAACGCACAAGCATTGGCTTATTTGTAATGCTCATTGACATATACTGAGCCATTGCTGAATTTGTTTCTACTTTAATAACGCTTCCTGTATCCGCAACGATAGTTCTCTTAACTTCAAATGAAAAAGCCTTTTCTGATAACACCTCCGATTGTTTATTTTTAACCTTAACATTTACCGTTACCGTTGTTTTTCCATTTCTGGTAAATTCACTAACAGGAATATCTAAACTAAGTGCACCATCTACATTATTGAAACTATTTATACCTCCATAAATTTGGCTATGATTACTCCAACTATTAATATTGTATTCTTTATTGTTTTCCGCAGATTTTATTTCAATTGCAATATCACTGATCTTATTTGCTGTACTGTTATACATTGGATCAAAATTTTTAATTGGTAAATTATCCAATGTGCTTTTACCATAAATACCATAAAAACCATCATCTAGTTCAAATGTCATAACAAGCATACAGTTGTTTTGTTTTATTAGATCATAAAAATGATCATCTATACTCATAGAGAAATATCCATTTTCCTCAATAGAGCCGTTCATTAGGTTAATGGCATCACCATCTTTATCAACCATATTAAAAACACCAATCAATGGAGCATAAGAATTCATAACTTTACGAGTAAAGTCGAGATCCACTTTGTATTCATTACCTTTATAAATAAAATAAAAATAAAAATTTCTTGATTTCAAATCAACAATAAAATACAAAGCAAAATCCGTCTCTTCATTATGTATATTTTCCCAATAACCATCCTCACATTTACCTATATTAATCCTAGCATAATAAATATCTTCAAATTCATCATTAGAATCATTATGATATGACAGTATTTTTGCCACGTGTTGTTTTACATAATCATCAGCTTCAATTGTTTTTTTAATTTCACATTTAATAGCAGCAGAAAATAAACACGTTATGCGATTATTATTTAATTCAATTTTAGCATCATTAATTAAACTACCTTGTAATGATGCTAGTTCAGACTCTTTAACTGTAATATTAGAATTAGGTTCACGTGAAATAGTATAATTCGTTTTATCTCTTTTAATAAAATGATTGTTTATAACTTTAACACGAATTCCTTTTGAATCATCTAATATATCGAATTCATTTTTTGCATTAATATAAACACTTTCAATTTCACTTGAAGTTCCTTTGGCAAAATTCAATTCATTATCAATATAGTAAATCTTGAATTCATCTTTTTCAGCTGAGTATGTTTCTGACATTTTATAAAACACAATCATAACTTTATCAAACTCATCACTATAACTGAGATAGAAGTTGAGTTTATTCAGTTTGTCTAAACTATCCCATATTTCATAAGTAATAGGCGAACTCCAAGAACCATCATAACGAATATGAGAAAGTTTTAAGCTATATTTAATTTCTTTTTCAATTTTTTCCGCCGTTTCATTTTTGGCCTTTTCAAGTCGTTCAACCCAAGCAATATATAAACGACTATTAAAAATAACAGGGCGAATTAAACCATTATACGGATTTAAACCATTTTCAATTTTAGTCCACTCTGTCCACGCGTTGGCTGCCATTTTGCCATCTTTAATTTTACTATGATCAGCGCTACGCCAATAATAGCTCATTTGATCAGCGGGATTACGGCCAATAAAATAGGTAATGCCATCATCCAGTGTTACGCTATCATGATATCCACTAATCACTTCTAAATTAGCAATTTGCTCAAATGAAGTTAAATAGGTTTTAAAGGCATCTTCTACCGTATCGCGATTAACACTATTTTGGCTAATAGACTGTAATAGGGTATCCATCATTTTGGTTTGCCCAATACGCATCGTTGGGTCAACATAGTTTTCTGGATAATAAACTAATTTAGAAACACCTGCCCAAGTGCTATAACGTTTATTAAATTCATCCCACTGAGCAAAAAAAGTACGGCCTTTTACATTCTTATCAACATCTTTTTCATCACCTGACAAGCAGTTATTAATATAAAATTGAATATTGGCAATCGCTTGTGCAATCGGTGTTGTCATAATTTCAGCAGAAACTTGATTATCAATTAATAAATGGTGATACACATCATCACGACTGATTAACGATGGATTTCTACTTTGACTGGCATAATAATGGGTTAATACTGCCGCTTCTTTCACATCCTTAATTTGAGTAAGCTGTGCCGTTTTTTCACTGTTTAAATTCGCCTGCATAATTTGGCTTAACCTATCCCACTTATCATAATTTCCCGCGACATCATTATTTTCAGTGTATTTTAAATCAATTAACAATTTAAAATCTTTAGGTGAAATACCCAGTGTTTTAGATAACTCTAAATATTGAATCAAAATAGTAATATTTTGAAAATCTTTTAATTCTTTGGTTGGCGTTAATACTAAGGCTTGATTAAGCGTTGTTTCATCAATATTTAAAATAGAGGTCATTTTTTCAGTCGTTAATGACTGGTTTTTAAGTCCAGTTAAAAACTCATTCGCCATATTGCCACATTGGGAAATAAAGTGATGAAAATAAGTAATATGCTTTATTTTATCAATGGTTAAAGCATGCTTTTCTTTAGGATAAAGATATTCTTGTTTTACACTAATAAATTCTAATTCATACTTATTTAATCCCACTTTATTGGAAACCAAGGTGGTTTTTTTAAGTCGATTAAAGAATAGTGCAATATCTACTTTATCTTGTTGAGTTAAAGTATCTTTAATAATTATTGGCAATATCTCATTTAGATATTTATTACCTTCTTCTAGATCAACCCATTGTAATATTGAATTTGATTTTTCAATAGAGTCAATACCCATTTCAGCAGCAATAAATGAAGAAATGGCTGAGAATTGTTCTGCATAATCTGTTGGTGTATTTTTTAATATTTCTTTTAAATTATTGATTAACACTTCAAGTTCAGAGCTAAATTCAGACTCAAATTTTGATGAACAAATTAAAAATAATTCACTTATCGTCCACTTTTCTTTTTTAGCAAAGTTAATGACATCATTAAGAGTATGAATTAAATTACCCATATCATCAGAACTATCATGAGATTGAATCGTTCCATTGAATGGTTTTGGTAAAATATTAATAAGTAATACTAACTCATTAACCGATAAACCATAAATTTGTGCTAATAAGCTCGTACGGTAAAGTAAAGAAAGGCTTTTTAATGAGCAATCAAATTCGCTATTATAAGATATTGCTAACCGCCATAACATAACAAGTTCAACATCATTAACATCAAATGCACGCTTTAAAGTATTTAAACGAATAATACTAGTAGCTTCATTTGCATTATCTAGAGGGAAATGATAACCATCATCTGTAAAAGTGTTACCATTAAGTGGCGGATGATTAAATAATTGATCAAATTGTGATAGTGTATTACCTAATGATGTTTTTGAAATTAATCCACCATTAAGCACAATCGCTTGTTCCACTGTAATAGGGTAAGTATTCATCATTACTTGCAAATGAAAAATATTGCTTAATACTTCTTTATCAATATTTAATTGCATATTTTTAGATTGAATTGCAGTAATCAAAGAAGACAATGGCATGTCTGTAGCTTTATATAAGCGAATGATTTTATTTAAATTTAAAAATTCTTTATTAGATAACTTCCCTTTTTTATTAAACGCTTTAATAACAAATTGAGCATCTTTCTGTTCAATATTATAATATTTCGCTAAAAAATGAGTGCTATTTAGAATATCACTGTTAGTAGAGCCAAAATTTTTCTTAAATAGTGTATCGGTATCTTTATCAACATCTTCGACTAAAATATTATAAAGCTCAGGGGAAATATCAGCTTGAATAGAAGCCAGTAGTGCTGAATCTAAGGTTCTTGTCACATCAACCGCAGACATTAAACCTTCAAGATTTTTATCTTGAAGTAAAATTGCTTGGCGAATGGTTTCATAAGGTTGATGATAAGGTGTGCCACCAGTTAAACGGTTAGTCGCTAATTCACGAAATAAATCTTTACCACCACCTAATTTATTTTGTAGTGCTCTGGTTAGAATTTGATTAGATAAAGTAAGTGTGGAAACTTCTTTATCCATATTTTCTTGTGAAAGCACTAATTGCGCTAAATCGGGACGGCGTTTATCAAGATGATAAACCGAACTTTCAGCATGTAATACTTTTGCTTCACGATAAAGTTCTGTTAAATACCCCGCGGGTGAAAACATAGAAGCCACAGATTTATCATCGACAAAAATATTGCCTCTTTCAGGGATCCAATCACCTAATGCGCGGCTTTGTGCTGATTGTGGTTGAATACCTAACGCGACCGCATTTTGTACTTGAGGATTATTACGCGCTAAATAATGAGCTTCATTAAGTTTATTAATTTTTTCGGCTTCTTGTGCTTGTGTATATAATATTTTTGCTTCATCCCACGTTAATTTTTCATCACTTAATGCACGTATTTCATGCAGTGATAATGGGGCTAATTCCTTTAATGTAATAATTTCCGAAGTGGAAGATTTCATTTTCGTTAAAAGCGTATTAATGTTTTTCATTAAATATTTCCTAATATAAGTTTATTAAAAATAGAGATAATTACATCGCCTTTTCATCTCGAAAATTAAAATATCAAGAAAATTAAAAATGAAAATTGAGTTTTTTATAATGTGATCTTGAGTTTTTTTATACTTTATAGGCTGTCCGTGATTTTTAATAAAAAAATATATTAAAAAAACAGACATAAGCAATAAATAAAATAAAGTAATAATAAAAAATCAATCATTTGATTTTATTTTTTGTGAAAAATGCTCTTATTTATTATCAATTTTAGTCGTCAAAGTTATTTTTTTAATTTATCTTCAATAATTTTTCACTTTTAGTCGCTCTAAAAATATTATTGACAAATATCAATGTAAAAATCTCATTCAAGCAGATTATTAATTTCAATTAATATGTCTCTGTGGAGAACACCTGCATGTTTTTCTCACGAAAAATAAATCAATTCTTTGCTGTTGCGACTTACCAAAGTCTAGTAAAAGCAGCAGAAAAAATTAATGTCACCCCATCTGCGTTACGTCATGGTATTAATGAACTTGAAAACCAAATAGGTAAATCATTGATTAAACGTTCAAAAAATGGAATGGAACTTACTCCGGCAGGAAAAACACTGTATGAACGACTATATCCCTATTATAAAAAAATTAGAAAAATTGAAACTCAGATCTTAGATTTAAATGAAGATAAGACATTGCTTTCAATTAAGTTAGATGGGCTTTATTATCCTGATTTGAAAACAAAACTATTGGAAATAAGACAAAAAAATGATCAATACAAGTTGTCTTTAGAAGATGGTTATATTGATGATATTAATGAAGAACTTTTTGATAAAGAGTTTGATCTTGTTATTTCCTCTCTTGAATTTGACTATTCTCATAAAAACATTAATACGATTAATCTATGCACACAAAAAGTCGGCTTATTAGTAAATAAAAAACTCTTTGAAAAACATTCAGATACCAAAACATTCTTTGCTAAAGAAACATTAATACAAAGAAACAGTTCTTTGCATAATCCGATATTTTCAACAATTTTAGATAGATTAAAAAAACAGGGTTACCAATATCATACTTTAGGTTTAACAGAAATGGCTGATGTATTGCAATGTATTGATGAAGGAGCTGGTTATTGCTTTATGCCTGAAAATATTCATTATATTTCAACGATCACAAATGATGAGGTACAATTTATTCGCTCACCATTTCCTTTTGATATTTTCTTACATCAAAAAGTCTATTTTAAAAAGAATAATGATAAAAAATTAGCTGATATCGCAATGACACTACGCTAATCAATTAAAACAGCGCATTGATATAATCAGAGGTAAAGCCGCGATATTGCAGATAACGGATTTGTTTCGCTTTCTCTTTATAGTCCTTAGGATTGTCTGTACCAAATTTTTTCTCTTTGACCTCTTGGCAAAGTGCGTACCAATCAGTGTCTGTTTCTTCTAATACACGTTCAATAATTTCGCTGGGAAATCCTTTTAGGCGTAATTCTTGGCGAATACGTAACGGCCCATAGGATTTATTTAAATAACTACGAAAAAAACTATAAATAGTTCGATTGTCATCAAGGTACTGACTTTCAAGTAAGCGTTCGATTACTTGAGGCAAACATTCAGGGGCAGTCGGTGAGTCTTTTTCAGTTTCGCGAATTCGGCGTTCGATTCGACGTTGTAGTTCTCTTGTACTGTAATCACGACGAGACAGCATAAAAATTGCGTATTGATAAAGCTCTTGATAGGTCATAACGTTCCTTTATTAAAAAAGTCCATATAAAACGACTATTATCATAACGCGTTATCACCGAAATAGCTTATTTTGCTGTTAATTTCATCAATAATAGGGAAATTAATATATTAGTAATAATTAAAAGAAGAATTATCATTCTCTTTTATAATTGAAATCGACTACTTTTATTAAGGTTAGCTTAGAAAAAATAGGGTTTTTTATTTAATAAACCCTTAATAATCCTTTAAAAACGCAAAATATAAGCATCTATTACTGTATATCGCACTTATAGCTGGTGACCACCTATTAGAAAAAGATTAAAATTTCCGGCTACTCTTTTACTACTTACTTTTTTAATTTTTTGTGGGTTATGTATGAACTTTTCCAATTTAAATAAGGTGGTATTGACCGCCTCCCTTCTTGCCACGAGTTTTTCTTATGCGGACAGTGATCGTCCTCTGCTCTCTCTAAGTGTGAGCCAATCTGGTGGCACAGCATTAAATAATGAAGGTTCGCTAGATACACGTACCCCAGCAAGCCAATCTCGTGTTTTACCCATTTGGGGCGATGAAGCTCGCGCCCGCGGTTATGATATTCCAGAGCCTTTTGGTATTGGTTATAACTATATGAATCTACGACAAGATGTAGTTGTAGATAAAATTGGTTTTAGCTCCAGTACTCCAATAGGTCAGGCTCTTCTTGGCCTTGTTGACATTGATGTTGGCCACACTCGCAGTAACAACGAATCCCATATGTTAAAACTGGATACTTGGGTTTTTCCTTTTATGAATGTGTATGGGATTTATGGAAAAACAAAGGGTACATCTGTTGCACAATTAAACTCCGTTTACTTTGCTGATGCAACTGAACCTTCTGTTGAAAATGTTCCTTTTAAATTAAATTATGAGGGCAAGTCTTATGGTGGTGGATTTACCTTAGCGGGTGGCTATAACCAGTTTTTTGGCACCTTCGATTTAAACTATACCAAAACAAACCTTGATATTTTAGACGGTGATATTAAAGCCTTAGTTATCACCCCTAGAGTGGGCTATGAATTTATTTTCTCACCACTAATTTCGGGTCAAGGCAATACCAAACTACAAGTCTGGACAGGTGCAATGTACCAAGATATTACTCAACGTTTTAGGGGAGATGTCAGCAGACTAGATTTACCTGATGGGTTAGATGATTTAATGGGTCTCGGTTCTTCATTTATGGGTAATATCAAATTTGATGTTGAACAGCATCTTGCCCATAAATGGAACCAAACTCTTGGGGCGCGTTTAGAAGTGACACGTAACTTTAATGTGATCACTGAAGTAGGTTTTAATAATCGTAATAGCTTCCTTATTTCAGGTGAGTTCCGTTTTTAATGGTTAAATACCCTTTTATTTTTGGGCTGGCATTTGCCAGCCTATTTACTTCACACACAGCACAAGCTCAACTCTTTCCCGATAGACAACAAATAGACCAATGGCTAGTTGAATTAGGGGGAGAAAATAACTTCGATCGCAGTAAAACTATCGACTGGGGTGTATTACCGGGCCCATTTTATACGCCAGAGCTAGAATTGGGTGTAGGCATTGCGCTTGTTGGTCTTTATCAAGCGGATAGTCGTCCTGATAGTAAAATCTCGTCTCTCTCGTTAAGCGGTTTTGGCTCATCAACCGGTGCTTTTGGTATGACCTTTAGCAACTACACTTACCTAATGGATGATACGTGGCGCTTTTATCTCACAGGAACATTAAATAATGTTCCTACCAATTATTGGGGAGAGGGTTATCACGAAGGACGTGTAAAAGATCATTTCGGCGAATTTCGCTCTCAAGAATTGCGTCTAACGCCCACGTTACTGCGTCAAATTACCAAAAACACTTATATAGGATTAGGGTGGGATTATTCTAGTCTACAAGCTGCTGCCCCTGATAATCCCTTTAAAGCCTATATGAATGCACGTGATTTACCTTTGCGTTCAACTAGCTCAGGAATAACTGCTCGCTTTACTTACGATAGTCGCGATTTTTTACCAAACGCTTATCGAGGGCAGGCTTTTGATATCAGTTATACCCATTATTCATCGGATACTGGCAGTAATAACCGCTTTAATGCGACACAGATACAATATAACTACTATTATCCCTTAAGTGATACTGCGGTATTGGCATTTGATAATTATGCCCGTTTCACATCGGGTGATGTGCCTTGGAGCCAATTGTCTAAATTGAGCAATGGGCACCAAATGCGAGGCTATTATGAAGGGCGATATCAAGATAATCATGTCTTTTCAACCCAAGTAGAGTACCGTCAAAAGCTCAATTGGCGACATGGCATTGCTCTTTGGATGGGCGGTGGTACGTTAAGCGACCAAGCACGTGATTTAGGCAAAAGCCATTGGCTACCTAGTGTTGGTGTGGGTTATCGTTTTGAATTTAAACCACGTATGAATGTACGTCTCGATTTTGGCATAGGTAAAGAAAGTACAGGATTCTATTTTCAAGTAGGTGAAGCATTTTGATGTTTAAGCGGTTTCTTTTTATCAACACCATTGTCTTCTTCTTATTTATTGCAGGTTGCACTCAAGTCACCCCTGTAAAATCTCTGCATGCCAATCTTGATAGTGTTACCCATGAAGAAGCAACACAGCTTTGGCAAATACCTGAACCGCTAACAGCACCTAATGGCTTAAGGCCTTGTTGTGCTTTTGGTTATAACTTAAAAGTCAAAGCGTTTGAAATACCCGTTCCTTTTTATCGTATTGATAATGTAGTTGAAGCTTCGACACTAGGTAACCATCGTTATAACGATAGCTTTTGGCTGGGTGCAGCGGCCGTATTAGGTTTAGGAAGTGAAAAATCAGGTTTAATTTACTCTCATAAAGGAGGATTCCTTGATATCGCCCATATTCGTGATACCGCAGATTACACTTACTACCTCTTTAGCCATATCTATCCAAAGTTAGGTCAAGAGTGGACGCTAACGCTAAGCAATGAACTGGCACAACGTAAAATACACTTTAATGCTTTTACCCCACCTAAAGATGAAACAGAACGCTATACCTTAAGTGCTTATCTTGCCGCACGATTAGGTTATCGTCTTGCGGTATGGCATGAAATTGCACAATGGTATGGTTTTCGTTCTGTGCCGGGATTCTCTGAAGGTATCTCTGCATTTTCACCTGAAGATCTCTATTCCAATTTAATTGGAGCAAGGCTTTCTCTTACACTTATTTTAAAGGGTCATGCCACCAGCCTTGAGCAATATAATCAATCGATGCAGGGCATTATTCCTTCCGCACTCTACCAATTAGAAGCTCAACCCCGCCAATTAACGCAACAATGGTTTGATGTGATTGATGGACAATGGTGGGATAGTCAACAACGTGTTCCTGACAAATTTTTAGTTTTAATGCGTGATTATCACATCTCGGACAAGCGGTATCCGGTGTTACCTTTTGAGGAAACAGCATCTCCACATTACCTCACATTACCTAGTGCTTATTCTGGTTACGTTTTAGAACAATTAGCAGAATTTCAGCTTTGGCCGACAACGAAAATGGCAAGTTTACCTCATCCAAAAACCTATTGGCATGAGGCGGATTTTACTGATTTAACAGAAAAAGCGCGTGAAATTGATAATAAAATTAGACCAAAAACAACAAAAATTGACTAAATAATAAACAAAATTGACACATTAAAAACCCTTAATTTTACTAAATTTGGGTTAAGTCATGGCTTTTTACATAAGATAAATTTAAGTTTACATCAAAAAAGCATTTTTTGTTAAAGAAGAAAAGCGATTATAAAACGAGGCCTTCCAGTAAACCTTATACATTTATTTAACAAATCACTCGTAGTTATCCTAATGTGAGGTGATATTTTGTAGCTATGAAAAAAGTAATTTGCTAGTATTCGTTCGATTTTTATCCAGTTAAACGAGGAGAAGCAATGCCCTCTCAATTGATGAGGACAAGTGCCGTCTTCGCTTTCTTGATTTCACTACTATTTACTGGTGTAAGTTTTGCTTCAACCAGTACCAGCAGTTCCCAGATACTGCAGGCGTATTCTTTCAAAAGCACGTCAACACCGTTGCCAGATTTGAAAAGATACCCTTCGGGAACACAGCGTAAGAAAGCGTTTTTAAATGTCATAGTTCCTATTATTGACAATGTTAATAATAAGATAATGAGAGATCGTGAGTGGTTAACTGCTCAACGTAAAGCCCAGCACTGGGGCAGCGCAGATTTAAAAAAACTGCGTGAAATCTGTCAATACTATGGCGTCACATGTACCAGCCCTAAAAAAGTAAATTGGGATTCGTTACTGACTCGCGTTGATATTATTCCGACACACTTTGTCGCAACGCAAGCCGCTACAGAATCTGGCTGGGGAACATCAAAGTTGGCACAACAAAATAACAATCTATTCGGTATGCGATGTGGGAGTCAGTCTTGCAATAACGTTCCAGGGAAAACCAAAGGCTATGCAGCCTACCCTGATATTGAAGGCTCAGTGATTGCTTATATGCGTAATCTCAATACGCACCGCGCCTATAATTCATTGCGCTCCTCAAGAGCACAGCAAAGAATGACGCAGCAACAACTCGACTCTCGCCAGTTAATCACTGACTTGAAAGGTTACTCAGAATTGGGTTCAAGTTATAACGATTATCTGACCGAAATGTTCGACTCAAATAAAAAACTGATCACTCAAGTTCAGTTACAGTCGAAACAAGATAGTTAAGCCTTAACAGGCTTTCATCTGGCAAAAAGCCACTTTTCTTTCTAGAGAAAAGTGGCTTTTATTTATCACAAGATAATCTTTTGATTGAAAGCCAGCTTAGAATTCATAATATATGGGGTAACACGTTTGGTATGACTTTTAAATCACACCCTTAGAGCCATTTATGAATTTTTTTTCATTCGAGTTTCTCGGAGCCTTTGTTAGCTTTTTTATTCTATACTGGCTCTTCCAAAAGCACGTTAAGATCCAAAATATTCTACTGATTACAGTCAGTTATGCTTTTCTCTTTAATGTAGATTATCGTCCTGCGATTATCTTATTAAGCTATACACTGTTAATTTATTTACTGGCAAATATATTAACCAAGTACACCTCTTCTAAAGTCATATATTGGCTATTAGGGTTATTGGTGGGTGTCTACTTTACTGCCTTTAAATATTACTCCTTTTTCCAAGAAACGCTGACACAAGCATTCCAACAATGGGGACTCAGCATTGAGTTACCGCTGATTGAATTACTTGCGCCATTAGGGCTTTCATTCTATATATTCCACTCGGTAAGTTATGTGGTTTCTGTTTGTCGAAAAGAGATCCCCAAAGCGCCGTTTTTGGATGTGGTGCTTTATCTATGCTTTTTCCCAAGCATCGTAGCTGGCCCAATTAATCGTGCTAAAGAATTTCTTCCGCAAATTCAGGCTCCAACCCGAAAAATCATTGATTACAAAGGGGCGATTATGCTGATTGTGTTGGCTATCGCAAAACTCTTTTGGTTGAGTGGTTGGTTTTCAACAAACTATGTTGATCCGGTCTTTAATGCACCCGATTTAGCGCAAAGCGGACAAGTGCTGGCGGCAGTTTATGCCTACGCATGGCATATCTATTTCAATTTCTCAGGTTACACCAATCTTGTCACTGGTATTGCGTTATTACTGGGCTTTGTCGTGCCTCGTAACTTTAATGCCCCTTATTTAGCGATAAACTTAGCCGATTTCTGGCGTCGCTGGCACATCAGTTTATCTACCTTTATTCGTGATTACGTCTATATTCCTTTAGGGGGGAATCGTAAAGGCGTGATTAGGCAGAACTTTAATGCCTTTGCCGCGATGGTGATTTCTGGATTATGGCATGGCGCTGCCATGACCTTTATTATTTGGGGTGCTATTCATGGGATTGGTGTGGTGCTATTAAATATTAAACACCGCCTCTTTCCTGTGAAGAAAAATGCCCCACCGAGCGCGTTATCGTCATTAAATATGTTGTTGTCATGGATAATCACTTTCCACTTTGTTTGCTTTGCGTGGATATTTTTCCGCAGTCAAACTGTAGGTGATGCGTTTGTGTTAATACAACAACTCTTTAGTACAGGCGCTTGGGCATCATTACAAGCTGAAGGTTTAACGCTCTTTATGTTCTGGGGACTGTTCTTGCTTTATCCTTGCTTTGTGACCTTAAGAGATATAGTGGCTCGTCTTGAGAAAAGAGTGCCGTGGTATGTTTATCCTCTACCACTTGCGTTGATCCTCACAATTATTTTTATGTTGTCTCCAGATGGGGTGCCAGGATTTATTTATGCCAGCTTTTGATTTCTGCTCAAACCTAAAAAAGACAGCAAAAGTTACCTTAATGGTGCTGTTGAGTACCCTTTTGCTGATTTGGCTAAACCAAACATCACTAGAGCGCTTTTGGCAACAACAATATCATCGCCCTGCACCTTGGTCGGGGCTTTCTCATTATTACGCTTGGGAAGTGGGGGGACAACTGCGTGATGGTGTATTTGTTGCAATAGCAAGCTATGGCGATTATCTACAGGTTCACCATCCTGATAATCAGGCAAAACCTATTGTACAAACCTCCACACCAGAGCAACTTCCTGAAGGTTTTGCCGTTGGCTTGCACTTCTTTAATGGATATACGCGACCTGCATCTCAACTAACGCAACGCTTTCCGCAATTATTAGAGCGTAAGCAAACAATGGGAAGATTACCTTACCATTCTGTTACTGACGTCTCCGATGCGGCATTAGAAGCCTTAAAACCTATCGTTCAAAAAACAGAAATTATCTTATCACCAAAAGATAAAGTCCTATTTGCGGGTGACTCAATGATGCAAGGTGTCGCACCGTTACTTAAACGTCAACTGCAAACGGATTACAACATCAGCAGTATTGATTTAAGTAAACAAAGTACAGGGCTTGCTTATCCGCGCTTTTTCAATTGGCCACAAACTATCGCCACACGTTTAGCCAGTGATGACAGCATTAAATTACTAGTGGTCTTTTTAGGCCCTAACGATCCTTGGGATATGCCACCTGATGGTGGTGGGCGTTACTTAAAATTTGCTAGTGAAGCATGGGAATCAACTTATCGAGCGCGCATTGCAGGTATTATAGAAAATGCCAGACAGAATAATGTCACGGTTATTTGGGTTGGGCCACCCAATATGCGCAAGCAGAAGTTATCTGAAGGTATGGCATACCTTGATAAACTTTACCGAGAAGAAGCTGAGAAAATGGGTGAAATTTACCTTTCCGTCAATGATATGTTTAAATATGAGAAAGATATTTATTCTGATTATATGGGTGATGGTAGCAGCCGTGTTAAGTTAAGAGCTGGTGATGGTATTCATTTTAGCTTAAAAGGTCAGCAAATTATTGCTCAACAGGTATTTTCACGTATTCATCTTCAAGAAGAAACAAAAGAAGATAATGCAGTCGATGATGTAAAAGATAAAAACACGGTTATTGTAAATGAAACAATTAACGCACATCCTTGAGCGTAAAACTTTAGTCAGTAGCTCAATTATACTGGCTTTGGTTTCACTCTTAGTTGCTTGTAACCAAGACACTGAAAAAACAGTGAAGTTACCTACCCCCACAGTATTACCTGCTGATGGTTCAAGACAGCTCTACAACTACCACGATCCTCACTTTTCAAGCTTTGTTAAAAAGTTACAACAAGGCCGTCAAACAGTGCACATTGTTCAGTTAGGGGATTCTCATACTGCGGCTGATTTTTTCAGTGGTAAGTTGCGTGAACGTTTTCAAGCCGATTACGGTAATGGCGGTATTGGTTTTATTCCTCCGACTAATATCGCTGGGCAACGTATTGCAAACGTACAATACCAAAGTGATAAAAAAGCATGGACACTACTTTCAAGCAGAAAAGATAGCGATCCTGATTTCCCATTAGGTGGGTTTATTAGTGAACCACAAGCTAAATGGGCTAAATTACAGTTATCTGAAAACCCAGTAACTCAGCAACGTTATCAGTTACAGGCGCTCTATAAAACGCCAACTACAGCACAAGTAAATGTACAGTCATCAACAAGCAAAGTCCTTTCATTATCGCAAACACAAGGTAAATGGCAGTTTTCAAATCCAACAACGATAACTTTTCCAGTCAGTATAACGGTTAGTAAAAGCCAGCCAGTTAAATTAGGAGGTTGGCTGATCACCAACCAACAACCTGGTGTCATGCTCTCCTCATTAGGTATTAATGGCGCAACAATCAATATGATGGATAGATGGGGTACGCAATGGACAGAAACATTGGGCCAGCTAAATCCCGATATGGTCATTTTAGCTTATGGTACCAATGAAGCCTTTAATGATACCTTCGATTTGAATGCCTATCGCCAACAACTGACAGATAAAATTCGTCAAATTCGCCAACAAGCACCGAATAGCGCTATCTTATTAATTGGGCCGTCTGATTCAGTTAAAAATAAAGAAGCCCCTGATTGCCGTTCACAACAGCCTCAATGGCTCAGCGATATTGTCAGGATACAAAAAGAAGTGGCTCAACAAGAGAAAACACTATTTTGGGATTGGCGTGACTATATGGGGGGAGAATGCTCGATAAAAGCTTGGGCGTTGTATGATTTAGCAAGGCCTGATGGTGTGCATCTTTCTCGTGAAGGGTATGAGAGCAGTGCTAATACGCTGTATAGTCAATTGAATACCTTAATGAACAAAAGCTAATTCAGTCTTTCAAGATACCAAAAGGAGCTTATTGCTCCTTTTTACTTTTCTCATTGAGTGGATTAATCACTCATCAATGAGATTTAATAAAGCATCCACATACTTGATAACATCAACACTGGCTTGTTCCATATGTTCGATATACCGAGTTACCGCCTCTTGATTGCCCTCTATATTGGCGCTCAGCGCTAAACGACCACATTCATGCACTAACTTATGGGGTTCTTCTAGGCGACGAAAAGCCTCAGTATTTGCGAATTTCCGACCATCTCCTTGATAATACCATTTTCCTAATCGGCACTCTGTATGCTGATTAACACTGTTTTCATCATCATGATTAAGTAAGTGGATGTAGATAGCTTCTTTCCATAAAACATGATCCAGTTTGATGGTATTAAAAAACTGTTCCATCGCAATAAACGTAAAAAGATGTTTTAGGTCACCTGCTTGTTCTGATAATGACACCAAGTTCTGGTGGCCTTCTACAACCAATTGTTTAACTTGTTGTACATGTTCTCGGTTTTTTTCTGTGACTTCTTTAATAAGAGTAAAGCGAGCATCTAAATTATTATTAATGGTGGCAATAGAAGAGGCTTGTTGCTGAATTTCTAAGGATAACTTTTTCATCTCTTGAGCTAATACGGCAAAACCTGCACCTTCACGGCCGATATGACCAGCTTCAATCGCTGAATTTATCGATAAAATATTAGCCTGATTTGAAAGCCTATCAATATTGCAGGCGCTATCTTTGATTTTTTTTAACCAGCCTGAAAAATTGTCTATCTCTTCTCTGCTATGTGTAAAATGCGCATCAATTTCATTTAAAAATTGAGCTAATGACTGGGAATTATCTAACATTTCACTAAAGAGATGTTCCATTTCCTCAAGCAGATTAAGCTTGTCTTGTAGCTTATTGCTGGATATTAAGATGGAATTTCGAATAAGCGTGATTGTGTGAATATTGCAATCAGTGTGTTTAATAAAAAGCGAATTATAGTCAACCATAATATGACAACCCTAGTGTGCCCACCGAATAAAGAGCCTATAGGTTAATGAGAAATTTGGTATTTTCTGTCACATTTGATAGTCATTTATTGCAATGAAAAAAAACGCGTCAAAAGACGCGCTAAATAATGTGAAAATAAAGATTAGATATTAAAGAAAAGCGAAGAAGATCATGCCTATAACTGCACCCGTTGTGCCAAGAATAGTCTCCATTAAAGACCATGTTTTTAAGGTTTGTGCTTCTGTAGCACCAGTAAATTTACCAAATAACCAGAAACCTGAGTCATTAACGTGGCTAAGAATAATAGAGCCACCAGCGATACACACTGATAATGCCGCCATTTGAGCGCCACTGTAACCCAACTCATTGATAACGGGTAAAACTAAACCAACTGCGGTTAAACAAGCAACCGTTGCAGAGCCTTGAATAACACGCACAGCACCAGCAAGAATAAAACACGCCACCGCAATTGGCATACCAGCACCAATTAAAGCATTACCTAATGCAGGGCCAACACCTGAATCTACAAGTACTTGTTTAAAGACACCACCCGCGCCAGTAACCAGTAAGATGATCCCCGCAGGTTGGATTGCTGCAGAACAGATTTCCATTACTTTTTCTTTGCTCATACCACGACGGATCGCAAGACCGTAAATAGCCACTAAACAAGCCACAAGAATCGCAATAAATGGATGACCAACAAATTCAAGGATGTTGTACAGCTCTGAACCTTTCTCAACGAAACGCGCACCAATAGTTTTGCATCCCACTAACACTAAAGGTAATAACACCAGTGCAAGACTGAAACCAAAAGAAGGCATTTTGTTTTGGCCTAAACTTGGTTCAGACAAATCTTTTGGTAATTCTAAGGTAACGTAACGGCTGATAAAGTTACCGAAGATAGGACCTGCTAATAACATGCCCGGAATAGCCGCACACAGACCAATTAAGATCATCCAACCAAAATCAGCATTCATTTGGTCAGCTAACAGCATCGGTGTTGGTCCCGGTAATAAGAAGGCGGCAGCACCAGCAACACCCGCAAACAGAGGGATCGCCATTTTTACCACATTGCCACCAGTACGGCGAGCAACAGCAAATACAACACCAATTAACAAGACAACGGCGACATCAAAGAACAGAGGTAGAGCACAAATTAAGCCAGCAATACCCAATGCGTAGTTAGCTCGTTTCTCACCAAAATATTTTAATAATCGAACTGCGATTTGGTCTAATGCCCCAGTTTCGTGTAGCACTTTACCGAACATTGCACCCAGTGCGACCACGATAGAAAGGAAACCTAATGTTCCGCCCATTCCGTTTTGCATAGTTTGCGTGATTTTTTCAAGAGGCATTCCAGAGAAAATACCTGCGCCGATAGCAACAATCATCAATGCAATAAATGCATGCAAACGCGCATACATAACGAAAAAGAGTAATAATAGAACCGAGCCAACCGCAGTTAGCACAAGCGTTAATGTACTCATACTGTTTCCCCTTCAAAAGCCCCTTGTGTCACTGAATTTATTTTATTGATTGCACTTTCAATTACATCATCAAGTGGCATTGAAATATCAATTTCATACACATCATTTTCAGCGTTGGTTGGCTCTTCTAAGGTTTCAAATTGAGTCACTAACATTTGAGGTTTAAAGAAGTGCCCTTTACGTGCTTTTAAGCGGCTTTCAATCAGCTCATAGTCACCTTTTAAATATAAAAAGTGCAGGCATTGATTGCCGTCTCTTAACATATCACGATACTGTTTTTTCAATGCAGAACAGACAATTAGCGATACGCTATTAGTTCTTTGCATCGCAAAAGCAGCATCATTGAGTGCTTGTAACCAAGGTTTGCGATCTTCATCATTTAAAGCATGGCCTGATGCCATTTTTGTAATATTTGAGCGAGGGTGTAGGAAATCACCGTCTAAAAATGCGGCACCTGTACGTTGTGCCACACCACTTGCGACCGCAGATTTACCACTGCCTGATACCCCCATTAAGATGAAAACATGGTGTAGGGATTGGGTATCGTTCATAGAATGCTCCTTTAAGGCAGATATTAAGTCTTTTTTGTAATGTTACCCGTAACTGTTACGGGTAACATATCCGAAGTGGTAAGGTAAATACAACAACGAAAATCAACTAAGAAGTGAAAATGTGAGGCGACTCTCAAATGAAAGTAAGATGATCTACAAACTGACAACAAAATATTGGAGAAGCAACTCGATATTTATTTAAGGCTCAATAAAAAACCCTACTGTTAATTATTTCATAACAATAGGGTTATTAAATGATAAATCTAAATATTATCAATAACTTAAATTATTATATGCTTTCACCTGTAATAATGCGAAAACCAACATCAATAACTTGTCCTCGAGCAATTTTGCCTTTCATACGCTTAAGCAATAAATCTGCCGCTTGTTGTCCCATTTCATCACGCGGAGTAAAGATACTCGCCAGACGAGGTGTCATTACTTGCCCTACGTCATGTCCATGAAAACCAGAGATGGCGATATCATTAGGCACTGAAATACCTAAGCGCTGGCACTCAAAAACAGCACCAATAGCGATATCATCATTGGTACAATAAAGCCCGTCTAAATCAGGGTATTGTTTACGTGCTGCATGTAATAATTCAGCACCTAAAGAATACGACGAACTTTTCGGTGTCATTACACTGCCTGTCGGTAAGCCTGCATTTTGCATCGCTTTCTCGTACCCGTTTAAACGCATTAGAGTACGCTCATCCTGTCTTGCACCAAGATAAATAACACGCTTACAACCGCGCTTGATCATTTCACTGACCATCTGTTGTGATGCATCAATGTTGTCTAATCCCACGGCAGAGTCAAAACAAGGTGAAACGCTATCCATGATTTCCACCACAGGAATACCTGCTGTTTCTAGCATTTTTATTGTTTTTGGCGTGTGTGTTCTTTCTGCAAGAATAAGCCCATCAATATTATAAGAGAGCAATGAAAGTAGGCGTTCTTCTTCTTTTTCAGCACGATATCCGTAGTGCGCTAACATGGTTTGATAACCGTATTTATCGGTCACTGATTCAATACCACGAATAACTTCAGCAAAAACTTGGTTAGTTAAAGAAGGTAGCAATACCCCAATCGCATGACTGGTAGAATTAGATAAAATATCAGGGGCGCGATTAGGAATATAATTAAGACTGTCTAACTCGCGCGCAATTTTTTCTCGTAAAGCTTCAGAGACCTGTTCTGGGTTACGCAAAAAACGACTCACTGTCATTTTGGTAACACCAACTCGCGAAGCTACATCCTGTAATGATGGGCGTTTTTTCTTCATTTTATATCGCAACTATCCAAAAACACTCGTATTAATACGCGCTTTAATTTTCCAAGAACGCTGATTATAGCCCTAGGTTATACACTATTTCGAATAAAGTTTTTCAGATGTGTGCTTAGATTTGATTTTGACTGATGATCCCTTGACTTAAGCCAAAGGAAATATAGTATTCTTCGCTGTATAATAAATGAAACAACGATATCAATATAAAACAATAAACAGTGTGAACTTATGGCGATCCGTAGACGACAATTTCTAACTTACCTCACAACAATTGCGACATTATCTGCACTTCCGCATTCGGTAAGAGCCGCGATAACCTCGCGTATTGCAGCACAATTTGGTCACGTTCCGGCATCAACCGCGATCCATCGCGTGATCAGTGCAGGACCTCCGACCGATCAATTATTGCTCGCATTAGCCCCTGAAAAACTATTAGGTTTCTCATCCCTTAACTTAGAGAAAAGCCCTTTATTTGCAGAGGATTTACGTAAATTACCCCGTTTAGGGCGATTATCAGGACGAGGAAGTACCCTCTCTTTAGAAGCCTTACTAACGTTAGAACCCGATGTCATTATTGATAGTGGAAATGTAGATGAAACCTATCGCTCATTAGCGAAACGCGTTTCCGATCAAACGGGTGTGCCTTATGTGTTAATTGATGGCACATTAAAAGATAGTCCTGCCCAATTGCGTCAAACAGGCGCTTTATTAGGGGTTACAGAAAGAGCAGAAACATTAGCGCTAATTGCAGAGCAATATCTTAGTGATGCCGCCTTGTTTGCTTCTACACAAAAAACAAACCCTCGTTTTTACCTTGCTCGTGGAGCGAAAGGATTACAAACAGGCGCAAGAAGCTCTATTCATACCGAAGCTATTGAAACATTAGGCTTTGAAAATGTGGTAGATATTCCTAATTTCACTGGGTTAACGGATGTTTCACCAGAACAACTGTTGATGTGGGATCCTGAAATTATCATCACACAAGATGAAAATGCCTATCAGCAAATTATGCAAGATTCTGTATGGAAAAGCATTCAAGCAGTTAAAAACAACAAAGTACTACTGTTTAAAGGCTTACCATTTGGTTGGTTAGATGGTCCTCCGGGTATCAACCGTTTAATGGGGATGCGTCGCTTACAAAGCCATTTTGACGCTCGAATAGAAAAACAAGCTGCTCAAGATCTGCAAAATTACTTTGCTCATTTTTACCATACGCAATTAAGTGCTGAACAATGTCAGCAATTATTGGGGTATTCATGAGTCAATCAGTACGCATCACGCTTTTATTTGCGTTATTCTCCATTGTTGCGTTAATTGCGATCACAAGTGGTAAGTATTCACTTACTACCAATGAGCTATGGACTCTAGTGAGTAATAAATTAACGGGCAATGTAGAGTATAACCGCACTGAAACTGTCTTTTGGCAAATAAGATTTCCCCGTGTTCTGGCGGCAATTTTAATTGGTGGAGGATTGGCGATTGCGGGTGCGGCTTATCAAGGCATGTTTCGTAACCCTTTAGTATCACCTGATATTCTTGGAGTTTCATCAGGTGCAGGCGTAGGAGCTGTATTAGGTATTTTTCTTGGGCAATCCATGTTGTCAATTCAACTTTTCGCTTTTGCGGGCGGTTTAGCAACGGTTGCTCTAGTCTACTTTATTGCGAGGCTCGCAAAACAACACGATCCAGTACTCTCCCTTGTGTTGGTTGGTATTGCTATTAGTGCATTATGTGGCTCCGCAATTTCATTAATGAAAATCCTTGCTGATCCTTACACTCAATTGCCTTCAATCACCTTTTGGCTCTTAGGCGGTCTTTCGACTATTACCGCTTCTGATTTAATTTCCGTTGCACCTTTAATGTTAGTCGGATTTATTCCACTCATTTTATTACGCTGGCGTATGAATATTCTCAGTTTATCTGATGAAGAAGCCAGAGCATTAGGTTTAAACGTCGAAGTAACCCGACTTGTCTTTATTTTGTCTGCGACATTAATAACTGCAAGTGCAGTTTCTATTGCGGGTATTATTGGTTGGTTAGGTTTAATTGTTCCCCACATTGCAAGACTGTTAGTGGGCGCTAACTTCAGTCAACAGTTCCCAGTTTCCTTGCTTGTTGGCGCTATTATGTTATTAATCACTGACACATTAGCCCGCACAATTGCCAATATTGAACTCCCTTTAGGCATTTTAACCTCCGCCATTGGTGCGCCATTCTTCTTAATGTTGTTACTGAGAACGAGGAAAGGCACATGATCATTGCTAATGCAAAGCAACTCGCCATTGGTTATAAAGGCAAAACCTTAATTAAAGATCTCTCATTTCACATCAAACAAGGGCAAATCATCTGCTTATTAGGCGCTAATGGTTGTGGTAAAACAACGCTAATGCGAACGCTATTGGGTCTGATACCTTGTATTGATGGTGAGATTAATATTGCGGGTAAAATACTAAGTGAGTGGTCACCAACAGAACTAGCCAAAGTGGTGGCATATGTACCTCAAGCAACACATATCCCCTTTTCTTTCAATGTTATTGATATGGTTGTAATGGGGCGAGGTGCGCATCTCTCCTTTTTTTCGATGCCTAGCTCACAAGATAAAACGATGGCAATGGAAACCTTAGAAATGCTCTCGCTTTCTCATCTTGCTCACCGAACTTTTGATACCTTAAGTGGCGGTGAAAAACAGATGGTATTAATTGCACGCGCTTTAGTGCAACAACCCAAATTGTTGATTATGGATGAACCCGCAGCAAGCCTTGATTTTGGTAATCAAATCAAACTGCTTACCCAAGTTAAAGCATTAAAAGCATTAGGGATCAGTGTTTTTATGTCCACACATCACCCTCAACATGCCGCTTCTTTGGCAGATGATGTCATTTTGCTGACACCTCATGTGCCCGTTTTGCAAGATAGACCTGACATTTTGCTGACACCCGATAATTTAGCGCACCTTTATGGTGTACAACCAACAGATATTCAGGCGCATTTTCACGCCTACTCTGATAATAAAAATGACCATAGGCAAGAATATGAACACAATTGAAACCACAGATTTTGCTGAACTTTATAAAAACCATATGGTACAGGCAGAAAGAACCAAAAAAGAGCCTGAGCATTGGGATAAACGTGCTGAAAAAATGGCAGAAACCTGTGCCAATCCTAACGATCCCTATTTAATAAAATTTCGTGAAATGATGGATTTCACTGGTGCTGAAACTCTCTTAGATGTAGGCTGCGGTCCTGGCTCTATCAGCATTCATGTGGCAGATAAATTCAAAAAAACCATCGGTATTGATTACAGTACAGGAATGTTAGCAGTCGCTAAACGCAGAGCCGAACAAGCAGGCATCAACCACGCAGAATTTATAACGTGCTCATGGGAAGATAGCTGGGATGAGCTTCCTCGTTGTGATATTGCTGTCGCTTCACGTTCAACATTGGTCATGGATTTACAAGCAGCACTATTAAAACTAAATCGCCAAGCCAAATTACGTGTTTATACCACTCACACCGTTTCGCCAACCTTTGTTGATCAACGCATTATTCGCTTACTAGGTCGTGAGGTTCCTACGCTTCCAACGTACATTTATGCTGTGAATATGCTAAACCAAATGGGTATTCACCCTAAAGTGGATTATATCCGTAGCCGTAATTGCCAAAGCAATTTCAATAGCCTTGAGCAATTTATTGAGGGTATTAATTTCTCTGTAGGACCTTTAAGCGAAGACGAAATTGTACGCCTAACAAATTACTATCATGAAAGTATTGAAAAAGGTGTTTCACTGATTTCGCCAACTCGTGATTGGGCAATGGTTTCTTGGGATGTCGTTCCTGAAAGTGAGCTGAACCTATGATTTATTATCCTGATGCCTTTCTTGATAATTTGTTGATGGAAGATATCCAATATGGCGACCTCACCAGCCGAGCGCTGAATATTGGTGATCAACTAGGCACAATGACCTTTACACGCCGTGAAGCGGGTTGCGTCAGTGGGATCACTTTAGGTTGTCGCTTATTGGAAAAATTAGGATTAAGAGTAATCGCACATCAACAAGATGGCGATTTTGCTAATGCAGGTGATTGCTTAATCACGGCAGAAGGCCGTGCTGATGCACTACATCAAGGCTGGAAAGTGGTACAAAACGTCCTTGAGTGGAGTTGTGGCGTGAGTGATTATATGGCAAGAATGCTAGATATTTATCACCGCTATCAACCTAAAGGGCAAATTGCGTGTACACGTAAAAATATCCCTAATACTAAATTACTGGCGACCCAAGCTGTACTGGCGGGCGGTGGTGTCATTCATCGCCAAGGTTGTTCCGAAACTATTTTGCTCTTTGCTAACCATCGTCGATTTTTATCAGAGCCTGATAATTGGGCACAACATGTTAAACAGTTACGCCAAGCTGCACCTGAAAAATGCATTGTTGTAGAAGCTGATGATATTGAACAAGCAAGAGAAGCGTTAAAAGCACAACCTGATATTTTACAGCTCGATAAGTTCTCTATTGAAGATATCGCACAGCTACAACAAGAAATACCTCACATTGCACCTCATTGCCATCTTTCCTTGGCAGGTGGTATTAACTTAAACACAATTGAAAAATATGCACAGACAGGCATCAATTTACTGGTGACATCTGCGCCTTATTATGCACCACCGACGGATATTAAAGTTCGTCTTTACCCAAAAAGATTAAATTAAAATAACAACTTATAAGTAAGTGAGTATTTACATATTTAATCAATAATAAATAAAGACAACATCTACTGAATGTAAAAGAAGTTATAACAAGGAAATGGTTGTAATGGCATAGAGGAACATCTTTGCTGAGCTTCTTTTATATGAATTTGTTGCTTTATTTTATAAAAAAACCGAGCGCTAACAGATGTCAGTGCTCTTTTTGTTCATTTATTTTTACGCATATCGTTATATAAAAAATTATATATAGATTGTGAACTGAGATTGGAATGATGAAATTAAAACCTCTATGCTGCTGTTTATCTCTAGCTCTATTACCCAGTATTGCTCTTGCTGACACCAATTATGGGCAATCTACTCCCGACTTATTAACCGTATGGAGTAGCCCAATTGCAGCAAACCCAGATATATTAACGCAAGAACAAATGCTTGAACAAAATAAGGTCAATGCGGCGCAAGCCATTGCAACATTACCTGGTGTTGTAATGCAAAAATCGGGTAACCGTAATGAGTACACCATTAAAGTACGTGGTTTTGATAGCCGTCAAGTACCTGTATTCTTTGATGGTATCCCGACTTATGTTCCTTATGATGGTAACTTAGACTTGGCTCGTTTTACCACAAACGATCTGGCAAGCATTGAAGTCAACAAAGGCTATACCTCATTACTGCAAGGCCCTAACTTAATGGGTGGTGCAATTAATATCACTACTGCGACGCCGAAAAAGCCATTAGAAGGAAGCATTGCTTATTCTCAAGGTTTTGCTCGTGGTGCTGATTATGCACACAATATGAGTGCACGCTTAGGTGCGCGTAATGATTTAGGCTTTATTCAAATCAGTGGTAGCCAATTAAAACAACGCTTTACTCCAATTCCTGGTGCTGATGAAAATAATGTGGCTGCGGGAACTCATGGACGTCGTGATAATTCAGCAACAGATGATAAACGTGGCATGATCAAAGTGGGTTGGACACCACGTGCTTCTGACGAATATACCCTAACTTATGTAAAACAAGACGGTGAAAAAAATAGTCCACCATCAACATTGGGTAAAGGTAAATTTAAATATTGGGCATGGCCGGATTACAACAAAGAAAGCTATTACTATAGCGGTATTACTCAAATTACTGATGGTATCAAATTACAAAGCCGTGCTTATCACGATAAATTTGAAAATACCCTTTATATGTACCCTAAAAAAGGTGATACACCTGATTACAGTCACTATGACGACTACAGTACAGGTGCTGCATTACAATTAGGTATCGATACCCGTGAAAATGATCTGCTCTCTTTCGCTGCTCACTGGAAAGATGACGTTCACCGTTCTCAAAAAGAGAAAAATGGTGATTGGATGCGTTATAAAGACAGAACATGGTCTTTAGCAACTGAATATCAATGGGCTGCCACTAATGATCTCGATTTAGTGGGTGCAATTAGCTATGACTGGCGAGATAGCGTTGAGACTGACAAAGGCGCTGATGATAACAAACAAACAGCCTTTAACTGGGAAATGATGGCAAAATATTCATTAGCCAATGATGATGCTGTACGTTTCTCTGTGTCTGATCGTAGCCGCTTCCCTACACAAAAAGAACGTTACACAAGTGAAAAACCCAAAGATGGCTCTAAAGGGATCATCAATCCAGATTTAGATCCTGAACGCGCATTATCTTTCGACTTAACTTATGAAGGACATATTACGGATAAATGGGGTTACCAAACCAGCATTTACTATAACCGTGTCAGTGATGCAATTATGGCACACACCGTTTATCGTGGTGGCAATGCATTCTTCCAAAACCAAAATAGTGGGCGTGTTGACTATGTTGGGCTTGATTTAGGTACTAAAGGTAATGTGACAGATTGGTTAGAGCTAGGCTTAAATTACAGCTATATCCATAGCGATCCTAAACAAGTAGCACATGTTGAAGGTTTACCAAAACATAAAGCCTATATGTGGATGACATTTATTCCTGTTGAACAGGTTCGCTTTACCATTATGGAAGAAGCACAAAGTTGGACCTATAACCGCATTGATGAAAATGACAAACTGGCAGGTTATGCAAAAACTGACCTTCGTTTAGATTATGATTTTGGGTATGGAGTTTCTGCTAATGCTTCTGTAAATAACCTTTTTGATAAGTCTTATGAATATACTCAAGGTTATATGGAAGATGGCCGTAATTACTGGCTAGGTATTGAATATAAATTTTAATTTAAATTATTATTTATAAAAAAAAGAGCTGATATCTATCATATATCAGCTCTCTTTTATTCGTAAAAAATCTTATCTTCCATAATATTACTCAATATAACCTTAGAAACGTAGAAATCCTTTTGCCATTTCTAGTAATGTATTCATTGTACTACTAACTATTTTAACAAAATTATCATAATTACTATTTGCAGTGCTGTATTTTTTAGAAAACTCATCAAGATTGTTATTTAGTTTTTTCTCAAATGAATCTAACATCTTTTTTAATAGATCAAACTCTGTCTGTAAAATATCTTGTGATCCCAATCCTTTATCTTTTAAAGATTTTAACAAGCTTTCAAGATCAGTAAAATCAATTTGTACATTGAACCAAAACTCAAGATAAGGATCCAAATAATGGTCACTACCTTCACCATTACCTTTAATCACTTTTACACCTTTTATTCCATTCAACAAATTTCCTAAGGCCTTCATTGCTCTGTTAATATCATCTTTATTATCATAGAAAATTTTCTCTCCTTTTATTTCACGGTA
Organism: Proteus sp. G2669; assembly: GCF_009915245.1. Taxonomy (NCBI): domain Bacteria; kingdom Pseudomonadati; phylum Pseudomonadota; class Gammaproteobacteria; order Enterobacterales; family Morganellaceae; genus Proteus; species Proteus sp. G2669. The sequence continues at coordinate 96,475 of NZ_JAABLX010000026.1, read as the reverse complement.
GTAACGCCCTTCCTTATCTTTCTTAAAAAATAAATCTAAGCTTAATAGTGGCTTACCACTATACTTATTTTTTAAATCTTGTAGTTCATTATAAAAATCTTCAAGATGAATATTAATACGGCCTTCTTTTTTAGCGGCTTTAGTCGCTTCACTCAATTTAGATAATAACGTTCTTATTGCACTCACAAAATCCATATAATTTGAAAAAAGATCTTTTAATACATCTAAATAATCTGCCTTACCTGTATTAATCGTCGATTTAATATCATCAAAAAGATCACTTAATGAATCAATAAATTTATTTTTATCATTATTACCTAAGTCTTCTGCTGTTTCTATTTTAGATATAGATGATAAAATATCTTTACTTTCTAATCTACTAGAATTATATTTTTGATTTTCAACATATTTAGATAAACTATAAGCGATTTTTTTTGAATTTGGATTATCAACGAATGACACATCAAAATCTTTGATTAATTTTTTGCTCGCTAAATAATCCTCATTGCGTTCAATATTTTTTACTATATTATTAAGTTGATCTTTATCCACTTTTTTTTTAGTTAAATATTGAGAATAAATATTTTCTTCATTAGGTAAATGATAAGATCCCAAATTATTAATCATAATTAACCTTTTAAATTTGAACCTATTGTAGATGCAACATCTTGTGTTGCACGAATAATAGTTTCGATACCTTGTAAAAGTGCTTTGATAATATCGGCCTCATTTCGCTGTAGTTCATTATTATTATTAACTAATTGTCCTGCAACGGAAGTTGCGGCATCATTTCCTTTTACTTCAGCTTCAATACGGATTGCCTCAGCTTGCATAGGTTGTTCCGCTATCCCACTCAATGAAGGTGCAATATTCGTTAACGTATTTCCTTTTAATATTGTCTGGTTAGTATTTCCAGTGACTAATCCTTTTCCCATACCAAAAATAGACATAGACGCACCACCAATATTTAAGCCTAATGAAAGCCCTGCACCAGTTACTGAAGCAGCTACAACCATATCTGCTTTTTTATTTAAAATATTTTTTGAACTATCGGCTAATATTATCTCTATACTCATTAACATATTTCCAAGCTCTCTAGATCTTTCGAACTTTTCAATCATTGCTTTGTAATAATTAATAAAAAGATTAATTAACGCCATCATATCATCTGATAAAAAATTAAACTCACCTACTTTTATAACCGTATTTTCTCTTAAATTAGACTTTGATAACTCCAATTCATCCAAAAATGATTTCATTTTACTGTGATTATATTCCGGCCCTTTTAATAAAGGCTTATTTTCATTTATTCTTATGTTATCTTTGCTAAAGCTAATTCTAGTGAGATATTCTGAAGATGTTTTATTGGGTGTTTTTAGCCCTTCAATATTCTCTATTTCATTTTCATTCCTAATATTTGATACATCTTTATTAAAAAGAGTATTTAAAAAGTTATGATTATCAATTTTCATATCCATTTTATATTCCTTTTTATTAAGCAGAGATTCTTTTCGCTATGTTAGATTTAACTTTACTACTTATAGAGTAGCTATCACTCATATTTTTTAATATTTCCGTAATTGTATCCATATTATCACTATATTCTTCCATGATTTTATCCATAAACTTCTGAATTAAATCTAGAATTGCATTTAACTTTTTACTATCAGCAACTGATCTCATAATATCGGCTGATATTATATTGCTATAAATGTTAATAGTATTGGATGTAACTGAATTTAATAATTTAGCACTTACAGCTATTCGATGAATTGTATTCACCGCTTTTTCTGACATATCTTCTGTTATCATATGGCTAACTTTATTTAATATAGTAGTTATTTTTTGCAATAATACATTGTCGGTAATTTTTGTAATCGCTTTATTTATTGCTTTCAATATTTCTTCCATTGCTTGCATAATGATTTCTTTAATCATATTACCGAGCATTTTCTCAAGACAATCATTTAATACTTTTTTTAATGTCTGTTTAATTTGCTCATTGAATATTTTTTTCGCTGCATTGGTTATGCCATTAATTGCTGGCCCCGCAACAAATGTTAATGCTATAGCAGCAACAAATAAAATAATGGTAATAAAAATTTTTAGTGCCATTTTCATTTTGTCATATATTTCTTTTTTAATATCATCAATTTTATCGACAAGACCTAAATTTTTAAGCGTGTCTAAAAAAACTTCAAACATATCCATTAAAGCATCAACCATTTTATCAATCACTTTCATAATGGCTTCTGAAACAGGTGCCATTATTTCATCCATAAAAGATTCACCATGAATGGCCTGATAAATCTCATCAGCGACTGTTAATGCTACATCTGCAACTAAAAGTGTTACAGCCACGGCCATTAATGCTAAAGAGGCGCCAGCTGTAAAAACAGCCGCAATACCGGCAAAAATAGCGAGAAAACCACCTAAAATCTTTAAACTAATTCCTGCCCAATATTGAATTTCTTCTTGTTTTTTAATTTTTACTTTTTGATCATCAACCTTATCTCTCAATGATTTTTCTGTTACTTTTTGCATTTCTTCAAAAAGCTTTTGCTCATTTTCAGAACGTTGTAGCATTACTTTCATTGTTAGCTCTCTAACTTTAGCAAGTAAAAAAGTAAGTAATGCCAAACCTGATAAAGAGCGAGAGGCTATTTCAAGTTCTATATGACTCTGGGTCAAAGTCAGGTCAATATAAGCCTTTTTTGCACTTTGCATTTTCTTAGTAAGAAGATCATCACTCTTATTATCAATAATATTCTTAAGATGATTAAAATTTGTTGAGATTGATTTTAATTTTTCGTCACTCATCGAGACATGGGGAGCTATATTTGATATTTCCTTAAAAAAATCCAATATATCACTGTGTAAATCATCAAGATCATATAGCTTATTTTTAGATATATCATTGGGAAGATTTAAAGCAGGATATTTCCCTATTAAATAATCTTCCATTTCAGATTTATTATTAAATTTTTTATGGATAAGATCATTAACAATCTCTTTTGGAATATTTTTATTATTTAAATATTTGCATACCTCACTTTCTGTTTTTAATCCTTTTTCTTGTATAGAGTTATATACTGCCATCCAATAATCAACATTGGCATCTTGGTATTTTTTTACATCACCTAAAATAGATTTATAATCTTCAACCAATCCTGCTATTTTCTTTTCTAAATAATCAAATTGATGTAAAAAATCTTCGAATTTATCTGTGTCTTTAATAGAGTTTAAAATACCATCATTAATTATTCCTTGATACTTTAATTGTAAATCCAAATAATTATTTTCTTTTTTTTTCTCTTGACTACTCCTTTCTATTCTTCTTGATTTATTTTGAGATGAATCACCTACTTCAGGTTTTATATCTATATTAGAATTTACATTTTCCTGCTCTTCAGGTGGCCTTAATATAGGTACTGAAATGTTTTCATTTTTTTTTATAAAATATGAAGAAATAATTTTCTTGTTACTGTCATTGACTGTATTTTCTTTTTTCGTCAAGTTCTCAACAATCTGATCCTTTTCGTCCATTTTTAATGAGACTAAACGATTAGATATTAAACCATTAACAATAGTATCACTCATTTTCATCTCCTTTATTTTCATTAATGACGACCAAAGGGATATCTTTTAAAGATGTTAAATAAATCTCTGCTTTCTCTTTTATGATAGGATCTTTTATATTTAACGATACTTGATGAAAACAATATTTTGCTTTCTCTTTTTCGCCTAAAGATAAATTACATTGCCCAGCATAAAACATAGGCCTATAATCATTATTTGCATTTAAATAAGCTAAAGCATAAAGATCTATGGCGGCTTGATACTGTTTTTTTAATTGCTTAACTGCAGCAAGTCCCATGATATAATCAACATTATAAAAATCATAAAGACATAAAAATTTGAAAATAGCTTCGGCTTCATCCAACTTTCCTTTTTGGTAGAAATCGTAAGCAAATGAATAAATTCCTTCCATAAATCCTTCTGGAATTGTGCCTTCATCTTTAATAGTCTTACCATTTTGGACAATGGAAACAATGTAACTTGCTAATTGATCAAGTTCTTTTTCTGACATCTTTTCATATAGTGACATGATGTTAATCCTTTCATCAAGGATGAATAATTAACAAAATCATAAAATAATGGTTATAAAATAGCTTTAATAAAACAAACGTTATTATTTATAAAAATAAATACTATTTATTTAAATAAGATAAATGTATTTTTCTATCTATAGTCCATTTCTTCTCTTAATCTACCATCTAATTCAACTCTTTTTAGCCAAATTAGGAGATCCATAATATCAAGAAGATCAGTATCGATCATAACGTCAAAAAGATGATATTTATGATATAGCTTTCGAGCCAATTCTGGATATCGAACTATTGGTGTGCCTACTTTTTTCGCATATGTTTTTACAGCCAGTGCTTTTGCATTTTCACACTTCAACGAAACTAATGGCATAATATTATTATCAGGATCAAAGTAAATTCCCACAGCAATATGAGTCGGATTAACAATTACAGCAGAAGAATCTCTAATCACTTTTTTCATTGGCTCATCAAGTAACTCTTGGTGTAAATATTTGCGTTTTGATTTTATTTCAGGATCTCCTTCCATATTCTTATTTTCTTGTTTTATTTCATGTTTTTCCATCATCATATCTTTCATGAAAAGGAAGAAATCAGCAATAATATTTAAAGTAAGAAGTGGTAATGAAAGAATAAAGAAAATAAAAACAAAATCGACAACAACAGAGCACCATTTTTCTACTACAATATTTAAATTAGAGCGATAAAGTAAAAATATCTCTTGGCTATTTATTACCATAAAAACAAAACAAACCACTAAAAAAACGATAATAAAAAGTAATGTTTTTATGAAATCCTTTATTGTTCTTAAACTAAATATCTTCTTAAAACCAGAGATTGGATTGATATGATTTAAATCTATTTTTAATGCTTCAGTTGCTATTTTAAATCGAGACTTAAACAATGAGATAGTAATACCCACGAAAGCAGTAATAATCAATACAGGTATAATAATATTAAAAAATAGCTTTGATATTATTTTAATATAACTTTCTAAATTAATATGTGTTGGATTTAATAAAATAGATTGGTAAAATTCAATAAATTCTGTAAAATTAACTCGGTGAAAAAGATAGATAATGCCAATAATATAAATCACACCTGAAGTTAACTCTTTATTTTTAAATGTTTGCCCCTTTTTAGCTGAATCATCTAATTTCTTTTGTGTAGGTTTTTCTGTTTTTTCAGCCATAATAAAAACTCATAAAGAGAGTATGGAAATACTGATAATTAAAAAAACCTGATAATTCATTTGTCATTGCTGAAGTAAAAAAAAGCAGAAGTGCAGAAAAAGCAATAATGCCCTTAATACATAAAGAGAGTGAAAATGCATTCAACTGAGGACAGAAAAGGGAATAAACACCTAATGCTACTTCACTAAGAAACATCAAAACTAATACAGGTGAAACCAAAACAATAGCCACTCGTACTATATCGGTCAACCATTTTCCTATTAGTGAATAACCAATATTTTGATTAAAATAGCCAACAGGAAAAACACTATAACTATCTTTTAAGACTGTCATTAATGTTACTAAACCACCAAACTGCAGAAAATAAGCAACACAAAATAATCCCGTTAGCGAAGCAAATTCTGAAGATTCAATACCTGTTGTAGGATTAATAGTATCACCAATACTAGCCCCTCTTTGATTATCTACAAATTCACCAAATGCCGAGGCTATCCAAAATGGCGTTGCAAGTAACAATCCGATAAAAAGGCCAATAATAATTTCACTAATTAGAATAATAACCCCGTTATCTCTAATATCATCTGAAATAGGAATACTGACTTTTATACCCAATGCAACATAGAAAATAATAACATATTTTAAAAATTGGCTATTAAGAATTCTACTATTTAAAAAAGGAATAAACATAAATGCAGGAAGTAAACGTGCCATAAGAAAAAAGATATCAATAAGATAAACTTTAAAATATTCGAAGATTATTAACATATTTTATCCAGCGAATCCTATCGCTAACATTTCTTTTGCATAGATCAATAATTTTTCCCCCATCCACCCCATTGTCATTAATAAACAAACAAAAACACACACTAACTTAATTCCAAAAGGTAATGTTTGTTCTTGTATTTGTGTAATTGTCTGTAATAATCCAATAATTAATCCAACAAAAGTGGCAACGGCAATAGGTGCTGCTGATAATAAAATAATGAGATAGATTGCCTTATTAGCGGCATAAACCATATCCATTATTTTACCACCATCAAATCAAGGTATTGATTTATCAGTCCCTTTGATAATAATGTCCAGCCATCCATTGCAATAAATAAAATTAACTTTAAAGGGACAGAAAGTGTAATCGGGCTCATCATCATCATTCCTAATGCCAGCAAAATACAAGAAACGATCAAATCAATCACAATAAAAGGTAGATAAAGATAAAATCCAATAATAAATGCCGATTTTATCTCGCTTAACGCATAAGCAGGTAATAAAGAAAATAGTGAGCTTTCAATTTGTTCATCGTCGTCTATGCTGTCTGGTCGATACCCTTGAGCTTTATCAAAGAAATCTAATAATTCTGGTTCTGAATATCGGTATAAATAATGCTTATATTCACCTAATGCTTCATCAGAAAAACGTTCTAATGATCCTGGCTCTCCTAAATTAATAGGATTATTCACAAGATATTGATAGCTATTTTTAGTCATTGGCGTCATAACAAATAATGCCATCATTAACGCAACTGCATTTAGAACCATATTAGAAGGTACCTGTTGTACACCCAAAGCATTACGCGTCATAACAAGCACTATCGAAAATTTAAGATAACACGTACCTGCGGCAATAATAAAAGGCGCAAGTGTTGCCAAGGCAAGCGTTAATATCAATGTTGTAGAGCTTTCCATTATTTACTCGTTATGTGAAAAAGAACGTTGGATCTCAACAGCTAAACGATCACCGACCCTAATCAATTCTCCTTGAGCAATAGAAAGGCCATTTACTTTTAAAATAATTTGTTGATGTGCTTCTTCAGGCAGCATGATATGTTGCCCTGATTTCAGATTTTCTATTTCTTCAATTAATAGTGTTTTACTGGCTAAAATAAAAGAAACAGTGACAGGAATATTACCGATGGGGGCTAATCTTTTCTCTTCATCAGTAGTAAAAGGTTGACTCTCTATTTCATGTGCTGATTTGTTTTGTTCATTACTGTCTAATACTTTTGATTCATTCTCATTTAATAGCTGCACACTATTTTCCCCATTCCACTCAAATTTAATCCATTTTTTCTCACCTAAAAATAAATTAGATGATATTTTTTCTATAAGTAATAAATCACCAAGTAATATATTTTTTAATAATGAAAGAGAAAGCTGGCTCGTTCCTAAACAAAAATCTCCTATAACTCCTAACTTATTATTAGATAGCGCTATCCATTGAAAATGCCCTTTTATTTCATGAATAAAAACATCACCAAGATCACTGCTAATTTTGGGATAGGCACCATTTACTGATTGACCTAAATAAATATCCTCTACACGCAATAAAAAAGGTATTGATGAAAATGAAAGTAAAATCTGAGTATAATTTCGAATAAAAAGAGAACACAAATAAGAGGAAGGAACCAATTCCCAATCAATCTTTTTTTCAGGATAAAGCCTATCCATAACGCAATTAACAGACATTAATCCATTAAAGAAACCAAGTGAATTTTCCCCATAGATAGAAAAATAATAATCTCTTTTATCTACTGAATATGATTGAAATGAGGCAGAAAAACATCGCATGGTGTTATCATCATCATTATCTTTTATACATGCTAATAATGATGTATTCATAAATCACCATCCTTCTTTTTAGGATCTGCATCAATTGAAGTAATATAGTCATATTCATTTTCTGAGCTATTTTCTAACGACAATATTGCTCTACCTTGATATTGATTTAAATTATCCAGAGAAGTTTGGTAAACACGTCCTGTAGAGGCAATAAATTGCATCTGATGTTTCATAAAAAAAAGAATTTTTATTTGATGATGTTCGTTTCCCCACTTCTTAAAAACATAAGTAATATCATTTTTTTCGGTGGATTGTTTTGTATGTAATATTCGCCAACAAGGCACTTCAAGTGGCGATTTATTCACCGTTTTGACCTCTATTTGAGGTTGTTGCACAAATTCTACTTTTTCAGATAATTGTGCAGAATTAGTATTATTTTCCGTATCAACTTTATGTGTATTCTTTATTTCACTATTAAATACATCGTTTATCTCATTTTTTTTACTAACATTATCTTTAATATTATTTTTTTTATTTAACAAGTCATCATTAATGATGATATTCTTTACTTCAAGATTTTGTTTTGTTTTTTTAATTTCACTTGCTCTTATAATCAATGCTTTAATAATTGATTTATCAGATGTTTTTTCTTCTATTCTATTGGAAAGAAAAAATAATATATTTCTATTCATCAGGAATAGTCCTTCACTCTCTTCTCTCTCTTCTCTCTCTTCAATATCTGATAATATTTCTAAATCCTTGTTTTTTTCATTTAAAAACACATTAGATTTATTTAATTTTAGAAATGTTTCTAATTTCATTTCTAATTTCTGTTTATCTTTAGGAAAAAACTTTTGACATTGATATAAAACCATTTCATCAAAATTACATTCATCACTAGGAATTATGTTGTTTATTTTTACATTATTAGATAATATCGTTGTCATACAAAGCGATCTCCTGTATATCATATTGTTCTAAACGTTCTAGATATACCTGTAATTTTTTCTGCTTTCTATCAAAATAGCGTTGCATTTTCTTCTGTTTTTTTATTGTAATAATATATTCTTTTTCAAGTTCTTTTTTTTCTTCTTTCAATTTTTCTTGTTGAATAATTATTTCTTTAAGCTGAGTTTGACATAAATTCAATGAAGATAAGACAATCGCTTTTTTTCTTCTTTGATGATAAAAAGAAATAATGGAATAAATACCTATTTTTTCATAATTGGGTATTTCATTTTTCAATAATTCCATTAATTTCTTTTGTTCTTGTCTTTTATTTTCCGCCTCAACTAATAGTCTTTCATATTGATACTGTTTTTTTTCAATTTTTCTTTGTCGCTTAACTAATAAATCAATGATAGCTTGTTGTTTAATTGGCAATCTCATACAATTTTTCTAATGTTTGCTGAAATTCTGCTTTTTCTTTAAATGACTGCATTAAAAATTTTTCAACTTTAGATTGTTTATTCACAGCTTCATCATTTAATGCACTATCCCCAATACGGTATTCACCAAATTCTTGTAACAGTTTAATATCCTGTAATCGCATTAAAATTTGTCTTATTTTTAATCCTGCCTGTTGTTGTCGTTCATCTGTAATTTGCTGAAAAAGGCGACTCACACTCGCTAAAATATCGATAGCAGGATAATGACCTGATGCGGCTATTTTTCGTGAAAGGTAAATATGACCATCAACGATAGAGCGAACCTCTTCACCTATTGCATCAGGTTCATCATCACTTTCTAATAAGACGGTGTAAAATGCAGTAATAGACCCTCGTTTTGTCACACCAGGTCTTTCTAGAATGGCGGGCAATGTATCAAAAACTGAAGCGGGATAGCCTTTACGGACTGGTAATTCGCCTGCTGTTAACGCGACATCTCGTAACGCCCTGCAATAGCGTGTTATTGAATCAATAAATAAAACAACATGTTTACCTTGTTCACGAAAATATTCAGCAACTGTAGTCGCCACTAATGCCGCATTACAACGATCAACCGCAGGTTTTTCTGAGGTTGAACAAATCAATACGACCTTATTACACCGACTATCTTGTTTTAATTCTTCGACAAATTCGGTAACTTCTCGGCCTCGTTCACCAATTAATCCGATGACAAATACATCTGCTTGAGAAAAACGAATAATCATATTCAGCAACATTGTTTTTCCTGTTCCTGCACTGGCAAATATTCCCATTCGTTGTCCTAAACCACAACTTAATAATCCATCTATTGCACGAACTCCTGATTGAAATAATGTTGTGATAGGTAATCGTTCATGATATGCGGGAGGCTGCGCATGAACAGGGTATAATTTAGAAGGTAAATCTTCTGATAAGTCTTTACCGTCAAATCGTAATAAACAATGCCCTTTAATATCAATCATGCTGCCTAATACACGATGATTTAGAGCAACAGAGAAAGCCTCACCTGTTGGCTCTACGATAATTTGCAAAGAATAGCCTTGAGAGTTGCCCATCATACTCAATATTGTTATTCCGTGGCGAAATCCAATAACAATAGCTTCACCAATTGGCATGCTATTTTCTATGCTTTTTCTAATTTGGCAAATTTCACCAATAAAAACATTACGCAACATCACCTCAAGAATATTACCTTGTATCCGAATTGGGTGTGCTGCATAACGAAAAGGAGAAAACGCGTTAGCCATAACTAATTAATAAATTGCTGATTAGTTCGATTCATGGCTTGAAAAAATTCATCTATCGCTTTTGCCATTGTTTCGCCATTTTGCAAGGCTATTGGCATAAAAGAAGCGCGTAACTCTAAATCATTTTCAACTTTAACTAACGCTGGTTGGCCCGGATAAAAGCTTTCTGTTTCTGAGTTCACATGACTTAATATAATTTCTGCGCTATTTTGTTTTAATTGATTTTCATCATATTCACGTAATACCGACCAAATCATAGGAACATTATCAACAATTAATAAATTAATATCAGGCATATCGCCTAAGCTAATCGTAATAGTTGAATGGTTATCAATAGAGTGCCCTCCAGAAAAAAGGTCTGTTCGACCAATAACGTTCATAGCATCGATAAGTAATTGTGCAAGATCAAATGACATATTATTCCTCTAAATAGTTTGTAAAACATTTATTTCAATATCTGATGATATTTCATCGTATGATAAAACAGATAGTTGTGAGAACTGTGTTTCTAGTAATTTTCTTACAAATCGTCTTATATCAATTGCAGTTAATAAAACATAATTTTGAATGTATTTTATTTCATCAAGTGCAATGGTTATTTTTTCTAAAATAACATCAAGCTCCGCAGGTTCTAAATTTAAAAATGTCCCTGATGATGTTTGCCTAATTCCATCACGAATAATTACTTCAATTTCATTAGATAATATAACAACATTGAGCTGACTATTTTTAGAAAAAAAACCACTTATATAACGAGAGAGTAATGTTCGAATATGTTCAGTGAGCAAAATAGGATCTTTTTCTTTTCCACCCCATTGAACTAATCCACCAATAATCGTTTTAATATTTCTTATTGGTATTTTTTCTTGCACTAATCTCTGTAAAACTTCATTGATCCTTTGAATAGAAATTTGCCGATAGCATTCTTTCATTAATTCTGGTGATTTTTCCTCTACTTTATCTAGTATATCTTTTGTTTCTTGTATACCTAAAAACTCCACAATATTTGCTGTAATTAAATTGGAAAATTTTTGATAAAAATAATCTTCTGAACTTATAAGTTCAAAATTAAGTTTCATTAATAATGATTTATTATCTTCATCAGTCCAATAAGTTTTTACTCCCTTACATTCTAACTCAATATATTTTAACCCTAAAGAAAAGAATTCATCTGTCGGTGCTTCTATATTAATAAGAGGAAAAGAACAATAAAACTCATCCGCTTTAACTTCATTAATTAAAATGATGACTTTATCTTTATCAATAGTATCAGAATAATAAATTAAGATATCGGGAAGTAATACCCCATATTGTAATATAAATTCTTTCTTTAACCATTTATCAAAGACCTTTTTTGTTAGATAACTTTTCTTTTTCACTGAAAGCGTTACGATTAGTGGCTGTGTTTCTGCTTGCGATAAAGAAATTGTTTCTGTTGCTAATTGGTTTTCTTCTTCTTGTTCTTTTTTTCCAGAAAAAAGATTAGACATAATACCTTTTTTCTCATCACCTTCTTCATGATGAGGAGTATCACTATTCTCAGAAGTTTTCTTTTTTTTATCCCAAATGTTTTTTTTGAAAAAATAACATCCAATAATCGTAGATAAAATAATAAAGACGGGCGTTGGAAAGCCAGGTAAAAAACCAATAGCAAAAGCAAGCAATGCAGTGATTAAGAGTGCGAAGTCTTGAGATAACAGCTCATTCATAATACTTGAGCCTAAGTTTTTATTTTCATCTCCGACTCGTGTCACAATGAATCCAGCACTAATTGAAATTAATAAAGCGGGAATTTGTGCCACTAAACCATCACCAATGGTTAATAATGTATAAGTTTGCAACGCTTGAGAAAGTGACATCCCCATTTGCGCCATACCAACAGACATTCCACCAATTAAATTAACAAAAATAATCACAATGCCGGCAATAGCATCGCCTTTAATAAATTTCATTGCACCATCAAATGATCCATAAAGCTGACTTTCTTGCCCTAATTCCTTCCGCCTAATTTTAACTTCATCATTATTAATGATGCCTGATTTCAAATCCGCATCAATGCTCATTTGTTTACCCGGCATACCATCAAGAGAAAAACGTGCAGCGACTTCGGCAACTCGTTCAGAACCTTTTGTAATAACAAGAAATTGCACTACTGTCACGATAGAGAAGACCACAAAACCAACAACTAAATTTTCTCCAATAACGAACTCACCAAAAGAGGTAATAATTTCTCCAGCATCGGCATCCAATAAGATAAGTCGGCTAGTACTAATTGATAGAGCTAAACGAAATAACGTTGTAATCAAAAGTAATGCGGGAAACGTCATAAAGTTTAATATTCGAGTGACATAAAAAGAACTCATCAATATCAATAATGCAATCGTGATATTAAGACCTATAAGAAAATCAACCAAATAGGTAGGCAATGGCATAATTAACATTAAAATAACTAAAATTATCACTGACAACACAATAAGTTCTGGGCGATTTCTTATCGAGAAAAGAAATTTATATATCATTATTAATATCCATTAAAAATAATTATTTGTTTTTTCTTAATTCGAATTTTTCCATATGAATATACTTATCCATAATAGTTTGTATTATTTTTTGGCAAGAGATTCTATTTTCATTAGATAAATACAAGCATTCTGGATATCTATTAAATAGTGTTCTTATTATTTGTAAAAATCGCATCTTTACCGTTATTAATAAACTTGAAAATTCTTTGGATAATAAACCCAACAAATAGATATTCATTTCATCGGGTATTGTCATACCATGATAGAACAATTGATAAAGCTGTTTTTCTGATAATATATGCTGTAATTCTTTTTCTTTAAAAAGATCCATTCCTAATGAAATAAAACTATATATTGCTCTTAATTTATTGACTCTTTCTAACAGCAAACCAAACTCTGAACTTTGTGAGCAGCTCGGCATCAAAGATTGCATATCATATAACAAACCTTGTGCCAAAAAGGTAAAAATAGCCGTACATCGTTCAATATCATATTCTTCTATTAAAAACTGAAAGAAATAAATTGGCTCTAAATCTAAATCAAGATAGCTACGATAAAGATCTCGTAATACAGAGGGATTAAGTAATAATAATTTACCAAATATTTTTGCTTTTAAAGCGACATTAATCCCCGCACGAATATTTTTTGCATTTTCTCCTTCAAGCATACGCACAATTTCATTTTCTATCTCAGCATCTAATTGCGCACCTAATTTTTTCTTTCTAATTAATTCCCGTAAAACCATAATCAAATCACTATCGTCAGGAAACATCTGTCGTAAATAAGCCAATAAGTCCAGTAAGCTTTGATCTGATTTTTTAAACATTTTTAATACTTTATCTAATTTTTGATCTGCACCTTCCTCTGTAATATATAAAGTATTGTTTCCTCGTTCTGCTTTTTTATCTAATCCTTTTCCATAGCGTTGTGAAAATTGCGAGGCAACCATCGACATATCATCAGCAATTTCCATCAATTGGTTTTGATAGTTCTGTCTCTCTGAAATTTTAGGCTGCTTATATTCGTTATCACTTCTATTTTCATGATTAACTTTATTTTCTTTTATTGCAATTTGAATCGGGATCGTCGATTTAATTGGCGTAACCATGGCATTACCTCATAAAATTCTGAAGTTGTTGCAATGCCTGTGTCGTTTTTTTATTCATCGGTTGAAAAGGATCATCACTTAATGATTGTGAGATATCACTGTCAGTGCTTCCCAATAAACGTGGCTGTAACATAAAAATACGTACCATCTTTTTATTGTTATCTGATTTATATGTAAATAGTTTGCCCAATAATGGGATCGCACTGAGAACTGGAATTTTAGATTCCGCATTTACATTATCTTCTCGTGTATATCCACCAATAAGCAAACTTCCACCTTCTGAAACTCTTGCTACGGTACTAATATTAGTACGATTAATCGTAGGTAGACGTTCATTATCTTTACTTGAATCTTCTTTTTTTTCTGCGCCATCTTCCAAGTTGATGATCATTTCAATCTCTTTATTAGAGCTACCAATACGAGGTAATACACTCATCATTGTGCCAAATGTTGTTGATTCTAATGTTGCAACTCTTTCCCCCTTAATTTGAGTATAAAAAGTCGTATTATTATCAAAAATTGCAGGAGTATTTTCCTGAGTTAACAAGATGGGTCTTGATACCATTTTTGCATCACCATCATCACTTAATGCTTTAATTTTACTGAGAAAACTAAAACCCGATGCTGGTGTTAAACTCGATGTATTAAATGAAAAGGCGTGATTGCCGGAGTCAAAACGCGCACTCCAATCAATCCCTAAGCTATCTGCCTTACTTTTCGAAATATCTATGATCCATAGTGAAAGCTCAACTTGCCTTTTAGGCTTATCAAGCTGAGTAATTAATGAATGGACTAATGCTAAACCTTCCCGACTAGTTTTAACTAATAAGCTATTTGATGCAGGCAACGGTACTAACTCAACATGATATTGTCCCATTTGAGTGACAATAGGTGTTGTCGAATAAGACGCCTCTTCACTTTCGCCATTACTACTATTCGTATTTAAAGATGCGGAATATGTATTCTGTTGCTCTCTATTTCGCGACGCTCCATTCATTTCTTGTGTTTGTGAATGAAATAGCTGCTGTAATACTGTCGTAATACCTGGTAGTACAATTTTTTCATCACGTAATGAATAGCTACGATCTTGAACAAAGGTATTTTTTAGTGCAAATATCTGCACAAATTCCTCTCCATAACGAGAGCTCCCCGTGGGAACTTGATTATTCATTGTTTGTTGCTGTTTTTCTGCCGCAACATTATCAAGATAATCTGCAGCGGCTCTCGCTAACTTAAGATAAATAGGTGGCCCAGATAAATAAAAAGTACGCTTATCTTTTCCTGCTCGTAATGGAAAACGTAGGTCGTACAAACCAACATCTTGCAGATATTCCTTGAGCTCATAAATACTAATATTTCTTACTTGAAATAATGCTTGCTCTATTTCAGTATTGTCATACACATAAATTGCTTCACCATCATTAAAATAAAGTAATGACATACGGCGAACCATCGACTCAAATGCCTCTTGAGGCGAAGCCAATGAAAAATTACCGGTGATCCTTTTTTTCTTAACAGCCTGACTTAAAATAAAGGGCTTATTGAATTTATCTGATAAAACAAAGAAAAACTGCTCGATACGGGTATCAACAGCAATAAACATATCGGGTTTTTTACTTTGATGTGTATAAATAATTTGCTCTTCTTCTGCTTTGACAGATAAAGGCAAACTACAACAAAGAAGTATCCCAATAATAAAACAGACTTTATTTTTTATATTCATAAAGAAAACGACCAATTCGGCGAAATTCCGTTGGAGTAATACCAAATAATGTTTTAATTTCATTAGAGAAATGTGATGCAGAACTAAATCCATTATCAACGGCGATTTGTGTTAATGATTCATCCGTTGAAAGCGTTGTTAAAATCGATGAAGCAGCACGCCATGAACGTAATTGGCTTTTACCGCAGTTCCCCAAATAGCGTTTGCATAAACGCCTAAAATGCGTACCAGATACGCCATAGCGTTCCCCTATTTGTGCAATATTGCTTTTTTTCTCATCTAAATAACTAATAAGGTGCAAAATAAGCCAATAACTTTCACTATGTCTTATCGTCACAAAAAGTGGTTCTAATTGGCTATTCTCTTTTAATGCTTCACTAATTAAAATATGCTCTAGTGTTCCTTCGCTATTTTCTATATGAAAAATCTTCTGATTAATATCAAATTCAGTTCCAATAGCTGTCATTTTTGAAAAATCACGCGCATAATCAATAAAAGCCAATAATCGAGCACATATAAAAAAAGAACGTTTTTCTATTTTCCAAGTATGTGGTTCAGATTGAAAAACAATATTCTCATTTTTCGCATTATAAACAAATGCCTTACCTTGTACTATCTTTACGATTTTATTTTCATATATTTTTATCGGCGAACCATCACTCAAAGGAATACAATAGAATAAAGAATCACCCATCAATATATCATTGTCACCATTTATCTTTATATCATTTATTAACATAATAGAACCTTAAAAATTATAAAAAAACAAAAATAACGGTAATAACATTAATACCGAAATATTATTTATGCATTATGATTTACAGCACTTTAGATATAATAACATTAATAATTAGTGATAAATATGTACAATCATCCAGATTAGTTTAAATTTTACAAGATATTTTTATTAAAAAACACTTAAACTGTAAAATAATAAACCTTATTTTAAAAATAAATAAGATTAATTAAATTATTATCCAAACCTATTCACGGGAAATATTAATAAACAAAGTTATTTATGAGCAATTATATTTTTTATTATCTTTATATTTTAAACGGGCCATTAAAAGGCACAAAAACATCACTTTCATCTCATCACTATTCCATTTTGTTATATAACGGTGAAAATAGAGAAAATAGTGAACATAAAAATAAAATCAATTTATACATTCCTTTTGATGATGATTTCTCAAATGTAAATATTGATATTAAACTTGATCAAAAAAATGACAATGGTAATTTATTTACTATAAATAATAATAAGTTAGGGAAAATAAAAACAGAAAAATTAACATTAGATAATCCCATTTATTTAAATGATATTCCAATCTTATTGATTAGCAAATCAGATAATATAAACATTAACGAGTTGAATTTTAGTTTAAATAAAATGAAGGTAAAAACTTATTCTACTGTTTTTATTTTCATTTTTACTTTAATACTCAGTTTGTTTATTTTATATTACTTATTAAAAGATAATAAATTTATTGATGGAACAGTTGATATACCGATTCAGTTATCGCCTCTTAATTACAAGGGAGAAAACAATCATCTCTGCCTCTATGATGATTCAGTACCGGAATGGATAAAAACAGAAAATAGAGAAGGTGAATATATTTATGTTGATATTAATAAAATTAAAAATTCACTAATATCCAGACAGCATAAAATCAATCACTTGATTTTATCAAATAAAGAAAAACCAAAATTAATATTTATTTATCAAAATGAAATTGAAAAAGAAAAGGAGATAAATGCTATTCATCATCAATTTCCAGAAAATTGTTACCCTGAGGTTATTTCACTTTCTATGAATAATTTAATCAATGAAATCAATAAAATTTCTTTTATTCAAAAATCTGACTATGAAATAAAGAAAGATAAAAATAGGCTTGTATTAATATTTAATAGCAACTTATCTTATCAAGATAAATCAACGCTAAATCAATTTATAAAAAAACAAACATCCTTTTTTGGTAGAAAATTTATATTTTACCAAGAGAATATAGGTAAATCTGAATTACAAAATAAAACCATGCTACAAGAAAGTAAAGGCTATATCTTTATTGATAATAAACACCTTTATTTTCCTAATGGATAAAAATCTCACTTTTGATAATGACACTTTAATACTTTAAGAGAACGATATTATGTCAACTAGCCCAACAGGGAATGCGAATACTGAAGATGCAAGCTCAATTCAAAATATTGATGACTATTTTCAAAACCCCGTAAAAAACCAAAGCGAGGCTTTAAAGAAAGCCTTAGAGGCATTAAAAATGGATACGTCTAATGCTGCGGCATTAGCAGATTATCAGGCCAAACTTGCGGAATATAATATAACGCGAAATGCTCAATCAACATCCATTAAAGTCGTAAAAGATCTTGCCATGAGCATTATTGGTAATATGCGCTAACCTTTTATTTATGGAGTACCTATGGCAATTACGCCCATCACATCTATTAATTTATCCACTTTATCTGATACATCTGATGAATTAAGCCACAATTCATTGGCGTCCATAACGACAAAAAGTATTGCGGATAGTTTGCGATATGAACAACAGATACAAGAAAAACTTTCTACACTCAGTCAATTGACGGATGTTCAAAGTTATACCCAACTTCAAACAACGCTCAATGATTACACCATTACGATGAATCTCGCCAGCACATTGGTCAGAAAATCATTAAATGTTGTCGAAACATTATTAAAGGCACAATAGTAATGAGAGCTAAGTCTTTATTATGCGCGCTATTATTTTGTCTATTTCCATTGCTTTCGGGTTGTAAAGACCAATCACTTTTGACGGGCCTTAATCAACGCCAAACAACACAAGTACAGGCGGTATTGCAAAAACATCACATTACGACAACCCAAATCGCGCTGGGTAAAGGTTTATTCGATATTACAGTTAAAAAAGAAGATTTTGCCATTGCAGTACAAATTTTAGAACAATATCAACTACCAACCAATGCACGTATTGAAGTGACACAAATATTTCCTTCTGATGCATTGGTATCCTCACCTCAGGCAGAAAAAGCACGGCTGATTTCTGCACTTGAGCAACGCTTGGAACAATCCTTAATCACAATTGACCATATTATTGATGCAAGGGTTCATATCAGTTATCCCCTTTCATTATCAGAACGGGGAACTCCTGCTCCTCATGCCTCTGTGTTAATTTTTTATGAGGAAAATACATTGGATAGTGACCAACTTAGTGAAGATATCCGTGCTTTTATTAACAACGCATTTAGTGATATGAGCATAAATAATATTACTGTGTTACTTTACTCAAGAAATATAAATAAACTCACGAAGCCCAACTTAGTTATTCCCGATGAAAATCATTCAATTTTCTTTCAATATGGCTGGTTAATTGCGCTGATATCAATCAGTATCATTATTATTTCCGTTGTGCTGCTAATAAAGCATCGTCGAGAAAAAACAATATTGCGAGAGGAAAAGCAAAACCATGCTCACTCTTCAGCAATTTGAGCGGATATCTATCGTGATGTATGAACCATTACAATATATCCATCAAGATTATTATCAATTAGTAACACCCAATGACGATCTCATTTGGCAAAAGCTTTCAAACCGTCAACTTATTCAACAATACCATCTCAAAACCGAAATCGATTTTGATCTTGAGAATGATCCTGTAGCAAATAAACTGGTTACGCAATGGTCATACTTGCCTCAATGTGCGCTTTTTTTAGGATATCTTTTCTCATCATCAGCTCTTTTACAGGTTGATAATTACTATCAATTATCCCCTACATTACGTGCATTTCTTTCTCTAAAACCGATTTTATTTGCTGAAGAAAAAATAGATGACATGCTCGGAGAACCTCAACATATCGGCTATCAACTCTTATTAGATTTTATTTCTTCGATATCCAATGCGTTAGCACAACGCTTTGTACTCTGCTTCCCCAAAGAAAAAAAGCGAATTACGTTGCCTGCAAAACTGCATTTATCACATTCTATTTTCCTTTTGGTACTGAATTATGTTGCGATCCCTGCCTGAAACTCTTTTGAGTTATACCTGTGAGGGTGTGCTTATTCGTTCTCGCTATCTACGACAATTAGACAATATTCGTAGAATAGAGCAAATAACACATAAAAAGATAAAGAAACGGCTGATTGAACTTGAGAAAAAACAAGAATTACAATCTGTTGAAAATAAAAAACAGGCTTATGCTGAAGGGTTACAGGTATTATTAGGCGATATCCTGACGCTATGTACACAATATCACACCGAATTATGTCGTCACGAAATACAACAAAGAGAATTAATTGTTCAAGAAATTGCCCACTATTTTCAATCACCACAAATGCAAATAGAACTAACAAAACATCTGATCACCACAGTACCAACAGATACTAAATTAACATTAGAGATCCCGAAAACACTGCGTTCTTATGTGGAAGAATTACTTAATGGCCAAGACGTTGAATTGATCTTTCATAATGAATCTACACTTTCTATCAATTCAGGATCACACGTTGTTTTTTTTGATCCCCCTTTATTCACTCAAGATCTGAAAAAACAGTTCCATCAATACTATTGCGAGAAAAATCATATGCTGTTTTCTCAAGAAGTGAAAATGCGATTATTGGCTTATATACAAGAGTTTGATGAAAACACAGTAGATAAAGGTACTCACGATGAAAATTGATCCTCAATATATTACTCATCAAATTAATAATGCAAAAGCGACATCTCATCGTCCATCATCAGCATTAATGACAAAAAAAGAGGATCCCTTACAAGCCTCTCTTAACCAAGATTTTTATCAACAGTTGCAAAATCTCAATCTTAACAATGCAAAAGATATTCTTCATTTTTTAGTACAGTATGAAGTTAAAAATAGAGATAACCAAACAATTAAAGAAAATCGCCAACGAGCCATCTTAATGTATGCACGTCAACAAAGTGCTTTAGAACACACAGAAAACCAAGATGAAATTAATCAGGCCTTGGTTTCATTTCTCTCTTATCAAGGTTTTTATCATCAGATTACCCTCGAATTATTGGGAATGACAGACAACCAAGATACTTATGAGGGATTTTTCAAACCAGATAGTACATCGTTTTCATTTTGATTATAGGATCTGAGGCCCTGCACCCTTTTCACCTAAAATATCATCAGGATTGCGCAACGGACAATCACTCAATGATAGACAACCACAGCCAATACAGTGGTCAAGCCCGTTACGTAATCGTTTAAGACGACGAATGCGTTCATCTAGTCGCACTTTCCAATCCGTTGATATTTCGTGCCATTGTTCTGCTGTTAATTTACTATTTGGCGGATATTTTCCCAATATTTCTTGAATTTCTTTTAACGGAATTCCCGTACTTTGAGCCGCCTTGATAATTGCCACATAACGCAATACAACCGGTGGGTAACGCCGCTGATTACCTGCACTTCGATAACTCTCAATTAACCCTTTTTCTTCATAAAAATGAAGTGTTGAAATAGCAACACCACTACGTTTTGCCACTTCACCTACTGTAAGTGCTCTATTGAAATCTATTTTCTCTTTTTCCATCTTTTCCTCTTGACCTCAACTTAACTTGAGGTTTTATAGTCCTCTCCTCAAATTAAGTCAAGCCAGTGGGATGCTGGTTTTTGTTTTTTAAGATTGTTGAGGTCAGATGAATGCCAAGTTCAGTTGCACGTATTCTCGAAAGCCATTCTTTATGGTTTATCGCTAGATTACTTATTCTTGTTTTATTTCTTTCTTCTGGCTTTGCCAAAGTCTTTGATTACGAGAATAGTTTGGCGGAAATGCGCGCTGCGGGATTGGAACCTGATTGGTTTTTTAATATTGCCACTGCGATCGTCTTATTTTGTGGCTCACTTTTAGTGCTTTTCGATCGCTATCTATGGCTAGGTGCTGGCGCTTTAGCTGTCTTTTTATTTTTAACTATTGTGATTGTTCATACCTTTTGGGATATGACGGGAGATAAAGCCATGCTGTCGATGTTTTTTGCAATAGAGCATCTAGCCGTTATTGGCGGGTTAATGACCACAGCCATGGCAAGTCATTTCAGAGCGTTATGGAAAAAAGCTAACGCATAAAACCATAAAAAATAGAAAAACAGTCACTATGAGATCAACAATAATATGAATAAGAAACTTACTCTTACTGTATGTGCTTCACTCTTTTTACTCAGTGCAGGAGCTGCGGTTTATGCAACTACGTCATCTGATGAGGATTCATCACAGCAATTTGCTTACCCCCCTACTAAAGTGGCATTAGCAACCGTACAATCATCAAAATTACCAAACAATATGCAAGGTGTTGGGGAATTAGAAGCCGCACGCCAAGTCTATTTAGCCGCTGAAACCAATGGTCGAATTGCTGTGATTAATTTTGATTCAGGACAAACGGTTAAAGCCGGTCAAGTTTTAGCTAAATTAAATGATGAACCTGAACAAGCGGAATTATTGCGTTTACAAGCACAATTAACTAACGCGGATAAACTCTACTCCCGCACAAAACAGCTTTATAGTAAAAATGTCGCAGCCGCTGCGCAATTAGACAGTACATTATCTGAGCGCGATATGATCGCCGCATCCATTCGTGAAGTGAAAGCGCGAATTGCACAGAAAGCAATAAAAGCACCTTTTGATGGCATTGTTGGAATAAAACTTGTTCATGAAGGACAGTATCTCAATGCGGGTGAACGTGTTGCATCTTTAGTCGATGCGAGTCATTTAAAACTGAATTTCTCACTTGATGAGCAAGCTGCTCCCAAAATTTCCGCAAAACAGCCCATCAATATTGAGGTCGATGCTTATCCAGAGATGGTATTTACAGGCTCTATTAATGCCGTCGATCCTCTTATTGGTCCATCTCGTACTGTACAAGTACAAGCTGTTTTACCTAATACCGATAACAAATTAAAAGCGGGCATGTTTGCTCGTGTACAAGTTACTTCTCCAGATAGTCCTATGGTATTAACCGTACCAGAAACGGCAGTTACTTATACTGCCTATGGAGATACCGTGTTTGTAGCGCAATCTGACAATCAAAAAAACCTTATCGCTAAGCGTGTCTCTGTGAAAGTTGGATTGCGCTACAACGGCATGATTGAGATAAAAGAAGGCTTATCCCTTGGTGATCAAATTGTCTCATCTGGCCAAATTAAATTAAGTGATGGCATTTCAATTGAACCTATTGAGCAAGATACATTAACACTAGCTCAATCAGCGACAACAAAACCATAACGGGAGTTAATAATGAAATTTACCGATATTTTTGTTCGGCGACCTGTTTTGGCATTAGTTGTTAGCACATTGATCCTGTTACTGGGCGCATTTGCGTTCAGTAAACTGCCAGTTCGTCAATACCCTATGTTACAAAACTCAACAATTACGATTGCAACAGATTATCCTGGTGCTTCGTCTGAATTGATGCAGGGATTTGTTACCCAACCAATTACACAAGCGGTTTCCTCTGTTGAGGGAGTTGATTATATTTCTTCATCTTCAGTACAAGGTAAAAGCTTAGTTACCGTCAGAATGGAGTTAAACCGCGATCCAACTCAAGCTTTGACGCAAGTAATGGCGAAGGTAAATCAAGTTCGTTATAAGCTGCCAGAACAAGCTTATGATCCGGTGATCGAACTTTCATCAGGAGAATCTACAGCGGTAGCTTATGTGGGTTTCTCAAGTGAACAGCTTTCTATTCCCGAACTCACAGACTACCTTTCTCGCGTTGTTGAGCCGATGTTTTCATCCATTAATGGCGTTGCTAAAGTGCAAGTATTTGGTGGTCAACAATTGGCCATGCGCTTGTGGTTAGATGCAGACAAACTGGCTGGTCGTAACTTAACGGCAAGCGATGTCGCAAATGCAGTACGCCGTAATAACTATCAAGCTGCCCCAGGTAAAGTAGAAGGCGAGTTTGTAATTGCCAACGTTTATGTCAATACTGACCTCACTAATGTCGAAGAATTTAAAGACATGGTTATCATTAATGATGGCAATAATCTTGTACGTTTGCGTGATGTCGGTACTGTCGAATTAGGTGCTGCGGCCACTGAAACCAGTGGTATTATGAATGGTAAAAAAGCCGTATTTTTAGGTTTATTCCCGACACCAACAGGCAACCCACTCGTGATTGTTGATGGTATTAGAGATCATCTTGTTGATATTCAAAAAACCTTACCCCCTAGTGTCGATGTAGAACTGGCATTTGAAACCTCACGTTTTATCAAAGCCTCTATTAACCAAGTAGTACAAACCTTAATTGAAGCGATTTTAATCGTTATTGCGGTTATTTATCTCTGTTTGGGATCGTTCCGTTCTGTTCTTATTCCTGTACTTGCCATTCCGTTATCGATGCTAGGTGCTGCCGGATTAATGCTTGCCTTTGGCTTTAGTATTAACTTGCTCACCTTGCTAGCAATGGTTTTAGCCATTGGACTTGTCGTAGATGATGCAATAGTCGTTGTTGAAAATGTGCATCGCCATATTGAAGAGGGTTTATCGCCTGTTCAAGCCGCTTTAGTGGGGGCGAGAGAAGTTGCCGGTCCTGTAATTGCAATGACGATCACTTTAGCCGCTGTTTATGCTCCGATTGGTTTAATGGCTGGATTAACAGGCGCATTATTTAAAGAATTTGCCATAACGCTGGCAGGTAGTGTGATTGTATCCGGTATTGTGGCATTAACTTTATCCCCCGTGATGAGCTCATTAATGCTAAAACCAAAAGAAAATGAAGGCAAAATGGCTAAAATGGCTGAGTTTGTTTTCGATAAACTGGCTCATTATTATGGTTACGTGCTTAATTTTTCTTTAGCTAATCGCTGGTTAACCGTTGTTTTTGCCTTAGCCGTGTTTGTCAGCTTACCGTTTTTATATAGCCAGACAAAACAAGAGCTGGCACCTTCAGAAGATCAGGCGAGCGTTTTAACTGCTGTAAAAGCGCCACAACATGCAAACCTTGCCTATGCTGAACGCTTTAATCAGAAGCTTGATGAAATTTATATGAGTCTACCTGAAACAGACAGTACATGGATAATTAACGGTACAGATGGGCCTTCAGCCAGCTTTGGTGGTATTAACTTTGATGGTTGGGATTTACGTGATCGCAACGCAGATCAAATCCAAGCTGATTTACAAAATCGCGTCAACAATGTGGAAGGTACCAGTATTTTTGCTTTCCAATTAGCCTCTCTACCCGGCTCAGTGGGTGGATTACCTGTACAAATGGTGCTACGTAGCCCATTAGGTTACCCCGTTTTGTTTGAAACAATGGAACAAATAAAACAACAAGCAAGAGAAAGCGGTTTATTTGTCGTGGTAGATAGCGATTTAGATTACAACAATCCCGTTGTTCAAGTTGCCATAGATCGAGCTAAAGCCAATAGTTTAGGCATTCGTATGCAAGATATTGGTGAATCACTCTCACTATTAGTGGGTGAACACTATATTAATCGTTTTGGTATGGATGGCCGCTCTTATGATGTGATCCCACAAAGTGTACGTCACCAACGTTTAACGCCTGCAGCTCTTGCGGGGCACTATATTCGTACTCAAGATAATGTTTTGATCCCATTATCAACCGTTGTGAATATTACGACTCAAGTTGAACCCAATAAACTGACACAGTTTAATCAACAAAATGCAGCTATTTTCCAAGCGATCCCCGCACCCGGTGTAACAATGGGGCAAGCGGTCGCTTTTCTTGAAACCGTGGCTAATTCATTACCTGCAGGTTTTAGCCATGATTGGCAATCTGATTCTCGCCAATTTACTCAAGAAGGAAATACGTTAGTCTTTGCTTTTATTGCCGCACTTATCATTATTTACTTAGTGTTAGCTGCACAGTATGAAAGTTTGGTCGATCCTTTGATTATCTTAATTACTGTACCGCTATCAATTTGTGGCGCATTAGTCCCTCTCGCTTTAGGGATGGTGACGCTAAATATCTACACTCAAATTGGTTTAGTCACACTAATAGGGCTTATCAGTAAGCACGGTATTTTAATGGTGGAATTCGCTAATGAATTGCAAGTTCATAAAAATCTAAACCGTCGAGATGCCATTATTGAAGCAGCAAAAATCCGCTTACGTCCTGTCTTAATGACCACTGCAGCAATGGTTATTGGGCTTATTCCTCTTTTATTTGCCAGTGGTGCTGGGGCGAATAGTCGCTATGGATTAGGGCTGATTATTGTGTCAGGCATGTTAGTCGGCACACTGTTTACTCTGTTTGTGTTACCAACGATGTATAGTTTCTTGGCTCGAAACCATCAAATCAGCGCTCAAACTGAGCGTCAAAAGCAGTTACAGCAAGTCAGTGAGCAATAAAACTAAAAATAACAAAAAGTAATATCGTAAAACCAATCCCCATTGTGAATACAATGGGGATTTTATTTATTAATGGGAATGCTTTGAAAAATAAACACTACCTTGCTACTCTGACGAGCATTAAAATATAAGCTGTAGCTTATCATCCTGTAAATAAGTTATAACTTATATTAGGTGAGCTGTGTGGAATGTATTCTTTACAAATAATTTCGATTCTTGGTTATTAGAACAAAACATCGAGTTACAAGAACGCGTTTTAGCGGCCTTACAGAATTTAGAGGTTTATGGGCCTAGGTTACCAAGGCCATATGCTGATAACATCAAAGGTTCAAAATATCCGAATATGAAAGAGCTTCGAATACAACACACAGGAAAACCTATACGAATATTTTTTGCGTTTGATCCAACTAGAAGAGCCATTGTGCTATGTGCAGGAAATAAAGCTAACAATAAGAAATTTTACCAAACGATGATCCATATAGCGGATCGAGAATTTACCTCATATCTTTTATCAATAAGAGAAGACAATGAAAACACTTCAACAAGCTATCGCTGAACGTTCTCCTGATAGCCAAGAACGCATAAAAAAAATGGCTGATGAATTGATACTAGAAACAGGGCTGCAAATCTTAAGAGAAGAGTTAAATATTTCGCAAAGAGAACTTGCTACCCATTTAGGAATTTCTCAACCTGCGATTACCCAAATAGAGCAAAGAGGTAACGATCTAAAACTAGCAACATTAAAACGCTATGTTGAAGCTTTAGGCGGTAAACTTAGCTTAACGATTGAATTACCTACTGGTGAAGATCGTGTTTTCCATCTTTAAATTTAAAGAGATAACAAAGAGTAATATCGTAAAACCAATTCCCATTGTGAATACAATGGGAATTTTATTTATTAATGGGAGTTATTTTTTAATAATGAAATACCGTTTGCTAAAGCAAATGCTGTTAATTCTGCAAGTTGTCTAATTTCATATAGTGCTAATGGTGTTCTTTTTTCTCTTATCTCATGCACCATTTCTTCTAAACTTGTTTTGTTTTTTTCATCAGGTGACATATTCATCATTCTTTCAACGAGAAGCATTTCTATCGTTCTTCCAATACCACCAAGACAGTGAACTAAACTATTTGAATTAGCAGACGGCTTTATTTTTTCTTTTATAGAAAAAAGTGTCATTTCTAATTGAGTTGCATCTACTTCAGTATGATCTTTCCAATTAGGAATATGAACAAAATTTATTTTTTGAGTTCCCTGCGAGGAGTTTACTATCTTAGGATAAATTGTATAGTTCAATATATAGTCTTTATCTTTAACGATTATATTTTCTTTAGAGGTCTGACTTTTTACATTTACATCATTATAACTACTGTTACTCTCGAAATATTTTACATTTTTAATTTTATTTTTAATATCATCATCTGACGCAAGAATATAAACAGTCTCAATTTTATTTTCTATTAGAGAATTTAAATAATTAGCCATGTTTTTTACATCATTTTTAGGGTATTGCGAAGCAACCCTTAAAGAGTTATCTTGAGTACCGCTAATTATATTAGCGGGTAGTTTTTCATTATTATATTTTAATAGATTTTCATTACATAAATTCATCCCAAACCTAGAATTATCTATTTTTTCATATCGAGAAGATAAATAATTATTTGAAATTAAATTATTAAATAATATCTTACACGTATTTAAAATATTCACTATATCTGGGGCATCACTTTTTAGTTTACTGTTTACAGCCGTTAAAAAATCCGAAGAATTCGCTATGTTACGATTACCTTTCTCATCAAAAATATAAGCTGCAGGTTTTAAGATACTGAATGATTTTGTCTGAATAGGTACTTGTGTACTCAAATCCTGTGTAGTATTTCTTAATTCTCTAGGTGGTAAGTTTGGCGGATTATTCACTTTAACGCCCTTAGGCGGTAAAGCAGGCAGATTATCAATACTACTTGGTTGATTATATATTTGTTGAATTTTAGTAGTGTTATGTAATTTAGTGTTATGTAATTTAGGAGAACCCCCTATCATCGTTCTTGGTGCTAAATTAGGTGTATGCAATTTTTGATTGGTATTCCTAATATGACTAATACTATTATGAGCGACATTCTCTTTCTTAACATACCTCATTTCTAAATCTCTATTTATTTTTTCAACATTTGGACGGCTAAAAAAATTTACGATTGAAAACATATTTGACCCTTTTATAATTTACATTTAAATAAAAACCTCCAAATGTTATATTCACTTAAATTTTTAAATATAAAAAAAACATCTTTTTATAGCTAATGTTCATTTTAAGAAACACAAAAAACATAAAAATGCCGATACAGTTTAATAACATATCGGCATTTAAGTTAAAAAGGTAAAATCACTATCTAATTGATGAAGTTAGCTTACATTGTAGAAAATGTATTCATAATTATCCCACCAGAGATAATCAATGCCATCGAGAATATAGCTGGTAAATCTGGTTTTTGTTTATATAAAATCATCGCAACTAACGTCACACCCACAATACCAAAACCACACCACAGTGAATACGCTACACCCACAGGGATATATCCCATTGCACGCGTCAAGGCAAAATAACAAATACAGTAAGCAGCAATAACTAAAACAGAAGGCGCTAATTTACTAAAGCCATTTGTTTTTTTGATCATAGACGTGCCTGTGATTTCAGAACCGATAGACAGCGCCAGCCATAAGAATCCGGTAAACATAATTGTTATCCTTATTTATTTTAATAAACACTTATTTATCAAAAAATAGTTTTATTAAAAAATAGATTTATTAAGAAATAGATTTATTTATTAACTGGCGATGCAGTCTGTTTAATATTAGGAGTTTCAGTTGTTTCTTCTTCCTCTTCTTCTGATCCCATTTTGGAGAAGAGATTCATAATCACAATACCACTGGCAATAACAGCCATACCTATCATTGCCGCAGTATCAGGATGTTGACCATAAAACAACATACCTAAAGAAGAAACCACTAATATACCTGTACCAGACCATGTTGCATAAGCTAAACCAACTGGAATATTTTTCACTGCACGCGATAATGAGTAATAACAAATAACATAAAGAACAACAATTAAGCATAATAATAATGTTTTAGTTGTACCTTCACTATTATCAAACATTTTTAAGGTAGAGGTTGCTGAGGTTTCTGAAATAATAACCGCCAGCATCCAAAGCCATGATTTAGCTTTTGGTGACATAATAAGACTCCTGAGTTATCAGATATAGTTTAATATTAATTTTTTAAGCTTTTTAAATATTCAATAGCAGAATCTGTCAATTTACCTTGTGATAAACAGTATTCTCCAGGCTTATTCATTACTTCATTTAAAGTAATATAGCGATTATTATTTTCTTTTTTGATTTCAGGGTAACATTCAGTTTCTTTATTATGATTATTATCAATCAAGTGAGTTTCTATTTCATTGATGGAATAAAAAGAAACACCTAATAACTTTAATCTATTAATATTTTCCTGAATAAGCAGGTTGTACTCTTTATTTTTATTTAAACCTAAAATCTCATTTAATTCACTTTCTGGTTGGCAAAAATAAGGTAATGCAATGATAGGAATATTTTGAGCAAGTGCAGAATGAATTAGCTTTCCTTCTTCACTTATAAATAACCCGTTAATAATTTCACCCACCAGCTTTTTATCAAAATAAGGAACAAACAGTGCATGGTAAGTCGATAACTGCTGGCAATCGAACTCACTCGCATTATGTATTTCCCCTAGATGACGCCATTTCGACAAATCATGACTGACTTGTGCCTGTGTTGTGACAAAAAGAGAAAATCGAATATCAGAAAAAGTGTTGATACGTTGACAGATTTCATCTTGGTATCCCGGTGCAGGGGTAAGTGCTAACAATACCGACTTTTTCATTCTTTTTTCTATTTCAGCAACAATCCTTTCAATTAACTGATTGTCCATTACGTCACCTCATTGTCTTAGCTGACAATAAATACGCTATCGTTGTTACGAAGCCCAGCAGCATTAGCTTCATCAGTATCTATATGAAACTCAAGGGCAAACTTTTCACTAACACGAACAACGACTTCATCAAAAATCAGGCTACGCTCACCTTCTGTTTTTACATGTACCTTTTGTCCATTGATGACGTTTAACATTCTGGCGTCAATTTCGCTCATATGAATATGGCGTTGTGCGCAAATGACTTGTTCTTTTAATTCAACATGACCCGCTGGCCCCATTAAAACAGCATTGCCAGAACCAACTAAATCACCCGATTCACGTACTGGTGCTTTTATACCTAATGCAAAACAGTCAGCTTTTGAAATTTCTAATTGGCTTTGCGGACGAACTGGTCCTAAAACACGAACTTTACTGATCGAGCCTTTAGATCCCACAACAATTACACACTCTTTTGCTGCAAACTGACCCGGTTGTTTAAGATCTTTAAACGGAGTGAGTTGATAACCTTTGCCAAATAATGCTTCAACATCTTGTTGTGAAAGATGCACATGTCGATTAGAAATACCAACAGGGATTGCCATTCCTTGAGTTCCTCCCGACATCACGCCATGTGCAGGCAAACGAGATAGGATTTTTCCCATGAGTTGTTGATTAATCATTATTTTTTACCTTTACGGCCTTCTGGTTTGATCTCTTTCTTACTGCTTTGTACTTTGTCTGTTGTAGCTTTAGTTTCAGCAGCAATATTTTGAGCCTGTAAATCTGCAACGGCTTTTGTGGCCTCTAGCTTCTCAACTTCGTTTTTAACCGGGGCTTCAACGATTGTTTCAACGACTGTTTCAAGAGCAATTTCTGGCTTTTTTTCAGTAACAACCGGTGCTTTTTTCTTACTTTTTATGGTTAGTAATTTGGTGATAACACTTGGTTCTGGCCTTGCAATAACTAATGAACCAATCACTAGCTCTTTTTGGCTAACCACATCAACACCATGATCAACCGCAGTCCTTACTGCACTGATCTCGCCTTGAAAACAAATTGATACCAACCCAGATCCTACTTTTCGGTATCCTATAATTTCCACGTTTGCCGCTTTACAAGCCGCATCAGCCGCTTGAATGGCTGCGGTTAATCCTCGTGTTTCAATCACACCTAAACTGTTCATCTTTCTCTCCTACTTAGTGACGGACAAGACGGATATCGAAATCAAATTTCTTAAAGAAGGCTTCTAAACTGTCTAACTCTTCTGGTGTATAACTAGGATCGGTTTTTATTGGGTAGATCATTTCCAATTTTTCGTATTTATTACGCCCAAATTGATGATACGGAAGAATATCAATACGCTGAATATTGCCGCGTTTTGATAGCTCCATCGCGTAATTAATTGCTCCTGTAATTGCATCATAAGAGTCGTTATAACCTCTAACTAATGGCATACGAATAACCACATTGGCACCGAGATCCATTAAACGTTCTAAATTACGACGGACATTTTCATTACCAACGCCAAACAACGCTTTATGCTGAGTAGTATCAATGTGTTTGATATCAATCAGAAATTGATCAACGACTTCCGCTAATTTTTCATAATTCGCCACGTTAGTGGTCGCTTGCGTCTCCACTGCGGTATTGATCATCATCTTTTTACATTCTCGTAAAAGCGCAACCGCGAAATCAGTTTGTAGACTCATTTCACCGCCCCCGATTGTGACACCACCCCCTGAAGAGATGTAAAAGTCATAATCTTGCATGATGATTTTCATTAGTTCAGAAACAGAAACATCTTTTCCCATAATATCAAGAGCATCTGAAATACAGACCTCTTCACATTTACGGCAGCCGATGCAATCAACGCCACGATCAACACGGTGAACTTGCTTACCATTTTCATTGGTTGTCATGTAATGCACACCCGCAGGACAAACATCGACGCATTTACCGCAATCCACACACTTGTCGTGAGAGTACATCACTTGAAATTGACTGCTGAGACCTTCTGGATTGGAACACCAAGGGCAGCGGATATTACAGCCTTTTAAGAAAACGAGAGTACGAATACCATCACCATCATAAATAGAGTATTTTTGGATATTAAATATCCGCCCTCTTATTTCTGCTGCCGTCTCCATCTTTACGCCTCCAAATCTGCATCAAACATCCCTGTTCGATAAATTTAAATCTTGTCTTGTCGATTAAAAGGGATAGCCTGCGCCATCCCTATGGCTGTAATTAGAATTTCTCAATCACAGTACGACTGATAATTTCATCCTGAACTTCTTTACATAATTCAACGAAGTAAGCACTGTAGCCAGCAACACGGACAATTAAGTCACGGTATTTTTCAGGCTCTAATTGCGCTTTTTTCAGTACTTCATTATCGACATAGCTAAATTGCATCTGGCCATTACCTAAAATGGAAGCCGTTCTTAATAAGGTAATTAAACCTTGGCGGCCTTCATTGGTATCTAACAATCCTTTCAGGAATTTGAAGTTATGAACCATTCCGATATTCATGGTTTCAACATTCATTTTACTGATTGATTTAATAATCGCTGTTGGGCCATGTTTATCCGCACCTTGGGTTGGGCTGATACCATCTGATAATGGTTTCCATGCCAAACGACCATTTGGTGTAGCTGCGGTTAATTCGCCAATTGGCGTATTGTTAGAGATAGACAACGTGCCATGACTGAATGTGGAGTAGAGCATCTTATATTTACGACATTCACGCTCAGTCCATTCCGTTATATCCAACGCATATTGGTCAACAACATCATCATCGTTACCAAATTTCGGTGCGTTCAAGCAGTCACGTAATAACTCTTCTTGGCCTTCAAAATTCGCCAATAGACCGTCACGAATTTGTTCTAACGTGTATTTTTTATCTTCATAAACTAATTTACGAATAGCGGCCATTGAGTCCACATAAGTCGCTAAACCGGAGAAGATCAGACCTGGGCCATGGTTCACCATTGCACCACCTGCGGTCACATCTTTACCTTGTTCCATACAGCCTTCAACCAGTAAAGACATTAATGGTTTTGGTGCAATATCACGGTGAACACGTTGGCTGATCACTGTACCAATTGCCGATAAACGAACGATATGCGCTACTTGCTCTTTTACAGCGCGATCGAAATCTTCATAAGTACGCAGGTCACGTAAATCACCTGTATCTAGACCTTGATAGCTATCAAACAGCACCATACGACCGCGGTTTAATACAAACTCAATCGCGATAGGCCATTGGGTATAACCTGTTGATGTCCATTGATAAATACGGCCTGATTTTTGTGGTTCAACACACCCCATCAAGCAGTAGTCACGCGCATCTTCAAAATCGAAGCCTTTACGCAACATCATCTTGATATGAGAATCATCGAAGTGACATGCAGGGAAGCCCATACCGGCTTTAACCACATCAACAATTTTTTCCATGTATTGCTGTGGTGATTGGTTATGAATACGACATGCTAATGATGGTTGATACACTTTTACAAAACGTACAGCATCCATAATTAGGTACGTTAAATCATTACACGCATCGCCACCTGTACGTTTTTGTCCACCGATGGTTAAGTTGATAAATGGTTGATAACCAGCAAAATATTTCGCACCTAACTCACTCGACATCCACATTAATTCAGCACATTTGATGATAAAGGCTTGCATCATTTCCAGTGCTTGCTCACGAGTTAAACGCCCTGATTTGATGTCGTTTTCATACATTGGGAAGCAGTATTGATCTAAGCGACCTAAAGAAAGACCCGTTTGGTTTTCTTCAACTTCAAACAATGACTCGACTGTCCAAATACTTTGCAAGGCTTCTTGCAGTGTTTTTGGTGGATTTGCGGGTACATTTTCGTTGACTTGAGCAATCGTCAGTAGCTCTTCACGACGTTGAGGATTGCTCTCTTTTGATGCTAATTCACGTGCATGTTCTGCAATGCGATGTGCATAAGCAATCACACCTTCACAGCTTTCAATAGAGGCTTTATAGAAGTAGATACGGTCAATATCAGCTGGATTTTCCATGCTTAATTCAGCTAATTTAGCTTGCGCATCGGCTTTAATACCGTTCATACCTTTGGTGAATAACAGAACGTCATAACCTGGGCAAGTATCGCCACCACCATTGATTTGGTGATAAGAAAGATCACTCACAAAGGTTTCACCACTAAATTCCCACACACCTGCTTCGCGATATTGAGCTTCACAGATCTCATCCAGAGAGCGCCCTTCCCAGAATGGAACAATCTCTTCACGAATAACTTTTTTGTCTTCTTCTGAAATTTGGAATGGATCTTGTGGACGCGTGCTCATAGTATCGAGTTCATCACGAACCCAACGCCATGCGATATCAGGAGAGAAAGCGCCAGCACGCGGTTTTCCACAAGGGTGTCCAACAATCAGCTCTTCATCTTGAATTAAAATAGGTGCGGTTTCACAAGCACGACGGAATGCTTTTGCACGTAGTAAAATCGGTGGTAAACCTGGATTATTACGAGCAATCTCAGTAAATGCTAATGCTCTGTAGATAGAAACGCTTGGACGTGCTTCTAAATAACGGTTACGTAAACGTTGTAAGCGAGGTGTTAAACCTTCCATCACTTTGAATTCGCTCGCGTCTGCCGTTGGTGCAACAACACTTGCTGAAGGTGCAGCATATTGTGGCTGTGAATTCATACGACCGTTGTATAAACGCACTTGCAGTGAACTGTGTAATGTTGACAAATTCGCGCGCGCTGATAGCAACATTTCTGATAATTCGTTGATGCTTACTCGGGGATCGTTAATATCAACACCCTGAGTCATGGCATCAAACATTGGATAGCCATCAACTTCTTTGGTCGCACGTACTTCGGAAAGCTCTGCTAATTTCAGCCAAACACTTTCAACGATTTCATAAGCCTGTGCTTGTGTTAAACGACCTTGGTCGAGATCACGTTGATAGAATGGATAAAGTGCTTTATCAAATCCCATTGGATTGATGGCATAACTGCCATTTTCCAGATGTAAGACTAATTGCAGTAAATAGAAAACTTGAACTGCTTCTTTAAAGGTTTCTGCTGGTTTTGCTGGTACTTTTCGTAATACCGCAGCGCTATCTAATAATTCTGCTTTACGGTATGGGTTACCTTCCATTGCGGCTAAATTCTCTGCTTTTGCAGATAGAATTTGTGCAAAATATAGCGCTGCATCACATGCATAAATAGCTGATTTACAGTAATTAGCTTCATCCATACTGCTACGATTTACGGCACTACCAATGCTTCTAATTCTGTCTTCAAGCTGAGCTTTAATTGCTAAGAAACCTTGGTTTACCACCAGCATGTAATCAGGTGATGCAACGCTATTGTTAATACTTAAGAAACGGTAGATAGAGTCGCTACGCACTTCTTCTTCAGTGTGGAAAATCGCGCCACGTGGTGTTGATGATTGACTGCCGATAATCAATTCATCTTGTGCAATGTAGCTTGGAAAATGACGAATAAATTCATAAAAACGTTGCGCAGGTTTAATCGCTTGGGGCACACCTGCAATGCTGTTGTCTAATGAATCAAAAATGGTTGCACGCTCTGTGCTGATGGAGCTATTACGTGAAACTAAACGTTCTGCCAGCATTTTTACGCGTGGCGTCAAAGAATATTTGCCCATGTGAGGCTCTCCTGATGTTCTTTACTTGACCTAATCGGTATTAATTCGGTTGAGCATTAACTGTGTGATACACCGGCAAATGCCTGACGATACAATGTTTCTAATTGGTGTGTGTTTACGTCACGCGGATTTGTCGGCGTACAGCTATCTCGTAAAGCCTGTCCGACCATTTCCGTTAAACGGGCATAAAAGTCCGCTTCACTGACACCGGTATCGCGAATACTCTTCGGCATACCCATTTCATCTTTCAATACATTAATAGCGACGATTAAACTGGTGACCCCTTCTCTTACCGTATTAGCCGGAAGTCCTAGGCTTTGAGCAAGATAGGCGTAACGCTTGGCTGCTTCGCTATTACAATCACCATGAAAATTCGCATTAAAAGCAATAACATGCGTCATCAATAACGCATTTGCTCTACCGTGAGGAACGTGAAATACACCGCCTAATGCGTGAGCAAGACTGTGTGTAATACCCAGCGAGGCGTTAGTAAATGCCATTCCTGCAATGCAAGATGCGTTATGCATTTTTTCACGGGCAAGTAAGTTGTCACCTTGATGATGGCAATCAATAAGATGGCTAAACACTAACTTGACGGCTTTCTCTGCCATTGCATCAGAAAAATCAGAAGCAGCTTTAGAAACATATGCTTCTAGTGCATGGCAAAGCACATCCATTCCCGTATCAGCAGTAATTGCTGGCGGTACAGACTTCACCAACTCAGGATCGAGAATGGCGACATCAGGCAACATAAACTCATCAACCAAGACCAATTTTTCACTGCGTGACTTAATCACTGAAAATGAGGTCACTTCCGAACCTGTACCACTGGTGGTTGGGATCGCAATAAATTGTGGTTTTGTTCTGTTGCTCTCTTTACGGGTATGCCAGAGGGAGTACATAACGGCTTTCGCGGCATCAATCACCGACCCACCACCGAGTGCGATAACCAAATCTGGATAATGGGCATCCATGATTTTCATACCACTCACAATGGCTGAAATATCAGGATCTGACGCAACATCATCGTAAACTTGGAACTCGATACCCCGTTGCAATAATTTATCGGTAACTTTATTTGCAAAGCCAAACTTCACCATTGCTTTATCTGTCACCACAAATGCGCGGCGGGCAGTTAACCCAGAGAGAAAATTCAGTGCATTGGTGCCAAACTGAATTTTGGGTTTTATCAGAAACTCACTCATGTCGTTATTACTCCTTACTGTCCCGATAAACCTTCTCAACAATGGCAACCACTGACATCGCTTTGTAACGTTCTTTGTTCAGTGCAAAATATTCTTCAGCCAACACAACATCGTTGATACCTGCACCTACACTATCCACTGCCACATAAGTTTTGTTTTTCAGTGGCTTAAGCTCATCATCTAAAGTGGCAATCATTAATAAATTGCTGCCTTTAAGTTCTGGGCTTTTTTGTGTCGCTACTACGTGTCCGATTACCTTTGCGAGGATCATGGTTTATATCGCCTTATATCAATGAGTTACTTACTCAGACGTCCGAGAACTTCCTTGATAATGCGTTCCACGTTTTCTTCAGTAATATCACCTTGTTCAATCACTTGTTGCGCGCAAGCACTTACCGTTGTTGCATAAGGAGACGCACCAAAGCGATCATCACCTTCAGTTTGACGTTGTGCAGTTGCACACTCAGCATGAACAGGCGTTAAAGAAGGTGAACGAAAACGATCATCATCAAGAATGCTGGTCTGGTGATTTGCACTGGAAACAGAGCAAGCAGAAACAGCAGGTTGAGCAGCTTCTTGTGCTAAAGGACAAGGTTGTTTTAACTCTTCGACGGTACGCACGCCATAACCCACTTTACGAATATTCAGTAAATTCATTGGGCCGACATTGTCAGAGCTAGAACCGCCACCTACAGCCCCACAGCCTAAGGTTAACGCTGGAGTAATATTAGTGGTTGCACCGATGCCACCTAATGCCGCTGGGGTATTAATCAGAATACGGTTAACCGGTTTTTCTAGAGAAAACTGACGAATAACATCTTCATTTTTGGTATGAATAACTAAGGTATGACCTAAGCCTTCATTAGTCAGTAATTGCACCACACGATCGCACGCTGATTTCCAATCTTCTTCGATATACATCCCTAAGATTGGGCATAGTTTTTCGCGTGAATACGGATTTTTAGGTGAAACGGTATCTTGTAATGCGATTAATACACGCGTATTTGCTGGCACACTAAAACCTGCACGCTGACTTAAATAAATCGCATCTTTACCCACAACGGCTGGGTTAATTGTGCCGTTAGCACGCAGCAACATTGAAGCCACTTTGGTTGCTTCTTCGTCATTCATAAAGTAAGCACCTTGCGCTAATAGCTCACGGTGAACTTCGTTATAAATGCAACGTTCAACGATAATGGATTGCTCTGATGCACAGATAACGCCATTGTCGAATGTTTTACTGGTGATGATATCGCTCACTGCTTTTTTGATATCTGCACTGCGTTCAATAAAGGCAGGGCCATTACCTGGGCCACCACTGATGGTTGGCGTACCTGATGCATAAGCAGCACGCACCATACCTTCGCCACCAGTAGCTAAAATTAATGACACATCTTTGCTGTGCATTAATTCTTTTGTCGCTTCCAGTGTCAGTAATGTCACACCATCAACAATACCTGCTGGTGCTCCAGCCTCTAAAGCGGCTTTTTTAACAATTTCTAACGCACGGAAACTGCACTGTTTTGCATTTGGATGCGGAGAGAAAATAATCGCATTACCCGCTTTCAGTGCAATTAGGGTTTTATAGATAATGGTTGATGTTGGGTTAGTTGAAGGCACTAACGCCGTGATAACACCTAAAGGCACGCCAACATCCATGACTTTTTTCACTTTATCGTCATTGATAATGCCAACGGTCTTCATGTCTTTCATATGTTCATACACACGCAATGACGCGAAGGTATTTTTCAGAACTTTGTCTTCCCACTTACCAAAGCCTGTCTCTTCGTTTGCCATTTTTGCCAGCTCTTCTGCGTGACGAGCTGCTTCAAACGCAATGTGTTTTACGATACTGTCGATTTTTTCCTGCGAAAATTTAGCATAAACAAGTTGTGCATTTTTCGCGTTACGAACTAGCTCACGAGCCAGTTGTCTGGATTGCAAATCTTTATCTAATGCAACCATGTCTTCCCCCATACAGGAGTTAAAAAATTTAGCTGAATAACTTATTTCTTTGCTTTACAGCACGCCTGAATAATTAGGCTTTATGCTGTTGTGCGATTTTCTCGATATCGTTATGCGGTCTTGCAATAACACGAGAAGTCACCACGGTGCCGATACGTTTTGCCGCTTCAACACCTGACTCAACCGCTGCATTTACTGCACCGACATCGCCTTTCACCATTGCTGTCACTAAACCTGAACCGACGTTTTCATAACCAATCAGTTCAACATTGGCTGCTTTGCACATTGCATCAGCAGCTTCAATGCAAGCGACAAGACCTTTGGTTTCAACTAGACCTAGTGCTTCTTTCATATTTATTTCCTTCGTTATTCAGTCACTTTGTACTGGGCAACGATTTTTTGAATATCGTTATGTGGACGAGCGATGACTAATGAAGTCACAACAGTACCAACACGTTGAGCAGCTTCTAAGCCAGATTCCACAGCGGCTTTAACGGCACCTACATCACCTTTCACCATTGCAGTCACTAAACCTGAACCCACATTTTCGTAGCCGATTAACTCAACATTTGCCGCTTTACACATCACGTCTGCAGCTTCAATACAAGCCACCAGCCCTTGAGTTTCAATAAGTCCTAATGCATCACCCATACGTTCTCCTAAGGCAAAAACTATGCCTTGTGTTTGATAACAATCTTGTTGATGTCATTGTGAGGACGAGCAATCACGAGCGATGTAACAACTTCACCCACGCGTTGTGCTGACTCCACACCTGAATCCACAGCAGCTTTCACTGCGCCTACGTCGCCTTTCACCATCGCAGTCACGAGACCTGAACCCACATTTTCATAGCCAATAAGTTCAACGTTCGCGGCTTTACACATAGCGTCAGCGGCTTCAATACATGCCACCAGACCTTTGGTTTCAATCAGACCTAATGCATCACCCATTTTCATTTCCTCCGAGAAGCCGTTTAACGGTTTACGTTTGCCCATTGTGTCTGCGTGGTGATTTTTTAAACGCAGACTTTGGTTTCAAAATCACTATAACGCGCAAAAAACAAAACAAAATATAAATCCACAATGGTGATATATATAGAATTTAACTCTGATATTTAGTGTTTTTTATCTCTCTATTTATTTAACCATGCTGTTTATTTACTTTTTTCATCGTTATAAATTTATTAGCCCCCACAAAAAATAGATTAAAAAACAGACAAATAAACTTTGTTAGGAGGATGTTTAAAAGGTGCAAAAAGCCAGTACATATCGATGGGAAAGATGTGCGGAATATCACTGATAATTCAACGTAAGATCAATAATTGAAAAAGGCTAAATCAAGTCTATATACAAATCGTGCTATTTTTTTATTGATAATGTATTTATTTAATCTAAACCCTTACAACAGGTATAAAAAAGTGGAAAGGGTCACGTTTTATCTAATACCTATACACGAGGCCTACACGAATAATAAAATGAGAAAAGTAGCGTTTACTGGAAAGGCACAAACCTACGACTAAGCATTTATGCTTGTTTAAGGAAAGTTTTCAGTCTGTACAACAAAGGAAGGTAAAAGAGGGAAAGTAATCACACAATAACAGTGAATATACGAAAAAGAATGGAGCGTAATAAATTAGCTCTTAGAATACAGAAAAGGTGGAAACAGATGTACCACCTTATAATAAAAACAAGATCAGATAATTAGGATCAGTTAATCAAATTTACTACCTGGTTTTAAGGTACAAATATAGAGAGGTGAATTAAGCGAACTTAATAGTAAGGTTTTCTCATTAAGCTTTTGTGCATTAATAAATAACCCATCATGACTATCTGACATTTCGCGCATAAAATAATCAAAAATAACATCTGGGGATTCATCAATTGATGATGCACTAGCATCCCATTGGCTAACAAAATAGTGACGTTCTGTCGGTGAAACACGCTTGGTCGTATAATCAAATTTCACATAACGTTGTAAATACAACCATCCTGGTTTTGAGGTGGTATAGCCTTCAACAACAATCGATCCTTTACCATTGGCACCAAATGAAAAATGAATATTACCATTTACATTTTCATCTTCCATATTTTCAAAACGCATAATGCCTTTGGTTGAGCAAACCATGACACCTTCATTTTTAATCGTTAATAATCTTGTTGCTGCATAAGTGGCGACCAAGATAAAAATCAGGGCCGATAAAAAACATAAAAGTTTCCCTGAGATTTTCATTAGTATTTCCAAGAATAGTAAAAGTAATTATCGCAATAACTAAATGGGTTATCTTCGTTCTTTGCACAATGTGCTAAAAATACCCGCCCTAATCCATTTGTTTGTAATTTATCACCATAAAAGAAAACAAATCGCTCACCTTTTACACACTGTAAATTAAGCTTCTTTCTTACCGCATCAAAATTGCGAACATAATTATCACTTACCGCAGTATTAATCATGGCTTCATTAGAAAGTAATTCACAATCATTGTGTGTTAATGGTGTTAGTGAAATTGGCTTTGATTGATGTTGGTTAAAAAAGATGATCACAGCAAGAAATACCGCACCGAATAAAAAACCAATGCTGGCTAAATACCAACAAATTTCTGTTTTTTGTTTTTTTTGTGTTACTTCTGTTTGTGTTATATTTAATGGAGTTTGATCGGCAACCGAAGATAAAGACGTTGTTTCCTCTGCTGTTTTATTTTCATCTTCAGCTAAAGAAAGCGCTTTTTCATTTATTTGAGTTAAAGGCAATAGCGTTGAGTCATCAATTAACTCAACAGAAATATCTGGATTAAACTCTAATCGTCCTTTCGCAATGGTAACAATGATATTTTCAATACCATAATGGCGAAATGTCTTTCGTAATAAACTCAAATATTGGTTTAAATTACTGTTTGATGAAACTAACCCATTATCATCCCAAACACGTTTTAATACTTCATCGCGATTAACTACTCCAGGGTGCTGAATAAAATAAAAAAGTAACGCATTTGCGGTAATAGAAAGATGTGTATCAACACTGTCTTTTTCTAATGATATCGCGCCATCCGTTGCGTCGTAATAAATTAAGGCATTTATTTTGTATTTCATTGTGCCCTCATTCATCCTGATTAAAATTACTGATTTGCTGTGTTTGCCATATAGTCAAATGTCATTTCAGATAATCTTTCGACTAATGCGCTACGCTCCTCTTGTGAGATAGTAGGGCCTTCTGTTAATTCAGATAACCAAAGACCATCTGCGGCATAACGAATTAAAGTACCTAAATAACTATTATCTAATTTATCGCCTTTGGCTAAATGGTCTAGCATCCAATCTCGCCAGCATTTACGCATAATAGGCTCGTTTGGCATAGCTAAAGACAGTATGGCTAATTGACGGCTTTCGTCTGACTGTTTTAAATCAGAAA
The DNA here is from genome assembly GCF_009915245.1 of Proteus sp. G2669. Taxonomy (NCBI): domain Bacteria; kingdom Pseudomonadati; phylum Pseudomonadota; class Gammaproteobacteria; order Enterobacterales; family Morganellaceae; genus Proteus; species Proteus sp. G2669. Next base: position 54,053 of record NZ_JAABLX010000026.1, on the reverse strand, counting down.
TATAAGTTAAATATGCGCGAGAAAAACGCCCTGCTTCAATAGGATCATTTTCCATAATAACTGCAATTCGGCTATCCATAATTCCTAATAACCGCTTAAACACTGCCTGCACTAATTCTAATTTCCCAGGGAAATGATGAAGTAACCCACCTTTACTTACACCCGCTTCTTTTGCTACGGCATTTAAAGAAAGAGAGGCTATTCCCTCATTAGCCACAATAACACTTGCCGCTTCCAATAATTGCTCTTGAACTCGGATAGGGTCTTTTTTTCGGTGATGTGCAGTCGTATTCATGCATAGGATAATACCGACCAGTCGGTATGTTCCTTATTGATCAAAATCAATCTGATTTCGACTGATGCTTATTATATGTAAATAATGCAGTTGACTTCACATTCCTTTATTTTCAATTAAAATTGATTTAAAAAATTAAAATTATTTTATAAAATTGATCTAAGTAATAAACTAAAAAAAATAAAATAATATAAGTTTGATTTTTATCAAAAAAAATGTGGATCTAGTTTTTTATTAAAAATGATAGCTTAGGAAAAAATAAAGAAATCAATATTTATTAATTTCTTTATTTTAATAAGAAACTATTTTATCGAAGAAAAATTAGTTTTTATTTCGTCAATTGCCTGATTTATTATTTTATCCAAATAAGATCTTTTTCTTTTAAAATCTATTGTTGCATAAATATGTTCTTTATTTTTTTCACTCTGAGTAGTCGTATCACTTGTTTTTTTGTCTCTAACACCATTATCAATAAAAATATTATTAACCTCTTCATATATAGGTTCATCTTTGTTAAATTCATTATTTATTATTTTATCCAAATAAGATCTTTTTCTTTTAAAATCTATTGTTGCATAAATATGTTCTTTATTTTTTTCACTCTGAGTAGTCGTATCACTTGTTTTTTTGTCTCTAACACCATTATCAATAAAAATATTATTAACCTCTTCATATATAGGTTCATCTTTGTTAAATTCATTATTTATTGCTAATTTTTTTTCATTTTGAATATTAAGAGCACTTTCTCTTAGCATTTCATATGTTGAATGCTTTGGAGCATTAAAAGAATCATTACGAATATGGCGTGCTATAACAGGATGTCGGTATTCAACATTGTTATTAAATAATCCTGTTATACTCGAACCAATGTAATAAAAAAAATCCATAATTTTATTTTTTAAATCTAGATTATCTATTGTTGCTTTTATTTGTGAAAACGACGTTCTAACAGAATCGATAATACTCATTAAATACTCCCTATGAACTAATAAAGTTAATTTTTAGAATGAGTATTATTAATAAACATTATATTTTAAATATAAAAAAACCACCGTCATTTAACAGTGGTTTCTTATTAATAAAAATCAATTAAATGCTGGCTTTTAATGCCTGTTCCAAATCTGCAAGAATATCGTCTATATGTTCAATACCAATGGATAAACGAATCAAATCTCGTGAAACACCTGCTCGTTCTAATTCTTCATCGTTTAATTGGCGATGTGTGGTTGATGCTGGATGACATGCTAATGATTTTGCATCACCAATATTTACAAGGCGAACAATTAGTTGTAATGCATCAATAAATCTAGCGCCAGCTTCTGCACCACCTTTGATCCCAAAAGAGAGGATACCTGCTGGTTTACCCGTCATATAACGTACCGCTAAATCATGTTCAGGATGATTGCTTAAACCTGCGTATTTAACCCATACCACTTGAGGATGATTTTGCAGATATTCTGCCACTTTCTGCGCATTTTCAGTATGACGATCCATACGCAGTGCCAGTGTTTCTAAGCCTTGTAAGATCAAAAATGCATTAAAGGGGGATAGTGCAGCCCCCGTTCCACGCAAAGGAGCAACACGACAACGAGCAATATAGGCAGCCGCACCAAAATGCTCAACATAATTTACTCCGTGATAAGAAACATCTGGCGTATTTAATATTTCAAAACGTGTTTTGTGTTCTGCCCAAGGGAATTTACCAGAGTCAACAACAATACCACCAATTGAATTACCGTGACCGCCAATATATTTAGTTAACGAGTGAATAATAATATCTGCGCCATGTTCAAAAGGACGACACAAATAAGGTGTTGCAACCGTATTATCAACAATTAAAGGTACACCATGACGGTGAGCAACATCAGCCAATGCTTGAATATCTACAATATTTCCACTTGGATTTGTGATGGTTTCACAAAATACCGCTTTTGTTTTATCGTCAATTAATGCTTCTAATGCAGCAATATCATCATGGGGAGCAAAACGCGCTTCAATACCAATACGAGGGAAAGTGTGCGCCATTAAATTATAAGTACCACCATAAAGTTTAGCGACAGAAACAATATTGTCACCCACTTGGGCAATGGTTTGAATAGCGTAAGTAATAGCAGCCATACCCGATGCTACTGCAACTGCTGCGATCCCGCCTTCTAATGCTGCAACTCGTTTTTCTAATACGTCGTTGGTTGGATTCATTATGCGGGTATAAATATTACCAGGTACTTTTAAGTCGAAGAGATCCGCACCATGCTGTGTATCATCAAATGCGTAAGATGTGGTTTGGTAAATAGGTACAGCTACCGCTTTTGTAGTTGGATCAGGTGAATAACCGGCGTGAACAGAAAGTGTCTCAAGTTTCATAGCAATCCCTTTTTGTTGCATTTGTTCTTATCGTATTACTTATATTTTAAATAACTTAAATCAAAGTAAGCATTCTTAGTATATAAGTCATATAAATAAGCGCATATCGTCTCTGTCGTATAGTGAAAAAATTTCAACTTAGATTAATACGACCAAAGTACCATACCGCCAATAATGCAAAACGCCGCTTTTCACTGTGATATTTGAGTTAAGGATCTTGTTTTTCTCTCTATTTTATTGTTTTTATCACTTTTATCTTTTTTTGACGAGTCGCTAACCAGCAAATTAAAGAGCCACCAGTTACCATCATTACACCCTGCCAAAATGAGAAAGAAAGTGCGGTAGACAATAATATTGAGGAAAATGCAGTAGAAATAACAGGGGTAAAATAGGAAAGTGTGGCTAACAAAGTCACATTGCCTCTGATCATACCGATTGTCCATGCTGCATTAGCAAGCCCAATTGCTGCACCCGTGATTAACAAAAGCGTGATACTTTTTGTATTAATAATCCATTCAACTGGCGTTGAAAATAGGTATTGCCCCCATAACGCAAGTGACGTTAATAAGAAAAAAGGCACAATACCATTATTCCCACCAGAAATAAGACGAGTTAAATTGCTATAAAACGCCCATAAAATGGCACCTGAAAACGCCAATATATAGCTTAATGGATTGCTTTGGATATTTTTCCATAAGCCTTCGATAGTTAGAGGATTATCCCCACTAACAACCCAGACTAATCCACTAAATGAACATAATAATCCTACGATCAGTAAAATAGAGAATCGCTGTTTATTAACTATGACAGCTAGCGCTAAGGTAAAACTAGGCCATAAATAATTCACCATTCCTAGCTCTATGGCTTGTGTTCTATCTGTTGCAAATCCTAATGCCAAGGATAAACACACTTCATAAGTAACAAATAATAGCGCTCCCCAAAAAAGATAACGTTTAGGAAAAAGTGATAGTTTAGGTACACCTAAGATCAAAATAAGAAACACGGTTCCTGTGGTATAAATCAGTGCGGCACCTCCAACAGGGCCAAAATATTCACTGATATTACGAATTAAACCAACAATAGTGCTCCAAAGAAAAATAGCAACGATGCCATATAACGTCCCTTTTGATGCGCTAGATATCATTTTGTGCCTTCAATTAAGTTTATTCACTCACTAATAAAAAGTGTTAATTACCTTTACGCTTTCAACAAATAAATTCAACTTATATCCTTAAATAAAAATGCGTTTTTTTCACCATAAAAAAGCCACCTTAAAGGTGGCTCAGAACTATACTCAAACGCGATTAGCGTCCAGCTTTTAATTTTTGGTAATAGCTTTCGTATAATACGGTTGCATCACCCACATCATTTTGCCATTCACCTTTGTTAATAATCTCTTCTGTTGGATAAAGAGAATTATCTTTAGTGATCATATTTGGCAGTAATTTTTGTGCAGCTAGATTTGGTGTCGGATAACCAATATTTTCCGCCACTTTGGCTGCTATTTCTGGGCGTAATAAGAAATCGATAAGTTTATGAGCTCCTTCGACATTCTTAGCATTAGCAGGAATAGCTAAGCTATCCATCCAGAAAATACCGCCCTCTTTTGGCCACACCATTTCAATCGGCGCACCAGCATCACGAGCAATAAATGCAGAGCCATTCCAAATCATCCCTAAATTAACTTCCCCTTGCATATAAGGATTAGCTGGGTTATCTGAGTTGAAAGCCAACACATTTGGCATCAGCTTCTGTAGCTCTTTGTAGGCTTCTTCTATCTCTTTAGGATCGGTCGTGTTGCCTGAATAACCTAGTTTTAATAATGCTATTTGGAAAACTTCACGAGCATCATCCGTTAATAACAAACTATCTTTATATTCAGGTTTCCATAAATCTGCCCATGAAGTAATGCTACTCACATCAACTTCATCACTATTAATACCAATAGCGGTCGCACCCCAAATATAAGGGATGGAATAATCATTTTCTGGGTCGAATGACTTATGTAATAAGCTAGGATCGAGATTATCAAAATGCGTTAATTTTGATTTGTCGATTTTTTGCAGCATTCCTTCATGGCTCATTTTAGAAATAAAATAAGTGGAAGGAACCACCAAATCATAAGCACCTTCTTTATAGGTCTTTAACTTGGTATACATGCTCTCATTGGATTCATAGGTGGAATAAATCACCTTAATCCCAGTTTCTTTCGTAAACTGTTCAAGCAAACCAGGCGGCACATACTCCGTCCAGTTGTAGAAATATAATGTCTTACCATCATCAGCCGATGCTGTGCCGATACTTAATGCCATTACGCTGGCAGCAAGTACAGAGGACCACTTTTTCATTTATGTTTCCTTCAGTGGTTGATGCGTTAATATCAAATAGGCAGCTAGCCTACCTCCAACAGATTGGTCATCAAGACCCCAAAAAGTGCGAGAAACTCGCACTAATACATGTCATTATGCTTTGCCAGTTCGGTCTCTTAAGATTAACTGACTAATTAACACTAATACTAAGGATAGACCTAAAAGGATGGTTGCAAGCGCATTCACCTCAGGTGAAACCCCAACTTTCACCATTGAGTATATTTTCAATGGTAAAATCTCATAGCTTGGTCCCGTCACAAAAGAAGAAACCACCACGTCATCCATGGATAACGTAAAGCTTAATAACCAACCTGAAGCCACTGCTGGCATGGCTAATGGCATAATGATTTTACGTAAAATAGTAAATTCACCCGCGCCTAAATCTTTGGCAGCCTCCAACATTTTCACATCAAATCCACTTAATCGTGAGTACACCGTTACTACAACAAAAGGTAAGCAAAATGTAATATGTGAAAATAAAAGCGACCAAAATCCCAATGAAACACCAAGGATCATAAACAGCACAAGTAATGAAATTGCCATTACAATATCAGGTGACATCATGACAACAAACAACATACCACCGACAAATTTTTTGCCACGAAAACGGTAGCGATAGAGTGCAACCGCCGCTAATGAGCCAATCAATGTCGCAAATGTTGCAGAAGTGACCGCCATCGTTAATGAATGTCCAGCCGCTTGAAGCAGGCTGTCATTATTAAATAAAATGGCGTACCAATCTGTGGTAAATCCTTTCCAATTAATCCCGAAACGCGATGAGTTAAAAGAGTTAACTATCAGAATGATAATCGGGATATAAAGATACGCGTAAATAATGGACATAAATCCACCACGCAATAACCGTCCTATCATTCTATTTCTACCTTCTTATGCAGTAGCTTCACGGCTCGGTAATACACAAACAGCATTAATCCCATCACCAATGTTAAGCAAATACTAGTTGCCGCACCGAAAGGCCAATCACGAATATTTAAGAATTGGCTTTTTATTACGTTACCAATTAATAAATTCTTCGCCCCACCCATTAAATCAGCAACAAAGAATAAGCCCATGGCAGGTAACATTACGAGCAAACAACCCGCAATAATGCCCGGCATCGTTAATGGAATAATAATACGGATAAAGGTCTGAAATTTATTAGCACCCAAATCGCGCGCTGCTTCTAAGCAAGGTTTATCTAACTTTTCAATGCTGGAATATAACGGTAGTACCATAAAAGGTAATAAAATATAAACCAGTCCCAGTACAACGGCCTCTGGGGTATAAATAATCCTGAGTGGTTTATCAATAATCCCAATCCACAACAGAAACTCGTTAAAATAACCTTTAGTACTTAGGAATATCTTTAATCCATAAATACGAATAAGCGAGTTTGTCCAAAAAGGCACAATCAATAAAAACAACATTAATGGCTGTATTTTCTTAGGCATTTTTGCAAGGAAATAAGCAAAAGGATAACCTAATAATAAACAAGCTAATGTTGCTACCACCGCCATATTGATTGAATGCAATAATACTTCTGCATACATAGGATCAAATAAGCGATAGTAGTTATCGAGTGTAAAGACCATCTCGACAAGGTTAGCATCATCACGCGTTAAAAAACTGGTCGCAATGATCATGATATTCGGCAAGAAGACGAACACCATCAACCAACCCACAACACCGGTAATTACGATGTTTTGAAATAGTTTACGTGTTTTCTTCATCTGCCAGCACGACCTCCCAGCTTTCAACCCAAGTCACTGCAATTTTTTGGTCTAACGAGTGATCAACATCTGGATCATCTTCATTAAAGAACTCACTGACCATCACCACCTTGCCATTTTCCATTTCAACAACAGAATCTAGCGTCATGCCTTTATAGTTACGTTCACGAACATAACCAATCAGACCAGGAAGGTTTTCAAGATCATGAATTTCTTCAACACGAAGATCTTCAGGTCGAAGCAATACTTTGAGTTGCTGATTTTGAGTTACAGGCAATGAGGTATAAATATCACATTCATGACCTTCAACATCGGCACGAATACGCGCCTCATCAATACGATGAAGAACACGCGCATCAAAGATATTAATTTCACCTATAAATTGCGCAACAAACAGGTTTGTTGGCTCTTCATAAATTTCACGTGGTGTCCCATCTTGCTCAATACGCCCTTCACGCATCACCACGATCCGGTCTGACATAGTCAGCGCCTCTTCTTGGTCATGAGTCACGAAAATAAAGGTTATTCCTAATTTACGTTGTAAGGCTTTTAATTCATTTTGCATCTGTTTACGTAATTTGTAATCCAGTGCAGATAATGATTCATCAAGCAATAAGACCTTTGGTTTATTCACAACAGCACGCGCAATCGCAACACGTTGTTGTTGTCCACCAGAAAGGTGTGCAGGACGACGTTGGGCGAAATCTTCAAGTTGCACCATACGCAAGGCTTCTTCAACGCGAACATTAATCTCTTCAGCAGGCGTTTTTTGCATGCGTAGACCAAATGCGACGTTTTCAAAAACAGTCATATGAGGGAAAAGTGCGTAACTTTGGAAAACCGTATTTACAAAACGTTGTTCTGCTGGGATATCCGTAATATCTTGCCCATCAAGAATTATTTGCCCATCGTCAACGTCTTCTAAACCCGCAATTAAACGCAAAACCGTCGTCTTACCACAGCCCGAAGGACCAAGGATGGTTAAAAACTCGCCATGGTTGATAGTGAGATCGAGGCGGGAAATAATTTGTTTTCCGTCGAAACCTTTACTTAAGGATTTTAATTCGACAACTGGTGTCAGAGATGTTTTCTCAGTCATTTAAGGTAATACTCTATCCCGAAGAATAATGCAGATAGAACCGCCACTGGAAAAGACTGTGTGAGCTGCCGGAGCATTATGCTCCACAGAAGCCCAAAACCAGCAACGCCGTATGTATAGTACAAGCGGAAAATGATAAACGCAGTGGCGCGAAATTGAAAGCAAAAAGGCGCATAAACAGTGAAAAACTATTCATATTTAAGTTTTTCCTCATAAATCAGGCTTTTTTGTTTTCTAGTAAAAAATTAATAAAATCAGAATGCTACTTATCTATATAAATATTATAAATCGACTAAATTTATGATTAAATAATTTTTCTATTATAAGTCAGCTAATTGGCCTATTTTTCTATAAAAACAGAAAAGGATATTGACTGGTTCAATGCTTTTTTTCGACAACTAAAGCATGATAACGGCTCTAAAACCCACGTAGTTCTAATAAAAGTTTTTATTAATCATTATGATATTTATTAGAAAACACCTCCCAAACAGTAGAAGGTGTTTTGTCGATAACTGTTTTTTCAATGATATTTTATTAATTTTTTTAAGTATAAAATTGCATTATTTACATTGGGTAATGGACCAATCTTGTCCTTTAATAATGGGAAAGTACCTGTTCTAATTAATAAATCACGCATTTGTACTGGTGTTAACACTCTATTTGTATTGCCTTTATACCAGGATTGGATCATGGCAGCAGCCCCCGCCACCAATGCACTGGCAGACGAAGTTCCACTAAAACTGGCGGTATAAGTATGATTATCATCACTTCGAAAGAGATCACCATAACCTGCTGTTGCAACATCTTCACCCCATGCTTGTACATGAATGGGTGAACCATGCGTTGAAAAAGGTAAGCGATTTAATGTATAAGGTGAACCAGCGCCAACACGTATGGAATTGTTGTCATGACGTTGGCGGTAACTTTCATAAGCAGGTAAATCAAGATCAACACCACCATTACCAGCAGCCATAATCACAATAATACCGGCATCTGTTAGTGCGCGTGTCGCTTCCCAAATATGCATTTCATAATCAGCGGGGACATAAGCTTGATGCTCGCAGATTGTCTGCATTTCATATAAAACAATATCACCAGCATGTAGTATGCGTTTACTCGCGATGATCGCATCAATACGTCCACAAGTTAATTCAGAGATGGCATAAAACATATCGAGTTTATACGCTAGCCCAGTGATCCCTTTACCATCTTTTTTTCCCATTATTAATCCTGCAACCGCAGTACCGTGATCTGCCTGACTCGTTTTTTCATTAAAAGGGAGTAATGGTGTAATATTATCAGTTGATAAATCATGATGAGATAGATTGAAATCCCATTCAATATCGGCAACTTGTATACCTTGGCCATATGCTTCTTGTTTCCATGCACCTAAAATCCCCAATCCTATAATCTTATTAATATTGGCTGTTCTTTCTGGATCATCTAAATATTGCTGATACTGAGTAAAATCAGGTGTAATATTAGGAGGTTCAATGGGTTGTATCGGTACAGATTGCACATATTCAATATCAGGATGCTGTTTTAATATTTTGATGACATTCTCTAATGAATATTGATTATTATCCGGTAATTTAATGTAATAGTATTTGTTTAAGTCATTAAAGCTTATTGAAATAGAATTAATATTATTTTTAGGAGGTAATTGATGGATAGAAGAAATAACAGGAACCAAGGATATATCAGATAATAAAGAACGATGCTTTTCATGGAAAGTAGGACATGACAGATTTTTATTATCATAATCAGGATTTTTAAATTTTATAAGGATTTTTCTTTTAATGTTCATATTCAATGCTCCTCTTTTTATTTTTGCTTTATAGCGTAAAATATTGAGCAGTGACTATTTCCATTTTTAATAGAGATAATATAAATAGAGTGTTTTATAAAAAAATATCAAGCCTATCCTCTAATAAAAATAGACTTAAATAGACTTAAATAGACTTAATATTATTTGAATGATGTTTATTAACTAAAATCAATATGTAGACGTAACTTTTCACAACAACAACATTTAAATAAATAACCTTGGCATCCACCATCATCCCATAAACGCTCTGATAAATCAGAAAGTTCAAAACCAATGTCTTGAATATCTTGTTCTAAAGAAGCAAATTGTTCTAATTTATCTTTGATATCGTCCCATTCTACATAATCAATAAAGGCACAAGGTTCATCGCAATGTACTAACCAATATTCTTGTTGCCAGCCATGATAACCAGGCGTTCGTTTTGTTAATTCATCGAGTTTGTTTTTATCTATAGGAGGTAAAGTAGAACCACAATACTCCCCTTCTTCGTCATAGAGAATTTCTCCGCCTTCAATGCTTGCAATATCTTGAAATTCACCATCAAACTTTTCACTTGCAGAACCATCAGCAATACACCACGGGCATAGTGCATCAATATCTCCTTCTGAGTAGAAAGGGCTACCATAATAGATATCCGTTTCCTTTCCACAACAATCACATATAACGGTATCATCTGTAATAAAAGCACCTGTTTTTATCGGTTCAGGATGATATTTGAAATAAGGTAATGCTTTTTTTTCTGTTGGCATTATATTTTCCTATTTTATTTTTTTGCTATTCATTTTCGAAATCATAAGAATAAAGAAATTTATCGCATTGCTTCTCTACGATCCATGCTTGATCATGATGATATTTTGGGTTCTCACGAGTCTGGTGAAAAATATAACTCTCACTAAATGAAAGCGTTACCTAAAAGGGTTGATGATTTTATTCAGTAAGGCAACCAACAACAGTTAAATAAGATAGAGACAATTATTTCTTTCTTTATATAATTAAGCTAACTCAAAGAAGATTAACTAAATAGAAATCCTCTCTCACTCTCAGCAAGACACCAAAATTTGGTGTTCTCACTGGTGTCCTGATAACAAGAAATTACACTAAAATGGGTTATAATGCACGAAAACACACCAACTGATAAAACACTAGAAAACAAGCAAACACAGGGAATTCAAGGCAATTACCCACTAAACCGTTTCTCTGTTGCGCCAATGCTCGACTGGACTGATCGTCATTGTCGTTATTTCTTTCGTCAATTAAGTAAAAATACGTTGCTTTATACTGAAATGGTCACAACAGGTGCCATTATTCATGGTAAAGGCGACTATCTAAAATACAGTGAAGAAGAACATCCCGTTTCATTACAATTGGGCGGAAGCGATCCTCAAGCTTTAGCGCAATGTGCAAAATTGGCACAAGAGCGTGGCTATGATGAAATTAATTTAAATGTAGGTTGTCCTTCAGATCGCGTACAAAATGGGCGATTCGGTGCTTGTTTAATGGGAGATGCACAACTCGTCGCAGATTGTGTGAAAGCGATGCGTGATGTGGTTGATATCCCTGTCACAGTAAAAACGCGCATTGGGATCGATGACCAAGATAGCTACGAATTTTTATGTGACTTTATTGATACTGTTAGTCGCGATAATAATTGCGATACTTTTATAATTCATGCTCGTAAAGCATGGCTATCAGGTTTAAGTCCAAAGGAAAACCGTGAAGTTCCTCCTTTAGATTATCCCCGTGTTTATCAATTAAAACGTGATTTCTCGCATCTCACCATGGCGATTAATGGCGGAATTAAATCGTTAGAAGAAGCTAAGGAACACTTAAAATATATGGATGGTGTTATGGTTGGCCGTGAGGCTTATCAAAACCCGTCAATCTTAGCGCATGTTGATCATGAACTTTTTGATAATCAATTGCCTATTGCTGATGCAGTTGCTGCCGTAAAAGCAATGTATCCTTATATTGAAAAAGAACTCTCACAAGGTACTTATTTAGGACATGTGACTCGTCATATGTTGGGGATTTTCCAAGGAATTCCAGGCGCTAGACAATGGCGTCGTCATTTAAGTGAAAATGCTCATAAGCAAGGTGCTGATTTATCTGTATTAGAAAATGCCCTTAAATTTGTGACTGAAAAATAATTAAAAAATAAATATTTAAAACCTGTCTAAATTATTTTAAACAGGTTTTAAATCTTACAAACAATAATTAAGGAATAAGTAGGCTTGAACCTTGAGATTGTCGGCTTTCAAGATAACAATGTGCTTCTTTTGCATCCGCTAATGCAAATTTCTGATTATCTGGCACACTGACATCAATTTTACCGCTACCAATTAATGCAAATAGCGCGTCACTTGCAGCATCTAGCTCTTCGCGTGTTGTGATATAACCCGAAATGGATGGGCGCGTCACATATAAAGAACCTTTTTTATTCAGAATACCTAAATCAACACCCGTTACTGCACCTGATGCGTTACCAAAACTCACCATTAAACCTCGATGTTGCAAACAGTCTAACGAGTCTAACCAAGTCGCTTTACCAACAGAATCATAAACAACTGGCACTTTTCGATTATTAGTCAACGCTAATACACGTTCAACTATTGATTCTGTTTGGTAGTTAATCACTTCCCATGCACCAGCGGCTTTTGCTCTAGCAACCTTTGCATCACTGCCTGCTGTACCTATCATTTTTGCACCAATGGCTTTAGCCCATTGACTTGCAATTAAACCAACGCCACCAGCTGCTGCGTGGAATAAAAAGGTTTCACCCGCTTGTAATTTATAGGTCTCATTGAAAAGATAATAAACCGTTAATCCTTTTAGAAAAGAAGCTGCGGCTTGTTCAAATGAGATATTATCAGGCAGACGCGCCACTTTATTTTCTGGTACATTATGCGTATCGCTATAAGCCCCTAGAGGAGATTGAGCGTACACAACTCGGTCCCCTTCTTTTAGTGAAGTCACTTTAGCGCCTGTTTTGATAATAATGCCCGCAGCTTCAGTGCCTAATCCGCTTGGAAATTGGCTTACAGGATATAACCCACTACGCACATAAGTATCAATATAGTTAATACCAATTGCCTTATTGGCAACCTGAACTTCGTGATCACCAAGAGGAGCAGGTGTAAATGTTGCTAACTCAAGAACATCTGCATCGCCATGAGTTGCAAATTGAATACGTTTAGCCATTACTATCTCCTTTGTAGGATGAGAGGTTAAATAAACGAGCGCAAAAGACCTTTAGAGATAATGACAAAGGATAGCTATTTCTACAAGGCACAGATAATTGGGTTAGCGTATACTAGAACGAATTGATCTTTTTTTGCTGTAAAAATAAACAGGGAAGATCAACTCGCTCTCATACACTGACTGACACTTTTTCGATTTTATGCAGGATTTATGGCCAGAAATAAGACCACTGACAAACTGATGTCTGATATCAAAGACCGACAAATGGAGGGATTAAAGCTACCTCCCCATTCGCTGGAAGCAGAACAGTCCGTGTTAGGCGGTCTGATGATAGATAATGAACGTTGGGATAATGTTTCTGAGCGTGTTACCTCAGAAGATTTTTATAGCCGACCTCATCGTACTATTTTCTCGCAAATGCAACGCTTGCTGGAATTAGGTAAACCTATTGACCTAATTACACTATCAGAAGCATTAGAGCAAAATGCCGAGTTAGACAGTGTTGGCGGTTTTGCTTATTTAGCAGAACTTTCTAAAAATACGCCAAGTGCGGCGAACATCAACGCTTATGCCGATATTGTCCGAGAACGTGCGGTTGTTCGCGATATGATAAAAGTTGCCAACGAGATCGCGGATGCCGGTTTTGATCCTCAAGGACGCACCAGTGAAGATCTTCTCGATTTTGCTGAATCAAGAGTGTTCCAAATTGCTGAAACTCGTGCCAACAAAGATGAAGGCCCGAAAGCAATAGAGGCAATTTTAGAAGAAACTGTTGAAAAAATAGAACAGCTCTATCAGAAACCTCACGATGGTGTCACCGGGGTTTCAAGTGGTTATCAAGATCTTGATAAAAAAACCGCAGGATTACAAAAATCAGATTTAATTATTGTCGCGGCACGTCCTTCGATGGGTAAAACCACATTTGCCATGAACTTATGTGAAAATGCGGCAATGACAGAAGAAAAACCCGTACTTATCTTTAGTTTAGAGATGCCTGGTAACCAAATTATGATGCGTATGTTGGCATCATTATCTCGTGTCGATCAGACAAAAATTCGTACAGGCCAGCTTGATGATGAGGATTGGGCGCGTATTTCAAGCACCATGGGTATCTTGCTTGAAAAACGTAATATGTATATTGATGACTCATCGGGTTTAACACCAACGGAAGTGCGCTCTCGCGCTCGTCGAATTTATCGTGAACATGGCGGTTTAAGCCTTATCATGATTGACTACCTACAGCTAATGAGAGTACCTTCATTATCTGAAAACAGAACATTAGAAATTGCTGAAATTTCGCGTTCATTAAAAGCATTAGCTAAAGAACTGCAAGTTCCCGTGGTTGCACTATCACAGTTAAACCGTAGTTTGGAACAACGTGCTGATAAGCGCCCTGTTAACTCCGACTTACGTGAATCGGGCTCTATCGAGCAGGATGCTGACCTTATCATGTTTATTTATCGTGACGAGGTTTATCACGAAAGTAGTGATTTAAAAGGTGTTGCAGAAATTATCATCGGTAAACAACGTAATGGTCCAATTGGTACAGTCAGACTTACCTTTAACGGTCAATGGTCGCGCTTTGATAGCTATGCTGGCCCTGCTTACGACGATGAATAATCACTAACCTTGATTTAATTAGAGGAAGTATTGAAATAATATGAAAGCGGCAACCGCAGTGATAGATCGCCGCGCTCTGCGTCACAATTTTCAGCATGTGAGAGACTATGCCCCACATAGCCACCTGATAGCTGTCGTGAAAGCAAACGCTTATGGTCATGGGTTATTAGAAACAGCGTATACCTTAATGGATAATGCTGATTGTTTTGGTGTTGCACGTATTGGTGAGGCATTAACCTTACGAAGTGGGGGAGTTGTAAAACCCATCCTCTTATTAGAAGGTTTTTTTGATATTGCTGATTTACCTATTTTGGTCGTCAACCATATTGAAACCGTTGTTCACAGCCAAGAGCAATTGGAAGCTTTAGAACAAGCCAATTTAGATGAACCCGTAAAAGTATGGATGAAAATCGATACTGGTATGCACCGTTTAGGTATACGCCCTGAAGATGCACAAGCTTTTTATTTACGACTTTCTGCCTGCAAGAATGTACAACAACCTGTCAATATTGTGAGCCATTTTAGTCGCGCTGATGAACCTGATGTTCCTGAAGCAACACAAAAACAAATCTCACTATTTCAAGATTTCATTCAAGATAAAGCCGGTGATAAGTCTATCGCAGCTTCTGCTGGTATTTTATTTTGGCCTCAAGTTCATTATCAATGGGTTCGCCCTGGCATTATCACTTATGGCATCTCTCCGACTGGTGATGAAAGAACGGGCAAAGACTTTGGTTTAACCCCGGCAATGACACTGAAAACAAGTCTGATCGCCGTTCGTAAACATAAAGCGGGTGAACCAGTTGGTTATGGTGGCACATGGGTAAGTGAAAAAGACACTTATCTTGGCGTTATCGCCATTGGTTATGGTGATGGCTATCCTCGCAGTGCGCCGTCAGGTACTCCTGTGTGGATTAATGGTCGAAAAGTGCCTATTGTGGGTCGTGTTTCGATGGATATGATCAGCGTCGATTTGGGGACTGAATTGATTGATAGTGTTGGTGATGAAGCTATTTTATGGGGAGATGTGCTGCCCGTAGAAGAAATTGCCAAATATAGTGGTATTAGCGCCTATGAGTTGATTACAAAATTAACCTCGCGCGTCATCATGGAATACCTAGACGAACAATAATACACACGATATTGTATCCCTATGACACACTAAAAGTGATTGGAGAAGAAGCCGTGTTTCAACAGGTTGAAGCGTTTCCGGGAGATCCCATTCTCTCATTGATGGATGTTTATAACAAAGACCCGCGTCAGGATAAAATTAATTTAAGCATCGGTCTTTATTATGATGAAGAAGGCAAAACCCCTATTTTAGGAACAGTGTCAGTTGCACGCCAGCAACTCAATGCCATGACACCCACAGCAACACTTTATTTACCAATGGAAGGGCTAGCGCCTTATCGTAGCGAAATTCAAGATCTCCTTTTCGGTGCAGATAATCCTCTAATTGCAGAAAAAAAAATTGCCACAATCCAAACATTAGGTGGATCAGGTGCATTAAAAGTGGGTGCTGATTTTCTGCATCGCTATTTCCCAGGATCAGAAGTGTGGATAAGTGATCCAACTTGGGATAATCATCGTTCTATTTTTGCTGGTTCAGGTTTCAAAGTGAATGACTACCCTTACTTTGATCCTGAAACCAAAGGCGTAAAATTTGAAGCACTATTAGATTGCTTTAAAAAACTGCCTGAAAAAAGCATTGTATTGATGCATCCTTGTTGCCATAACCCAACAGGCTCCGATCTGACTAAAGATCAATGGGATCAAGTTACCGAAGTATTAAAATCTCGCCAAGCAATTCCATTTTTAGATATTGCTTATCAAGGATTTGCTGAAAACTTAGATGATGATGCTTATGCTATTCGTACTATGGCGAAAGCAGGATTACCGATACTTATCAGTAATTCGTTTTCAAAAATCTTTGGGATCTACGGTGAACGTGCGGGCGGTTTATCCATTGTTTGTAATAATGCCACTGAATGCGAACATGTGTTAGGCCAACTAAAAGCAGGTGTACGTCGCATCTATTCAAGCCCAGCAAATTACGGCGCACAAATTGTTAATAAAGTGCTCTCAGACCAAGTGCTAACAGCACAATGGCAAAAAGAAGTGGCACATATGCGTGATCGTATTAAAGAGATGAGAGTCACTTTAGTGAATGCCTTGAGAGTAGCATTACCCGAAAAGAACTTTGATCACTTATTAACACAACGTGGCATGTTTAGTTATACCGGTTTTACACAAGCACAAGTTGATAGATTAAGAGAAGAGTTTGGTATTTATCTTGTTGGTACAGGTCGTGTTTGTATGGCTGGTGTCAATACAGGTAATGTTCAGCGCATCGCCCAAGCTTTTGCAGCTGTAAGTATTTAAATTACTCACACTCTTTTGTGATAAAAAATACCTGCCTATTCTCATAAGCAGGTATTTCTTTTTACTACATCATAACTTTCACTGTCATTTTAGGTTTTGACCTTTTATATATTGACAGCCTGTTTCTTTTCCCCAGCATTACGGCGTGCTTTTTCTTCCATAATCTCAATAATTTGAATATCCGTATATTGCATTGCGCGACTGGCTAATGCACAAAGGTTTGCAATTGAGCTATCAACATCATCGCTGACAATACCATCAGTACCCGCAACACTTTGATTTTGCATCGCCATTAATACGGCTTTATAAGCACTCGCTGCACTACTCGATACTTTCATTGCACAGCTATTTGATGCGCCATCACAGATAATGCCACTGATATCACCAATCATACTGTTGATAGACATACTCACTGTGGTGAAATCTTTAGTCAGTAACCATGCCATTCCTGCCGCTGCCCCCATTGAAGCTGTGGTTGCAGCACAAAGAGCAGAAAGCGGTGGAAAATGGCTATGGACATAAATCGCCATTAAGTGTGATAAAACTAACGCACGCAATAAAGTTTCATCATCAGCATGGATAAATTCAGCAACAACCATAACTGGTAATGTTGCCGCGATCCCTTGATTACCTGAGCCTGAGTTACTCATTGCAGGTAATACCGCACCCCCCATGCGAGCATCAGAAGCAGCTGATGCTCTGATCATGATTTCATTAAGTAAATCTTTACCTAACAAACCTTTTTCTTGTTGCAGAATTAATGTACGGCCAATTGCTAATCCATAGGTGTTTTTTAGCCCTTCTTCTGATAATGCACCGTTTAAATGGGCAGCATTGAGCATAAACTCAATTTCATTCACAGGCACATTAAGTGCGAAGTTATAGATATCTTCGGCACAAACATCAGTAAAAGGTTTTTCATCAGTACATTCACAATTATTGGCAAACGCTGTTTTATCTTCCTCAAAAACAACGTCACCATTACATTCACAACGAACAACATGTGTATGCTCTCTTGCAATACTGACAATGGCATAACCAGATTGACCATACACTTTTGCTTCAGAATAAAGAACATCTTCACATGGTGCTTTCACACCAACAGTGACTTTACCTTCAGCAACCAGTGTTTTAGCTTGAGCAACTGCTTCCGTGGAAGCCTTTAGCAAGACTTCCAGTCCTGCATCAGGATCGCCACCCGTAGCACCCAGTGCGGCTGCAATAGGAAGCCCAGCCATTCCCGTTCCAGGTACGGTTACGCCCATTCCATTTTTCATTAAGTTTGGTGAAACCCAAGCCTCAACACGAACAGCTGGCTCGCCTAAAAGTGCGGTTGCTTTTGCCGCTGCCAGTGCTAATGAAATTGGCTCTGTACAACCCACTGCAGGTTTAACACCTTCACGTAACTGGCGAACGAACTGTGACCATAAATGAGAATTCTTGTTCTTGCTCATAATCTAACACCTTGGATTAATTTAGTTTTTTACAACAACGTCTAACTAGAACCGAAGTTGGCGACTATGAGAATGCCAAGAACGGAGAGATAACGAGCAGTAAACCGGTAAAGATAATCAGGTATAGTGACGCACCTTTGTATTTGTGTAACATAGGTACTTTGTACACTAAGTATGCAGGGATAAGACAACCCACCATACCGAAGATTGGGCTACAAATTGAAGTGAAGCTCAATACTGGCGCATTAAGGATGATGGCTGCCCATGCTAGTAGTACGGCGAAAATCATGATGCCGTTTTGTACCCATTTTTGGTTAATCTTTTCAGTAGGGATATAACGTTGCAGAATATTCATCACAATCCCTTGTGTCGCTTCACGGAAACCTAAATAAACACCAAAGAATGCAGTCATTACGGCAAAAATATTGAGCATAACGCTAACAACTGTTACCCAACCGCCAGGGAAGAATTTCGCCGCAATCGCTAATGCTGAGATATTTTGTTCGTAGGCTTTAACGGCTTCATCATGGCCCATTGCTAATGTGAATGAGATTGCATAGAAGAAAACAGTACAGAACAACACACCGAAAGCGATGTTCATTGCACGTAACGCTTTATGACGAGCAACTTCACGGTTTTTATTACGACCACGGTAAGAGATAACCATTGGGCTTAATGTTTGGATAAACAGAATTGAAGTCAGTGTAAAAGGTAAAGTGATAATAGCTTCTTTAATTAAACGTCCTGCTGGTGGTAATGCGCCCACATTATAAAGATGCCACATACCAATCATGGAGATCCCTAATGCTGCAACAACAAACAGTTTAGTCAGTACCATAAAGCTTGATACTTTAAACAGTAATTGTTCACCACGAGAAGAGATAGCGACTAAGGCACAAATCAGGATCAAACCATAAAATGGATTTTCTGATAGCAAACCTTCAGTAACACCAAATGTTTGTAAGTAAGAAGCACTGTCATTAGTGATTGCTGTTGAATAAACAAACATCCAAATAACTAACATCACAAAGTAGAGTGCACCTAATAAAATACCCCAGTTTTTACCGAGATAGCCGGTAATAACGCTTGGATAGTCTTTACACTCTGGAGATTCAGCCAACGTATTAATAAATAAGCGTTGGAAAAGGTACATAGCTGGATAACCAATGATCGAAGATAATAGGAAAACCCATAATCCCATCAGGCCTACCTGCACAGGTAAAAATACAATACCTGCACCGATTGCCATACCGATACTCATGATAACCCAGCCCACATCATTGCCGTCGAATTTAATAGCCGCACGCCATTCTTGTTCAGTCATACCTGCGCGGCGAGCGCCAGCACTAGTTGCGGGATAGCTTGTGGTCTCTGTTTTTGAGGAAGCCGTTTCCATATTAGTACTCACTTTTTATATTGTAATTGTTAATAGCAAAACGAATTTTGGGGGTAAAAAAGCTCTATCTAACGTTGCGATATCAAAATAACCTTATTCTTTGCAGGCGTTATTTATTATGGGTAAATGATAGGGAATATTACGGAGAAAAAAGTTGTTATAAATCGTGATAGCCTGAAATGATTTGGAAAATAATTCTCTCTTAAGGAGAAAAGTAGGATTATCTGTTCAAAGAGCATAGTAAATAATAACCTTCCCTCTATTGTAACCCCAAGAAACACACAACCATTTGATTAATAAACCAAAACACTTATTGTTATACAATAATAGTCAAGTATAACAATTGAAACAAATCACCAAATAAACTGTGCTGTCTATCACGATATACTATGATAATCTTTTCTATTTAGCTTTGTTGTATCGTATTTGGTTAAAATTACGTTACAAAACAGCATGAATAACTATTTAATCTATTTTTTTATAAAAATGAGAATTAATAATATAAAAATATATAAGGAAGTGAATGGTGAAAAGAGAATACTTTTTTCAATAGAATTAAATTCTATCATTTATGATAGATTTACTTTTCTAGAAGAAAAGCGCTACAAACAATAAAGAGTTTATTATCTGTAGCGCTTAGATTATAAGGGAATAAACAGCCTAGTACTAATAACCACGCTCTAGGATTGGCTTTAAGAATCTTGCGGTATGTGAGCCTTCAAATTCCGCAACTTGCTCTGGTGTGCCTGACACTAAAATTTGACCACCACCACTTCCGCCTTCAGGGCCAAGATCGACAATCCAGTCTGCAGTCTTGATCACATCAAGATTGTGTTCAATCACCACAATCGTATTACCTTGATCACGTAACTGATGAAGAACTTCAAGCAGTAACTCAATATCAGCAAAGTGAAGTCCTGTTGTGGGTTCATCTAAAATATAGAGTGTCTGCCCTGTGCCACGTTTTGACAACTCTTTCGCTAACTTAACCCGTTGTGCCTCACCACCTGATAATGTGGTCGCTGATTGCCCCAAACGAATATAAGACAACCCAACATCAATCAATGTTTGTAACTTACGAGCCAGCGCAGGAACAGCATCAAAAAACTCTCTTGCCTCTTCGATAGTCATATCCAAGGCTTCGTGAATATTTTTCCCTTTGTATTTAATTTCAAGAGTTTCACGGTTATAGCGCTGACCTTTACATTGATCACAAGGAACATAAACATCCGGTAAAAAGTGCATTTCAACTTTTAATACACCATCACCTTGGCAAGCTTCGCAGCGCCCACCTTTTACGTTGAAACTGAAACGACCTGGCGTATAACCACGAGTACGAGATTCAGGAACCCCCGCAAATAACTCACGAATAGGTGTAAAAACACCAGTATAGGTTGCGGGATTTGAACGAGGAGTTCGGCCAATTGGACTTTGGTTAATATCAATAACTTTATCGAAATACTCTAAACCTTCAACATCTAAATAAGGTGCAGGCACAATAGTTGTGGCACCATTTAATTGGCGTTGCGCAATAGGGAATAACGTATCATTGATAAGCGTTGATTTGCCTGAACCTGATACCCCCGTAATACAGGTAAATAAACCTACTGGTAATTTCAGATTTACATTTTTTAAGTTATTACCTTTTGCACCAAGAATGGTCAGCATTTTTTCTCGATCAACCGGAACACGCTGCTCTGGAATAGCGATACGGCGCTCACCACTTAAAAACTTACCTGTTAATGAGTTCGGATTATTAATGATATCTTCAAGTGTCCCCTGAGCAACAATCTCACCACCATGAACACCTGCACCAGGGCCAATATCGATAACATGATCTGCTGCACGGATAGCATCTTCATCATGCTCAACAACGATCACGGTATTACCTAAATTACGTAAGTGGATCAATGTTTCAAGTAGGCGATCGTTATCTCGTTGATGTAATCCAATAGAAGGCTCATCTAATACATACATAACGCCCACTAACCCAGCACCAATTTGGCTCGCCAAGCGAATACGCTGTGCTTCACCACCAGATAATGTTTCAGCTGAACGAGAAAGTGTGAGGTAATTTAAGCCAACATTGACCAAAAACTTCAGTCGATCGCCAATTTCTTTTAACACTTTTTCTGCAATCTTCGCTCTCTGCCCACTGAGCTTTAAGTTTTGGAAAAAGGTCATGGCATGACCAATGCTGTAATCTGCAATTTCAGGCAATGTTGTATTTTCAACATACACATGGCGAGCTTCACGACGTAAACGCGTACCACCACATGATGCACAAGGACGGTTACTAATGTACTTAGAAAGTTCTTCACGCACCGCGCTTGATTCTGTCTCGCGGTAACGGCGTTCCATATTATTTAGTACACCTTCAAAAGGATGATGACGAACAACAACATCGCCTCGGTCGTTAGTGTATTTAAATTCAATATTTTCTTTACCTGAGCCAGTCAAAACTATTTTTTGGATATTATCTGGCAAGGAATCAAACGGTGCTTCAACATCAAAATGATAATGTTCACTCAGTGAACGTAGCATCTGGAAATAGTAGAAATTACGACGATCCCATCCTTTAATCGCACCACCAGCAAGAGAGATCTCTCGATTTTGGATCACTAAATCGGGATCGAAAAATTGCTGCACACCTAAACCATCACAGGTTGGACAAGCTCCTGCAGGGTTGTTAAAAGAGAATAAACGAGGTTCTAACTCGCTCATGCTGTAGCCACAAACAGGACACGCGAAATTCGCAGAAAAAATAATGTCTTCTGCATTGTTATCATCCATGTCAGAGATAACGGCAGTACCACCTGAAAGTTCTAACGCGGTTTCAAAAGATTCCGCTAGACGTTGAGCGAGATCGTCACGTACTTTAAAACGGTCAATTACCACTTCAATGGTATGTTTTTTCTGTAATTCTAATGTTGGTGGATCAGAAAGATCGCACACTTCACCGTCAATACGCGCGCGAATATAACCTTGAGCTGCAAGATTATTCAGTAGCTTAATGTGCTCACCTTTACGCTCTTTCACCACTGGTGCTAACAGCATTAAACGCTTACCTTCAGGCTGTTCAAGCACATTATCAACCATTTGACTGACCGTTTGTGCGGCTAATGGAATATCATGATCAGGGCAACGAGGTTCACCAACGCGCGCAAATAAGAGACGTAGGTAATCGTGTATTTCGGTAATTGTTCCCACCGTTGAACGTGGGTTATGTGATGTAGATTTTTGTTCAATCGAAATAGCGGGAGATAAACCTTCAATGTGATCAACATCAGGTTTTTCCATTAACGAAAGAAACTGACGAGCATAAGCAGAAAGTGATTCAACATAACGTCGTTGTCCTTCTGCATAAAGCGTATCAAAGGCTAAAGAGGATTTACCTGAGCCTGAAAGTCCCGTAATAACAATAAGTTTATCGCGAGGAATGACCAAATTGATATTTTTTAGATTATGGGTGCGAGCGCCCCGTACTTCGATTTTATCCATGAATATATCCCGGATTGAGAGAGTCGCCGAAAAAGAAATAATCGGATAATTATGACACAAAGTTAACTGAATGGATATACAGTATATATAGTGAAATTGAATGATGATGTAAACCTGTCATTTTGAGACAAAAAAATATCGACAATGTTCACAATTGAGAAATTCATCACACGTCATATTCAAATTTTAGCGTACGTGATAAACTTATTCGCTTATGATTTCAAAAAATTTACTTTCGCAGGAGTACCTCACATGGCGAGCAGAGGCGTAAACAAAGTTATTCTTATCGGTAATTTAGGGCAGGATCCAGAAATCCGTTATATGCCAAGTGGCGGTGCAGTTGCCAACCTAACACTGGCAACATCAGAAAGCTGGCGCGATAAACAAACCGGTGAAATGAAAGAAAAAACCGAGTGGCACCGTGTGGTAATTTTCGGCAAATTAGCTGAAATTGCAGGCGAATATCTGCGTAAAGGTTCACAAGTGTATATCGAAGGTCAATTACAAACACGTAAATGGCAAGACCAAAGTGGTCAAGACAGATATAGCACTGAAGTTGTCGTTAACATCGGTGGCTCAATGCAGATGTTAGGTGGCCGTGGTGGTCAAGATGGCGCACCTTCACAAGGTGGTCAAGGCGGTTGGGGCCAACCACAACAGCCACAAGCATCACAACAATTTAGCGGTGGTGCGCAATCTCGCCCAGCACAACAACCCGCAGCAGCACCTGCACCAAACAATGAACCACCAATGGATTTTGATGACGACATTCCATTCTAAGGTTCAGAACAAATTATTTAAAACCATCTAAAAAATTAACCCAGCTTAGGCTGGGTTTTTTGTTGCTAATGATCAAAAAGCTATATCCCCATGTAAGCCAACTTGTTTACATAGAATAAATTCGCTTTACGCAGTAAATTGTTATGTGCTTATCTCTCTTCAAAGACACTTTCTTTATATTATTGAAAGAAAACATGTTCTTTTATCTAACAACAGTTCTCTTTAAAAAAAGAGCGTAATACCACAGTTATTTTCATAAAACCCCACTTTACACAAAGGTTTACTCTTGAAAAATATGATAGGATCTGTGTTATTAACAACGTCTGAGAGCATCTTATCCCCATGAATGAAGAGAAATTGCTCGCTCAGGCAGAAAAGATCTGCCAGAAACGAGGTGTTCGCCTGACTTCACAACGTCTGGCAGTATTACGTCTGATAATGCAGCAACCTTCTGCTATCAGCGCATATGATTTATTGGATTTATTACGCCAAGTTGAGCCACAAGCCAAACCACCAACAGTCTATCGCGGGTTAGAATTTTTACTTGAGCAAGGATTTATCCATAAAATAGAATCCACCAACAGTTATGTACTTTGTCATCATTTTGATGATGTTGAACATACGTCAGTCATGCTAATTTGTGACCGTTGCTTATCTGTCACAGAAAAAAATAGTCATAAAATCGAAGATGCGATTTCATTACTAGCAAAAGAGAGTGGATTTCATTTACGACATAGCGTCATCGAAATTCATGGATTGTGTTCACTGTGCTACGAAGCTCAAGAGTGTACACACCCTGAAGGTTGTCATCATGACCACAGTATGGATGATAATCTTAAGCAGAAAAAAACTGGTGACTATAAGCCACGCTGAGCTTATAAAATACAAAAAGCCAGCTAAATGCTGGCTAATACGTGTTCTACTTTTGAATTCTCACTTTAGCTAATGAATAAGCTTTACTCTCTTCTCGCTTACCAACAGCAATAACTAAAATCACAACTTCAGAATCAATAACTTGGTAAACCAATCGAAAACCAGATGCTCGTAATTTAATCTTATAGCAACCCGTGAGATCACCTTTTAAGCGAGCTGACTCTATATAAGGATATAAGGGTTTTCCTGCAATTTTTTTAATTTCTTTTTAAACTGCTATTTAATGCTTTGATCGAGTTTCTGCCATTCTTTCAAGGCACGCTTATCAAACTCAATATTAAAGATCATCAATATTAACTTTTATACGTTTACTTGGTTTTTTCAAACGTTCACGTACAACAGCTAAAATATCCCCATCTTCATCCAGCTCCCCAACAACGACAGAAACTTCTGAGAAAGGTAATTTTTCATTTTCAGAAACATAACGTAGAAATAATCTTATGGCATCTGAAGGAGACAGGTTCATTTTTTCAAATACTTGATAAGCTTCTTTTTTGAGCTCATCGTCTACTCTAACTTGTATCGTTGTCATAAGCACCTCCGCAATTAAAACACATCATATTGTTATTACATTTGTAGTGCGGTGGTGTTTTTTTATACAAATTAGAAATAAAAAATGCAGATGATTTTGTGTTTTTACACATCATCTGCATCTTTTTAAAATAAGTTGTATTGACTTACTTTGGTACAAATTACAGCCATTCGCCGTTACGAATAACCCCTACTGCTAAACCTTCCACAGTAAAGCTTTGTTCGCGTAAATCGACGATGATAGGTGAAAACTCTGGGTTTTCTGCATGAAGTTCAATTTTATTACCACTTTTCTTAAAGCGTTTTACTGTCACTTCATCTTCAATACGTGCCACAATCACTTGCCCGTTATGAACATCTTGTGTTTTATGCACAGCAAGTAAGTCGCCATCCATAATACCGATATCTTTCATCGACATACCATTAACGCGCAATAAAAAATCTGCACTTGGTTTAAATAGCATTGGGTCAACTTGATAATGGCTTTCAATATGCTCTTGTGCTAAAAGTGGTTCACCAGCAGCAACTCGCCCAATTAATGGCAGTCCTTCTGGCTCTTCTTCCATCAGCAAACGGATACCTCTAGATGCACCAGAGATAATTTCTATCACGCCTTTACGAGCAAGAGCTTTTAAGTGCTCTTCTGCCGCATTTGGTGAGCGAAACCCAAGTTGGGAAGCTATTTCAGCCCGTGTTGGTGGCATACCCGTTTGCGAAATGTGATCACGAACCAAATCGTAAACCTGCTGCTGCCTTGCAGTTAATGCTTTCATTCCGCCCCCTGTTTGTTTATACAGTCAGACTGTGAGTATATACAGGTATATGACGATTTGAAACCTTAAATGAATATAAAACACGCATCTTTAGATTATTTTTCGACAAAAATCGAATTTTTTAACTTTATGCGAAGAAATGTCCCCAAAGAATGGTTACCCAAGTAAATAATCCCAATATAATAGCAATGAGAACGGCAGCAGAACCCATATCTTTTGCACGTCCTGATAATTCGTGGTATTCAGATCCAATTCGATCGACAACCGCTTCTATTGCACTATTTACCAGTTCCAAGATCACAACCAATACAACGGAACCAATGAGTAAAATGCGCTCTAGACCACTGACATCGATGAAAAATGAAAGGATAATTGCAACCAAGGTCACAATTGCTTCTTGTCTAAAAGCAGCTTCATTAATCCAAGCGGCACGAATGCCCTTGTATGAATAGCCACCAGCTTTGATGATTCGGGTAAGACCTTTATTTTGATTAGCCATAATAAACTCTATCGAAAACAAACGATTATTTTGCCACTTTTCTCTATTAATATTGTCACAGCACCACAGATCTACGAAAGACTTTCTGTTATGCTTTCGAAGTATTGCTAATAAGAGGCTACAACTATTTATGTCAGCTTGGCGTAAACTATATTATAACACATTGAATTTACCACTAAAATTACTGGTAAAAAGTAAACGAGTTCCGACTGATCCTATCACTGAGTTAGGGTTGGATACGTCGCGATCTTTCCTTTATGTGCTGCCTTATCATTCAAAGGCAGACTTACTGACATTAAGACAGCAATGTTTATCTTTAGGATTGCCTGATCCACTGCAACCTATTGAGATAGGCGGTACGAAGCTCCCTGCGTATGTCTTTATTGATGACGGCCCAAGAGTATTCCGTTACTACTCGCCCGATCCTCGTAAAGATTCCGTGAAAACATTCCACGCTTATCTTGATGCTCATCGTAATAATCCACACCTTGATATCGAGATGTTACCGGTTTCCGTGATGTTTGGTCGCTCTCCTGGCCGTGAAGGTCATAATGGCGTACCACATTTACGTGTGCTTAATGGTATCCAAAAATTTATCGCTATCCTCTGGTTAGGTCGTGATAGCTTTGTTCGTTTTTCACCCACGGTATCAATGCGTGAAATGGCGAACGAACACGGTACTGACACCAGTATAGCCCGAAAACTCGCACGCGTTGCGCGTATTCATTTTTCTCGCCAGCGTTTAGCCGCTGTTGGCCCAAAATTACCAGCACGTCAAGACCTCTTCAATAAATTGCTTTCATCGAAAGCCATTGAAAAAGCAATTGAAGATGAATCAAAAGCGAAAAAAATCTCACTGGATAAAGCGCGCAAAAATGCTACTGATATCATGGAAGAAATCGCAGCTAATTTCTCATATGAAGCTGTGCGTATTAGTGACCGCGTATTAAGTTGGACATGGAATAAGCTCTATCAAGGTATCAACGTCTATAATGCCGAACGTGTACGTAAGCTCGCACAAGATGGACATGAGATTGTTTATGTACCTTGCCACCGTAGCCACATGGACTACCTACTGCTTTCTTATGTGCTTTATCATCAAGGCTTAGTTCCTCCACATATAGCCGCGGGTATTAACCTTAATTTCTGGCCAGCAGGTCCAATTTTCCGCCGTTTAGGGGCTTTCTTTATCCGAAGAACCTTTAAAGGTAACAAGCTGTACTCCACCATTTTCCGTGAATATTTAGGTGAGCTATTTACACGAGGCTACTCTATTGAATATTTCGTTGAAGGTGGACGCTCACGTACAGGTCGATTGTTAGATCCTAAAACAGGAACACTTTCAATGACAGTACAAGCAATGTTACGTGGTGAAACACGCCCTATCTCTGTTGTTCCTATTTATATTGGGTATGAGCACGTTATGGAAGTGGCAACCTACGCCAAAGAATTACGTGGCGCAACAAAAGAGAAAGAAGGTTTTATGCAGATGGTGAGGGGTTTACGTAAATTACGTAATCTTGGCCAAGGCTATGTTAACTTTGGTGAACCTATCTCTGTTGCACAGTACTTAAATCAAGCGGTTCCACAGTGGCGTGATGATATTGATCCCATTGAGCCACAACGCCCAAGTTGGTTAAATCCAGCTGTAAGCGCATTAGCTGACAATATTATGGTTCATATCAATAATGCAGCCTCAATTAATGCAATTAACTTGGTCTCAACGGCACTGTTAGCATCACGTCAGCGAGCACTCACTAGAGAACAGCTGTTAGAGCAAGTCGATTGTTATCTGCAATTATTACGTAATGTGCCTTATTCGACTGACATGATTGTGTCTGATAAAAATGCTGAGGCGTTATTAGAACACGCTCTGCAATCAGATAAATTCTTAGTCGAAAAAGATAGTTTGGGTGATATTGTGGTACTTCCTCGTGAAAGCGCGGTATTAATGACTTATTACCGTAATAACACGATCCATTTAATGATTACTCCATCGTTAATTGCTAGCATCATCTTGCATCATGAAAAAATCCATCGTGATGATTTAATGAAACAGGTTGAATTAATCTTCCCTCTAATTAAAGCAGAGTTATTTATTCGCTATGAGAAAGAAGAGCTACCTGAAGTCATTAATACCTTGATCGCAGAACTTTGTCGTCAGCGTCTAATCTGTTGTGATAGTGATGGCTTACTACGCATTAATCCTGCTCGTATTCGTCCATTACAGCTTTTAGCGGCTAGTGTCAGAGAAACATTACAACGTTATGGCATTACGCTGTCTTTACTCAATTTTGCTCCTGAAATTAGTCGTGCATTATTGGAAAAAGAGAGCCGTATCTTGGCACAACGTCTTTCTGTATTACATGGCATCAACGCACCTGAGTTTTTTGATAAAGCAGTATTCTCTACCTTAGTTTCAACACTGCGTGAAGAAGGCTATCTCAACGATAACGAAGATATCCTAAAAGCAGATGCATCAGCCCTTTACCAAGTGATTGCAAAATTAATGTCACCAGAAATTCGCTTAACCATTGAGAGTGTCGGTGTCACTGAAGATAACAATTCAGCACAGATAATGAATGAAAAAAAATGAGCCTAAAGCTGATGAATAATCAGTAAATAACGCCATGACCGCAATAGAAAAGGGATAAGCGCATTGCTTATCCCTTTTTGTTTCTACTCAATGATAGAGAATACTTCAGCGCTTATTTATCTTAAAAATAACTAAATAAAATACCCGCAAATAAAACGAAACCAACATAATTATTATTCATAAAAGCTTGAAAACAAGGTGCTCTTTCACGCTCTGCAATCAGTTTTTGTTGATAGATAAAGAGCGCGGTAATGAGTAATATCGACCAATAATAGATACCTTTCATGTTCAGCAGAACACCAATACCCACGAGTAGCGCCAACATCATCAGTTGTAAAATACCGATAATAATTTTGTCATAACGACCAAACAAAATAGCAGTAGATTTTACGCCAATCTTTATATCATCATTGCGGTCAACCATCGCATATTGGGTATCGTAAATCACCGACCAGACAATATTAACAAGAAATAATAGCCAACATACTAATGGTAAGCTTTCAGAAACAGCAGCAAAACCCATTGGAATTGACCACCCAAAGGCCATACCTAAAATAAGCTGAGGTAGACTACTAAAGCGTTTAACAAAGGGGTAGAACCATGCTAGTGCAAGTCCTGCCACAGAGAGCCAAATTGTCATCGTATTGAGTGTAAGTACTAATCCAAATGACAAGATAACCAATACAATAAATAAAATTTTACTCTCTTTTTCTGTCACAGCCCCACTAGGTAATGGTCGATTTTTAGTTCGTTCAACGCTGCCGTCAATTTTTCTGTCAGCAAAGTCGTTTATTACACACCCAGCGGCACGCATAGAGAACACGCCAATAGTAAAGACAATCAGAATATGCCAATCAGGAAAACCTTTAGCCGCAATCCATAAAGCCCAATAAGTTGGCCAAAGTAATAATAGCGCTCCGATAGGTTTATCTATACGCATTAAACGGCTATATGCCTGCCATTTATTGTGCGTCATACTTCCCTCCAATTTTAGCTCCCCCTAATTACTTCTCATACACTGGTGATGCAGGTAGAAACACCTCGGTTAATAATAAAGGTTTATCTGAAAGCTGGAAACGAGAACGGCGTAGCCAATATCCATTTTGTTGCCCGATATGAATGAAATCACGGCTTAAGGTTGTTTCCTGAAACAGATAACGTCCAAGAGGAACGGTTCTTAAATTGACCAGTTTTCTATCTTCACCTGTCAGTGTCTCTTCTGGTACTAATGTTCGCCCTAATAACCAAGGAACATTATCACCACACAATACCACTTCTCTTAACCAATAACGCTGACTTTCAGGTAAACATGCTTTTTCATCAGCAGGCTCAATAATCTCAACAAATCCTTCTTGATAAGGCATCACTGTAACTTTTTGACAATGCTGTTCAAAGCGTCGCGTCATTGAGCCTAATTCCATTAACCAACTTAATGTACTTTCTTTAATATTTTCATGTTCCTCACTGGGCAACCAATGGATAGGAGCAGGGGTAATTATTGATTTTTTGAACATTATTTCATCATCACGCGTTGATGATCCTAGCTTGTGTGAGTCATGATACATAAGGATATCATGATGTGACTAAGGGAAGTTAAAAGCTGATAACATTTCGCATAAATAATCTAAAAAAGCGTTAAAAGAAAATCAGATTGAGCACGATGCATTCAAAAAATAAAGGAGGCCATAAAAACCTCCTTTGTATCTAACCGACTACTTATATTCAATTTATTCGATTAACGCCATGCTTTGTAACGATTAATCAGGTTATTTGTTGAGCTATCATGGCTGTTAACACTTTCCTTACCTTTTAATTCAGGAAGAATGCGGTTAGCCAGCTGTTTACCTAATTCAACACCCCATTGGTCAAACGTGAAGATATTGAAAATAACACCTTGTACAAAGATCTTATGTTCATACATTGCAATCAATGCACCTAATGAATAAGGCGTAATTTCTTTTAACAGAATAGAGTTAGTTGGGCGATTACCTTCGAACACTTTGAAAGGTGCAACATATCCCATGGTTTTAGGATCTTTTCCTGCTGCCGCAAATTCAGCATCAACTTGCTCACGAGTTTTACCAAAAGCGAGCGCTTCTGTTTGAGCAAAGAAATTAGACATCAATTTTGCATGGTGATCTGATAATGGATTATGACTAATTGCAGATGCAATAAAATCACAAGGGATAATTTTTGTACCTTGATGGATCAGTTGATAAAACGCATGTTGGCCATTTGTACCTGGTTCACCCCAAATAATAGGTCCCGTTTGGTAATTGACTTTATTTCCATCGCGATCAATATACTTACCATTTGATTCCATATTACCTTGTTGGAAGTAAGCAGCAAAACGATGCATGTACTGATCGTATGGCAGAATCGCTTCAGTTTCTGTGCCAAAAAAATTGTTATACCAAATGCCAATCAGTGCAAGGATTGTTGGGATGTTATTTTCAGCATCAGTGGTTCTAAAGTGGTTATCCATAGCATGAGCACCTTCCAATAATTGCTCAAAGTTGTCATAACCAACAGATAACGCGATAGATAAACCAATTGCTGACCATAATGAATAACGACCGCCAACCCAGTCCCAGAACTCAAACATATTGGCAGTATCAATACCAAATTTTTCAACTTCAGTGCTATTCGTAGATAACGCGACGAAATGTTTAGCGACAAAAACACTCTCTTTCGCTGATGCTAAGAACCAATCTCTTGCTGAATGCGCATTTGTCATGGTCTCTTGTGTCGTGAATGTTTTTGACGCAATTAAGAATAATGTAGTTTCGGGATCACATTTTTTTAGTGTTTCGGCAATATGAGTACCATCGACATTCGAAACGAAATGCATAGTAAGGTGGTTTTTATATGGGCGTAATGCTTCTGTTACCATATAAGGGCCGAGATCGGACCCACCGATACCAATATTTACAACATCAGTGATTGCTTTGCCTGTATAACCTTTCCATTCACCACTAATAATACGTTCACTGAATTTTTTCATTTTATTCAGTACTGCGTTAACTTCTGGCATAACATCTTTGCCATCAACGATGACAGGAGTATTGCTACGATTACGTAATGCAGTATGCAATACAGCACGATCTTCAGTACGGTTGATTTTTTCACCCGTAAACATGCTATTTATCGCACCTTCTACGTCACATTCCTTCGCTAAAGCCTGCAATTTATCTAATGTTTCTTTCGTAATACGGTTTTTTGAAAAATCCACTAGAATTTGGTCTGAAAATACTTTTGAAAATTGCTCAAAGCGTGATGGTTCCTGAGCAAAAAGCGTTTTCATATCGGTATCTTTGATAACCGAAAAATGGTTTTCTAATGCCTTCCAAGCTAGGGTTTGAGTTGGGTTTACATTTTTCATTCACAATACTCTCTTAAGATTACAATCCAATATTCTCAGATTGTAGCCTGACATTTAATAGTTACAGTCAATTCTTTCTCATTTGATGATATTGGTCAAAACCAATCAACAAATCTAGTACTAATTACTTACATAGGTAAAACCGATAATGTGGTGCTGATTATTAATTAAATTGATTATTCTTCACTCTGCATTGACTCTCTACTTAATAACCGATATTCCTAATTGTGTCCAACATCTCATTTTTGCCTAAAGGAATACGACAATGACTGATAATACTGCTACGCCTTCATCTTCATCATCACCATACACTATCGCTAAATTTGGTGGCACGAGTGTTGCTAACTATTCAGCAATGGAAAAATGTGCAGATATTATCCTGAAACAAAAGTCAGTTCGTGTCGTCGTTCTTTCCGCATCTGCAGGAGTCACTAATCTACTGATTGAACTTGCAGCAGGCACTGAGCCTTCACAACGAGAAGCTTTACTTTCACAAGTCCGCGATATTGAGTACGCGATTATCAATCAACTCTCTCAGCCAGAAATTATTTCCCAAGAAATAAATCGCTTGCTTGAAAATATTGAGATGCTCTCTGAAGCGGCCACGTTAGCTACTTCTGATGCATTAACAGACGAACTTGTAAGTCATGGTGAATTAATGTCAACCTTACTTTTCGTTGAGTTACTGCGTGAAAATGGCATACAAGCGGATTGGTTTGATGTCAGAAAAGTGATGAAAACGAACGATCTATTTTGTCACGCTGAGCCTGATATGGTGCAATTAACCGAACTCACACAAAGCCTTCTTCAGCCTCGTCTAGATGAAACAGTTATTGTCACACAAGGCTTTATTGGTCAAGAGCCAAAAGGTAGAACCACAACTCTAGGTCGTGGTGGTAGCGACTATACGGCTGCATTGATTGGTGAAGCACTAGGAATGTCTCGTGTAGATATCTGGACGGATGTACCAGGCATTTACAGCACTGATCCAAGAATAGTGCCAGAGGCGCATCGTATTGATCAAATCGCCTTTGATGAAGCGGCAGAGATGGCAACCTTTGGCGCTAAAATATTACACCCCGCTACATTATTGCCTGCTGTTCGTAGTGGCATTCCGGTATTTGTTGGCTCAAGTAAAGCGCCCGAAGAAGGCGGTACGTTAGTTTGTGCACAAACAGAAAATCCACCTGTATTCCGTGCGATTGCACTGCGTAGAAAGCAAACATTGCTCACGTTACATAGCCTGAAAATGCTTCATGCGCGTGGTTTCTTGGCTGAAATTTTCACCATTTTATCGCGCCATCATATTTCGGTTGATGTGATAACAACATCTGAAGTCAGTATTGCTTTAACCCTTGATACAACAGGTACAACAAATTCATCAGGCAGTTTATTAACAAATGCCTTATTAACCGAGCTTTCTGCATTATGCCGTGTTGAAGTAGAAGAAGATCTGGCGTTAGTTGCCGTGATTGGTAACTCTCTTTCACAGGTAAATGGTTTAGGTATTAAGATTTTCGGCACATTAGAAAATTACAATATTCGTATGATTAGCCACGGTGCAAGTACTCATAATTTATGTTTATTAGTTGATGGCAAAGATGCGGATAATATTGTGCGTAAATTGCATGATACTTTGTTTTAACACATTCACATTGAAAAGAGAGATAAAAATTTTATCTCTCTCAAAATTCAACCTTTATTGCTGAAAAGGTGCAAGCTTTAAAGAACTTCATTTAATAATAATTAGAATCAAAGCCTAATTCTATTAATGGAGTATTAAAAAATGCATAAAGTCAGTAATAGCAGCATGAGTATAAGTGAAATTATAAGTAATAAAATTAGCACTAATAAGCCTCATACTCGTATTCTTACAGATATAAAAAAAGAAATTAATTCTTTGCACAATAATTCAGTTACGCTGAATATTCCTCTCGATACCACGCTCTCTCTTTTAAAATATATAGAAGATAAGCGTCCTATTTCTAAAAATATAGATGCCATATACAATCTAGAATTAGTCGATAAGGATAGTCTTTCCTCTATGATTGATATACATCATAGAGAAAAGAAAAAAGACCATTCAGCTATTAGCCTTTATTCAGATATATTAAAAAGAATAGACATAAATACTACAAATAAAGAAATTCAGCTTACAAAGGAATTTATGAAACTATCTGATAAAATCATAGAAAATCACACCAAAATAAAAAAAATAATAAAAGTTCTAGATAGTTATTTTCAAAACCTTAAAGACAAACTAGATGAAACACCAGAACTCGAAAAGAAAATAAATGAATATGATGACCAAAATACAATTCTCTCAAGCTTAATTAAATACAATACATCACAAAAAAAAATAGGAATGAAAATTGAAGAAGAAACAAGTAAAGCCAAGAAGTATAATGAAAATTTAAATAAAGCCATTGATGAACTATGTACAATTACTTTAAATTATATATCTATATTAGAAAATAGTGACAAATTAAAAGATCATAATAAAATATTAGAATTAATAACAAATCATAAAGAATGCATAGAAAAAATAAATACTACTTATCTTAAATTTTAATATTTAATCTAGGCTTCTTTTTCTAGAAGCCTAGCTTCTAATAAATTAATAAACCCGATAACCACCATATTTCTTAGCAAATTGATTAAACTTACCAAAATCAATTAAAGCAATTTCTAAAGAACGATGAGCAAGATGTGACATATTTGCAATTTTTTCAACGAAAACTCGGTTATCTTCCAGCAATTTAGCGGTAAGTGTAGCTGCAATTATTTCGCACTCTTTAGGTGTCACAATCCAACCATCATTAGTGGCAAATTTACAAATAGGAATATTGCCTTCTTTCTCACTCTCTTTGGCTAATAACGCTTCTTCTTCTTTCATCGCCTGCTTAAATAACACAATTTCTTCTTCAACAGGCTCTGGAGTAGTAGGAATTTTATGATAAAGATAATCCCCCACTTCTTCGATTCGTGCAGGCGTCATTTCTGCTTTTAGCCAAATATTATCAAATACTTTTTCGTCTAAAATTGCCTCTGTATCTAAACTTCCTGTTAATTGCATCAGATTTAAAAAAGCATTAATTAAAACTTCACTTAATGGATAATTTCCTTTTGCCAAAGAAGGAAATGGCACTTCAGCGCCAGCAGGTGGGGTTTTCTGAAGGTACAAAGTATAGTTCATTGTAATGTCCTTTTTTCTGATACAGGTTTACAGCTTAAACATCTTTAATGGGATCGACTAGTGAAAATAACAAGGGGATATTACTATCCCCTCACTATTTATTACATTATTGAGATCTAAAAATAAAAACAAACTAAGATTCATATCCTAAATTAGGCGCTAACCAACGCTCAACTTCTCTTATACTCATTCCTCGACGTTTTGCGTAATCTTCAACCTGATCTTTTTGAATTTGAGCAACCGCGAAATATTTACTTTCAGGATGACTAAAATACCAACCCGATACTGAAGCACCAGGCCACATGGCATAAGCATCTGTTAGTTTCATCCCAATGCGATTTTCAACATCAAGTAATTGCCAAATTTTCGCTTTTTCTGTGTGCTCAGGACAAGCAGGATATCCCGGCGCAGGTCGCGTTCCTTGATATTTCTCTCGAATAAGTTCGTCATTAGAGAGATTTTCATCAGGGCTATAGCCCCAAATTTTTGTTCTCACTTGTTGGTGAAGATATTCTGCAAAAGCTTCAGCAAGACGATCCGATAACGCTTTCACCATAATTTTATTGTAATCATCATGGGCATTATCATACGCATTGGCGAGCGTGTCTTCTTCTAGCCCTCCAGTTACAGCAAAAGCACCGAAATAATCAGGAACACCACTTTCCACTGGCGCAATAAAATCGGCTAAACAGTAGTTAGGAAACTCTTTTTTCTCTGTTTGCTGGCGCAAATGGCAACTGTGCAATAACTCATGTTGTCGGCTTTCATCTTGATAAATAACAATATCATCACCCAAACGATTAGCAGGAAAGATCCCCATAATACCTTTAGGCGTGAGTAAGTTTTCATGACTTAGCTTATCCAGCATCGCGTTCGCATCAGCGAATACCCGTTTCGCTTCTTCACCGACCACGTCATCTTCTAAAATACGAGGATATTTACCTGCTAAAGACCACGTCATAAAGAAAGGCGTCCAGTCGATATATTCACGTAGCACATCAATGCTTGCAGTAATTTCTTGCACACCAAGTTGGTTCGGTTTGGGTGGCGTGTAATTTTGCCAATCAATTTTAAGTGCATTGGATCGCGCAATGTCTAAAGCGACCGGTGGTGTACGTGGTTTTTTTCTAGCGTATTGCTGGCGTACGACTTCATATTCGCGCCGTGTTTTTGCAACAAAATCCGCTTTTTGTGTTTCAGATAATAGAGCTGCAACAACACCGACCGTACGTGATGCATTCTGCACGTAAACAGTGGGATGACTATAATTTGGTTCTATTTTTACAGCTGTATGGGCTTTAGACGTTGTTGCACCACCAATCATTAATGGTAACGAAAAACCTCGCCTTTCCATCTCTTTAGCCACATTCACCATTTCATCAAGTGACGGAGTAATCAGACCTGAAAGACCAATAATATCAACTTTTTCATCAATCGCCGTTTGCAGGATCTTATCGCAAGGTACCATTACCCCCAGATCGATAATCTCATAGTTATTACACTGCAAAACAACTCCGACAATATTTTTACCAATATCGTGAACATCCCCTTTTACAGTAGCGAGTAAAATTTTACCTGCGGAAGTACCTGCTTGTTTTGTTGCTTGAATATAGGGTTCAAGATAAGCAACGGCTTGTTTCATCACCCTTGCTGATTTCACTACTTGAGGTAAAAACATTTTCCCTTCGCCAAACAAATCACCCACTGTATTCATACCATTCATCAATGGTCCTTCAATAACTTCAATTGGGCTTGATGCTTGTTGACGACAAGCTTCCGTATCTTCAACAATAAATTCAGTGATCCCTTTAACTAAGGCGTACTCTAAGCGTTTTTCTACATCCCATTGACGCCATTCAGCAAGTTGATGGTTTTGTTCATCATTTTTCGTTCCACGATAACGCTCTGCCAATGCTAATAGATTATCTGTGCTTTCTTCATGGCGATTTAAAATAACGTCTTCAACCGCATTACGCAGTTCATCTGGCAATGAGTCGTAAATAGCAAGTTGCCCTGCATTCACAATCCCCATATCCATGCCATTTTTTACGGCGTAATAAAGAAAAACAGAGTGAATAGCTTCACGAACAGGATCGTTACCCCGGAATGAGAATGAAACGTTAGACACCCCGCCAGATATTAAAGCATAAGGTAATTGAGATTTAATATCTGCACAGACCTCAATAAAATCAACAGCATAATTATTATGTTCAGCAATGCCTGTCGCGACTGCAAAAATATTAGGATCAAAAATAATATCTTCAGGAGGAAAACCGGCTTGCTCTGTTAATAACTGATAAGCTCGACGACAGATTTCGATTT
Source organism: Proteus sp. G2669 (assembly GCF_009915245.1). Lineage (NCBI taxonomy): Bacteria > Pseudomonadati > Pseudomonadota > Gammaproteobacteria > Enterobacterales > Morganellaceae > Proteus > Proteus sp. G2669. The sequence continues at coordinate 15,805 of NZ_JAABLX010000026.1, read as the reverse complement.
TACGCTCTCGAGTATCCGCTTGCCCCACTTCATCAAACGCCATAACAACGACAGCGGCACCATATTTACGCACTAATTTAGCATGTTCAAGAAAAGGTGTTTCTCCCTCTTTCATTGAAATTGAGTTAACAATTCCTTTTCCTTGGATACACTTTAATCCCTCTTCGATTACTTCCCATTTTGAAGAGTCGATCATCACCGGAACCTTGGCAATATCAGGCTCACCAGCAATAAGATTGAGAAAACGTGTCATGGCTTCAACCGCATCTAGCATGCCTTCATCCATGTTGATATCGATGATTTGAGCACCATTCTCAACTTGCTGACGTGCAACATCCAATGCTTCTTGGTAATTGCCTTCTTTTATCAAGCGCTTAAATTTCGCCGAGCCTGTTACGTTAGTTCGTTCCCCCACATTTACAAACAATGAGTTCTCATCAATCGCTAAAGGCTCTAAACCTGAAAGACGACACGCTTTCTTAAGAGTCGGTAATACTCTTGGTGCGATACCTTCTACTGCTTGTGAAATTGCAAGAATATGTGCAGGTGTTGTTCCACAACATCCCCCCACAATATTGAGAAAACCAGCTTGCGCCCACTCTTTAATTTGCTCAGCCATTTCTTGAGCATCTAAGTCATAACCTCCAAATGCGTTAGGTAAACCCGCATTAGGGTGAGCGCTGACATAGGCTTCAGAAATTTGCGAAAGTGTTTGAATATATTGGCGTAATTCTTTAGGGCCTAACGCACAGTTTAAACCAAATGAGAGTGCATCAGCATGACGTAATGAGTGGTAGAACGCTTCTGTTGTTTGCCCCGTTAAAGTTCTTCCTGAAGCATCTGTAATGGTGCCTGAGATCATCACAGGTAATTCAATATTTAGCGCTTCAAATTCACATTTAATCGCAAAAATAGCGGCTTTCGCATTTAATGTGTCGAAAATAGTTTCGACCATAATTAAATCGACACCGCCTTTAATTAGTCCTCGAATCGCTTCTCGATAAGCATCCACCAGCTTATCAAATGAAACATTACGAAATGCAGGATCATTAACATCAGGAGATATGGACGCCGTTCTATTTGTTGGTCCTAAAACACCAGCAACATAACGTGGTTTATCAGGTGTTAAAGCACTCCATTTATCTGCACAGATTTTTGCTAATTTTGCAGCTTCTTCATTCAACTCAAAACAGAGCGACTCCATCTGATAATCAGCCATCGCAATGGACGTTGAGTTAAAGGTATTGGTTTCAACAATATCAGCACCCGCTTGAAAATAAGCATCATGTATATCTGCAATAATCTGGGGTTGTGTTAACACTAAAAGGTCATTATTTCCTTTAACATCACAACCCCAATTAGCAAAACGCTCACCTCGATAATCAGCTTCTGTCAGTTGATATTGCTGGATCATTGTACCCATTGCACCATCAAGTACTAAGATACGTTTTTCTAATGCTTCTACCAGTTGTTGTTTTATGTTTGCCACGTTACTTCCTCTTAATCGAGAATGTTTTTATTTTTATTTCTTTATTTTTCTTTCGTTGTTTTTTTATCCTACCATATCTTTTTAGAAAGATTTCTAAGACGAAGATGAGAGATTTTCACTCAGTAATAAATGCTTTTAATAAATATTTCTTATCACACACTTTGTTTTGAAAAATGCAGTGATCGGAGGAGTTTTATTATGCGAGATAGTTCATAATAGATATTAATATGGATAGCATTTCTGGAGTGTATGCATGACAGTTTCCCCTACAAATAAAAAAGCGCGTAAGACGAAAACAACTGCCACTCAAAGTACTGCACAAGGAGGCCCCGTTCAGTCATTAAGCCGTGGACTGACATTATTGGAATATATTTCCGAATCTCCGGGGGGTATCGCCCTAACAGATCTCGCCTTTCAAGCTGGATTGCCTAATTCCACAACACACCGTTTACTCACGACACTTCAGCAACATGGTTTTGTCCGTCAAGTTGGAGATTTAGGATTGTGGGTTGTTGGTACACACGCCTTTATTGTTGGCAGTAGCTTTCTGCAAACTCGTAATCTTTTAGTAATGGTGCATCCTATTTTGCGTCAGTTGATGGAAGATTCTGGTGAAACCGTCAATCTGGCTATTCTTGACCAAATTGAATTTGATGCCGTGATTGTCGATCAAGTGCAATGTAATGCACTAATGAGAATGTCGGCTCCTATTGGTGGTAAATTACCGATGCATGCTTCAGGTGCTGGTAAAGCATTTCTTTCGACGTTGCCAGAAAATAAATTGCTACCGCTACTCCAGAAAAAAGGCTTAATGGCCTATACACCTCACACCAGAACACTCCCTTCTTCTTTAAAAGAAAATTTGGATCAAGCTCGTAAACAAGGTTTTTCTTTCGATGATGAAGAGCATGCTTTAGGCTTACGCTGTATTGGTGCTTGTATTTATGATGAACACCACCAGCCTTTTGCTGCAATTTCACTTTCAGGCCCTGTTTCTAGAATGACTGATTCACGTATCACTGAATTAGGCGCTATGGTTATCAAAGCCGCAAAACAAATTAGCCGTGAATATGGTGGTATAAAAAGCTGATCCTATCTTTCACCTTCCTCGTTACCAAACAATGAGGAAGGAACTCCCTAATTAAACCGATTCAGCTTTTTAAAAAGGCAGAGTTTCGGCTTTATATTCGTTAAATATTAAAAAACTGTTATTTATCACCTAAAAAAATTGATGTTGATCACAGATGTTGTTTAAGACGCATTAAGAGTATTGCAACTCTTCTTGTTACCCGTAACAATGTTACCGGTAACAAATACTATAGCTAAATTAAAATACGCTCTATTCATAGCCGATAGTAACGCTCATCACCCTGTGTGAATAAAGGAAGCATCATTATGAACCCTAAAAACCATAACCCAATTCAGAACGACTTTGTTCCGCTTAACGAGACTGTAAAACAGGTAACAGAGCGCATTATTGTTCGCTCACAATTGACTCGTCGTGCTTATCTGAAAAAAATCGAAGCTGCAAAAAGCCAAACAGTACATCGTGCTCAATTAGCTTGCGGTAATTTGGCTCATGGTTTCGCTGCTTGTCAGGCTGATGATAAAAATCGCCTGAAAAATATGGTTCATAATGATATTGCCATTATCACTGCTTACAATGATATGTTGTCAGCTCATCAGCCGTATGAAAATTATCCCCAGAAAATTAAAAAGGCATTACATGCTGTTGGTGCCGTAGGGCAAGTTGCAGGTGGTGTTCCTGCTATGTGTGATGGTGTAACTCAAGGTCAAGATGGGATGGAACTATCACTCCTGAGTCGGGATGTGATTGCGATGTCAGCGGCTGTCGGTTTATCTCATAATATGTTTGATGGTGCACTCTATTTAGGGATCTGCGATAAAATTGTTCCTGGACTGACAATGGCAGCACTCTCTTTTGGTCATCTTCCTGCTATTTTTGTTCCTGCTGGCCCAATGACGAGTGGTTTACCCAATAAAGAAAAAGTGCGTATTCGCCAACTTTATGCTGAAGGTAAAGTGGATCGTCATGCATTGTTAGAAGCCGAAGCAGCGTCTTACCATAGTATTGGCACCTGCACCTTTTACGGTACAGCGAACTCAAATCAGATGGTCATGGAAATGATGGGGTTACATTTACCCGGTGCTTCTTTTCTTCATCCAGATACCCCCTTGCGTGATGCATTGACGGATGCAGCGGCTAACCAAATAGTACGCCTTACTGAAAACTCAGGTAATTACCTCCCTATCGGTCAATTAGTTGACGAGAAGGTCATTGTAAACGGCATTATTGCTCTATTAACAACGGGTGGATCAACTAACCTAACAATGCACTTAGTTGCAATGGCACGCGCGGCTGGCATTATCATTAATTGGGATGATTTCTCTGAACTTTCACAAGTTGTGCCACTGATTGCTCGTATTTATCCTAATGGCCCTGCCGATATCAACCAGTTTCAAGCAGCAGGGGGTATCGCACTGATTATTCGCGAACTACTGAAAAAAGGCTTAATTCATCGTGATGTTAATACTGTTGCAGGATTTGGCATTGAGCGTTATACCTTAGAACCTTGGTTAAATGAGGGTAAACTTGATTGGCGCGAAGGTACAACAAGCTCTTTAGATAAAGATGTTATTGCTGATATCAATACACCATTCTCATCACATGGTGGTACACAAGTGATGCAAGGTAATTTAGGCAGAGCTGTAATGAAAACTTCAGCCGTACCTGATGAAAATAAAATTATCGAAGCCCCTGCTGTGGTGTTTAATAGCCAACATGATATTGCCGCTAAATTTGAAGCCGGTGAGCTAAATAAAGATTGTGTTGTGGTTGTGCGTTATCAAGGGCCACAAGCCAACGGTATGCCAGAATTACATAAATTAATGCCACCACTGGGGGTGTTAATGGATAAAGGCTACAAAGTAGCATTAGTTACCGATGGCCGACTTTCAGGCGCATCTGGTAAAGTACCTGCCGCAATTCATGTCACTCCTGAAGCTATTAATGGTGGTTTATTATCCAAAGTGCACGATGGTGATATCATTCGTGTTAATGGTAAAACAGGTGAGTTAACACTCCTTGTTGATGAACAAACGCTCAATGCTCGCCAAGATAAGATGCCTGATTTAAGTGCGAACGACATAGGCTGTGGCCGTGAACTATTTGTGAATTTGCGTCGTCATTTATCCGGAGCTGAACAAGGTGCTTGTTGTATTGATTTTTAATAGCAACAAGTCTAATGCCTAACGAAGAGCAGATTTAATTCATTTGCTCACCATTTTCTAATTAGGAAATACAAATGATGAATCATTGGAATACAAGTGCAGAGTCTGTACTAAAATCAGGGCCTGTCGTTCCTGTTATTGTTATTAATCATATTGATGAAGCTGTACCTGTTGCCAGAGCATTAGTTGCAGGTGGCGTAAAAGTTTTAGAAGTCACATTACGTACAGATTGCGCTATTGAAGCTATTCGCCGTATTGCGAAAGAAGTCCCAGAAGCCATTGTGGGTGCAGGAACCGTGATTAATCCACAACAGTTAGCACAAGTTACTGAAGCAGGCGCTCAATTTGCTATTAGCCCTGGGTTAACAGAAGCGCTACTCAAAGCTGCAGTAGCTGGAACGATCCCTTTAATTCCTGGTATTTCAACAGTTTCTGAGCTAATGCTCGGTATGAGTTATGGCTTAAATGAATTTAAGTTTTTCCCTGCTGAAGCCAACGGGGGTGTTAAGGCATTAAAAGCAATTGCAGGACCATTCTCAAAAGTTCGCTTCTGTCCAACCGGAGGTATTTCACCAGATAATTACCGTAATTATCTGGCGCTAGAAAGCGTACTTTGTATTGGTGGCTCTTGGTTAGTGCCTAATGATGCGGTTAAAGCTGGTGATTTCCAGCGTATTACTGAATTAGCTAGAGAAGCCGTTGCTGGCGCTCAGCGCTAATTTTTGCAATAAAAATATATTTAGCTCAATAAAGATAGGTATCCCCTTTATGCCTATCTTTGTTTTTAACCTTTTTTATCCTGACTGATCACGATAAGCAAATCGCTTAGTTTGGGCATAAGCGTAAACATCCTCAATATACCCTACTTTAATTCTTTGCTGTTGTTGTTGCCAATATTCTGGTGATAAAAGATCATGATGTTGAGCCTCAAAATAACGACAGACTTGTTTATCACTGCATAAAAAATAACGAAATTCTTCTGGAAAAACATCATTAAGCGCAACGCTATACCAAGGTTCACTGGCTAATTCATCTTCAGGATAGCGGGCCGGAGGGATCGCCCGAAAATTCATATCTGTAATATAGCTAATTTCATCATAATCATAGAAAATGACACGATGATGACGAGTCACTCCAAAGTTTTTAAATAACATGTCACCAGGAAAAATATTCGCCGCGATAAGTTCTTTTAATGCTTGGCCATAGTCTTCGACGACAGCTTTGAGTTGATTATCATTACATTGCGCCATATAGATATTGAGAGGCGTCATTCTGCGTTCCATATAAAGATGGCGGATCAGTAGCTTATCGCCAAGATCTTCCAATTTATTTGGGATCTCCTGTTCAAAGACAGCCATTAACTCAGGGCTAATTCTTTTTTTATCGACCACAAAATTCTCAAATTCTTGAGTATCTGCCATTCGACCTACACGATCGTGCTCTTTAACTAATTGATAGCACTCTTTTACACGCTCAGCGGTGATCGTTTTTTGTGGCGCAAATTTATCTTTGATCACTTTAAAAACACGATCATACGTTGGTAACGTAAACACCAACATCACCATACCTTTTACTCCTGGTGCTTCGATAAATTGCTCCGATGAAAAATTCATAAAAGCAAGGTATTCGCGGTAGTATTCTGTTTTACCGTGTTTTTGACATCCAATAGACATATAAAGCTCAGCGATAGATTTCCCTGGTAATATATCTCTTAACCATGCAACTAATGCCGCAGGAAATGGCGCATAAACCATAAAATAAGAACGGGCAAAACCAAAGACAATACTGGCTTCATCTGCGGTTATCAAACAAGTATCAATCAACAATTGTTGTTCAATATTATGAATAGGTAATAGAAACGGAATATATTGATTATCAATAACAATTTTACCTATTAGCCACGCAGCTTTATTTCGATAAAAGAGTTCATTTGCAATATGAAATACCGCATTACGTAACTGCAAAGAAGAAAACTGGGCATTTAGCACATTACAGATTGAATTAATATCTCGTTGCTTATTTTGCCACGGCAACCGTAAAGGTAAGCGCGATAAGATGTCTTGCAGTAATGTCGGTAAATCACTTTGAATAACAAACTGCTTTGATAATGGTCGAGGGGCTTGCGTAAAGCGATAAGCCGGTTGTGATGAAAAAACAAAAAGATTTCTTTTATTCAATTCACGATGGTGAAACAGACGACAATAAACGGAATTAAAAAAGCTTTCTGCAATCTCAAATCGAGGATAATTAGGCAATAATTGCGTATAGTTTTCTTTTACTTTTTGTAAAAAAAGACTTTCTTTATCAATGTCGTGACGAATACATCTAAGTTGTTCAACCACTAATCCAACATGATTATCATATAAACGGATGCGCTCTTTCATCGCCAGTTGAGCACCATGCCAATCTGCTTGTTCAAAACGATATTGAGCTCCTGATGTTATCTCAAGGAAACGACCATATTGAGCATCAAAGCCCTGTAAAATTGTTTGAGCAATCAAATCTTCTGGCGTCATTCACAACCTCACGAAAAAGAGGAGCATCCTGCTCCTGAATTATCACCACAAAAAGAGATAATAATATTTTTAAACTTTAGAATTGCTGCTCTTCTGTTGAGCCTGTTAGTGCCGTTACAGAAGACATACCACCTTGAATAATCGTCGTGACTTTATCAAAATATCCTGTTCCCACTTCTTGTTGATGTGAGGAGAAGGTATAACCTTGATTAAGTGCAGCAAATTCTTTTTCTTGTACTTTTTCAACGTAATGCTTCATACCTTCACCTTTAGCGTAGTCATGCGCTAAATCAAACATGTTGAACCACATGCTATGGATACCCGCTAAAGTAATAAATTGGAATTTATATCCCATTGCAGAAAGCTCATCTTGGAAATGCGCAATCGTGCGATCATCAAGATTCTTTTTCCAGTTAAAGGAAGGTGAACAGTTATAAGCCAGCATTTTTCCGGGATATTTATCGTGAATAGCTTCGGCAAACTTAGCCGCCATTTTCAGATCGGGGAGTGATGTTTCACACCACACCAAATCGGCATAAGGTGCATAAGCAAGACCACGGCTAATGGCTTGATCAATACCAGCATGGGTACAGAAGAAACCTTCAGGTGTACGTTCTCCTGTTAAGAACGAACTATCATAAGGATCGCAATCAGAAGTTAAGAGATCCGCGGCATCGGCATCTGTTCTTGCAACTAATAAAGTTGGTACATCAGACACATCAGCAGCTAAACGTGCCGCAACCAGTTTTTGTACAGCTTCTTGGGTTGGAACTAATACTTTCCCCCCCATATGTCCGCATTTTTTCACTGCGGCTAACTGATCTTCAAAATGAACACCTGCTGCGCCAGCTTCAATCATCGCCTTCATTAATTCAAAGGCATTTAATACACCACCAAAGCCCGCTTCCGCATCAGCCACAATAGGAAGGAAGAAATCAATATAATCTTTATGTTGAGGACCAATACCATTTGACCACTGAATTTGATCAGCTCGTCTAAAGGTATTATTGATACGTTGTACAACATTAGGAACAGAATCAACCGGATATAAAGACTGATCAGGATACATGCTTGCCGCAGTGTTAGCATCAGCAGCCACTTGCCATCCTGAAAGATAAACGGCTTCTAACCCTGCTTTTGCTTGTTGCAACGCTTGCCCACCCGTTAAAGCTCCTAATGCATTCACATAGCCTTTTTTCGATTTTCCATTTAATGATGACCAAAGCCTTTGAGCGCCACGTCGTGCTAAGGTATGTTCTGGGTTAACTGAACCTCTTAATTTAATGACATCTTCAGCGCTATAAGGACGAGTAATACCTTTCCAGCGAGGTTGTTCCCACTCTTTCTCTAATTGGGCGATTTGCTCTGATCTACTAATAGTCATAAAAACAGCTCCTATAAATACGGTAGTGATGATGTTTGCAGTTTATAAATACGTTTTGACGTATCTTTTTTAATTTAAAAGTTGATAACCCGGCAAAGTCAGAAAATCGACTAATTCATCTTGGGTTGTAATGTTATCCATCAAAGAGGCGGCTTCTTTAAAACGCCCTTCTTCGAAACGAGTATCACCGACTTCTTGGCGTATCACCTCAAGCTCTTCTTTCAACATATTACGGAAGAGATCTTTAGTCACAATTTGCCCATCAGACAGCGTTTTTTGGTGGCGGATCCATTGCCAAATAGAAGTACGCGATATTTCTGCCGTTGCGGCATCTTCCATTAGTCCATAGATAGGTACGCAACCATTACCAGAAATCCACGCTTCGATATATTGCACAGCAACACGGATATTAGCTCTCATGCCCTTTTCTGTACGTTCACCTGTACAAGGTGCTAATAACATTTCTGCCGTTATTTTTTCATTACGTTGTACATCAAGTTGATTGGAACGAGCTCCCAATACGGCATCAAAAGCCGCTAATACGGTTTCAGCAAGACCAGGATGAGCAATCCAAGTACCATCATGGCCATTTGTTGCTTCAAGCTCTTTATCATCAAATACTTTTTTCAAAATAATGCCGTTTTGCTCAGGATCTCGACTTGGAATAAACGCAGACATTCCTCCCATCGCAAAAGCGCCACGTTTATGGCAAGTTTGAACAAGTAGACGAGAATAAGCACTCAAGAAAGGCTGAGTCATCGTGATCCCTTGTCTATCTGGTAATACACGATCAGGGTAATTTTTTAATGTCTTGATATAGCTAAAAATATAATCCCAACGACCACAGTTAAGCCCGACAATATGCTCTTTCATGTGGAAGAGGATTTCTTCCATTTGGAAAACAGCGGGTAAGGTTTCAATTAATACCGTGGCTTTAATCGTTCCTGTTGCTAAACCAAAGCGTTTTTCAGTGAAATGAAAAACATCACTCCACCATTTAGCCTCTTGCCATGTTTGCAATTTAGGAATGTAGAAATATGGTCCACTTCCTTTTTCTAACAGTGCTTTGTGGTTATGATAAAAATACAAAGCAAAATCAAATAATCCACCAGAAATAGGCTCCCCCTGCCATAACACATGTTTTTCAGGAAGATGTAATCCTCTAACTCTGGCAATCAATACTGCCGGTGATGCTTTAAGTTGATAGCATTTACCCTGTTCATTGGTATAAGAAATGGTGCCTTTGACGGCATCACGCAGATTAATTTGACCATCAATCACTTTGTCCCATGTAGGTGCTAAGGAATCTTCAAAGTCCGCCATAAAGACTTTTACATTGGCATTCAATGCATTGATAACCATTTTGCGATCAACAGGCCCTGTTATTTCAACACGACGGTCTTGCAGATCTTTAGGTATTGGATTAACTTTCCAATCCGAATTTATAATGGAATCTGATTCCGAAATAAAATCAGGAAGCATTCCATTATCAACTTTATTTTTCCACTGTTCCCTTTCTGCTAATAAGGTATCCCTTCTCTCTGAAAAATGATTAACCAAATCAGTTAAAAATAACTTAACATCTTGATTTACTATCTCTTTTTCCTGTTCACCAAAAGATTGCGTAAAATTTAATTCTTCTGTTATTAACGATTGTGACATTCTGCATTCCCCTAAAATCGTTTACACACCTGATTAAGATTAATGCAGTTTTCACAAAAATCAAAAATGAATTCCATTTTTATTTAAATAATTTTTAACAATGTGATTACAATAGTGTTTTTTTATTGTACAAAAACGGAAATTTCAAAAATAACTCGAGGGATCTAGAAGAGATCACTAACGAAAGGAAAAAAGAGTGTTCATACTTGATGATTTTACCTATATAGCTTTTTCTTATATGAATATTCTTCATACACAACATGAAGACCTCGACATTCAAAAGGTTATTAGCTAAATTTAGGCTTCTAGATGTCTAGATGTTTTTTAGAGGTTATTGAAATGCCAATTAGAGTACCCGATGAGCTGCCCGCAGTCCGTTGTTTACAAAAAGAGAATGTCTTCGTCATGACATCCAGTAGAGCGAGTATTCAAGATATTCGCCCTTTAAAAGTGCTTATCCTTAATTTAATGCCTAAGAAAATAGAAACAGAAAATCAATTTCTGCGGTTACTTTCTAATAGCCCTCTGCAAATTGATATCCAATTATTACGCATTGATTCTCGTATCCCTAAAAATACGCCAGTAGAACATCTCGATACTTTCTATTGCGATTTTGACCAAATTAAAGAACAAAATTTTGATGGTCTTATTGTTACAGGGGCACCATTAGGGTTAGTCGAATTTGAAGATGTGGCTTATTGGGATGAAATAAAGGAAGTTATTACATGGGCTAAAGAACACGTCACTTCAACACTTTTTATTTGCTGGGCTGCCCAAGCAGGGCTAAATATTTTATATGGATTACCAAAATATACGCTAGAACAAAAAATTTCAGGAGTATATCGTCATAGCACTTGCTCGCCTCTTTCATTATTGACTCGTGGATTTGATGAAACTTTTTTTGCACCCCATTCTCGTTATGCAGGGTTTCCTATCGATTTTATTCAACATAATACTGATTTAGAGATCCTTGCGACTTCAGAAGAAGCTGGCGCTTATTTGTTTGCATCAAAAGATAAAAGAGTTGTCTTTGCAACTGGGCACCCAGAATACGATCCCAATACACTAGCAGATGAATATCATCGTGATGTTAAAGCAGGGCTAGATCCTCAATTACCAGAAAATTATTTTCCTAATAATGATCCAAGTAAAAAACCTATCGCTTCTTGGCGTAGCCATGGGCATTTATTGTTTGCAAACTGGTTGAATTACTATGTTTATCAGATAACACCGTTCGATCTTGCCCATATGAATCCAACCTTGGATTAAAGAAAAACCCCAAAATAAAATTTGGGGTTTTAAGATAATCATTTGCCAAGCTAAGAATTATTTATAGCGATGAGCTAATGCATTAGCAGCGATCATTGCATTATAAACATCGTATTCAGTGACTCTCATTGGCATATTACCCATGGTATCACCTTCGGCACAGGCAATTTTCGCCACAGTACGCCATTCGCTTTCAATGAATTCTTTCATACCCATATCTTCAAGTGTCAGTGGTAATTCCGCCGCTTTAATAATACGGATCACTTCATCAATTTCTTCTTGTGGCGCATTTTCTAGCACTAATTGTGTTAATAAACCAAAGACAACTTTTTCACCATGTTGAACACGATGTAAAGACTCAACCGCAGACATACCATTGTTAACCGCATGAGCAGCGGCTAAACCGCCAGCTTCGGCACCAACACCACTAAGATAAATTGTTGCTTCAATAGTTTGTTCTAATGCTGGTGTAGTAATTTTATGACGGATAGCATCCATTGCTTTATCAATGTTTTCACTTAACATTTCAAAGCATAATTGTGCTAAACCAAGGCCTGTACGTGATGGGCGTTGATTGACTAAGTTTAAACCATCTGCTTGATAGCAAGCGCGTGCTTCAAAGTAAGTCGCTAGAGCATCACCAACACCCGCTGAGAAAAAACGTTGTGGTGCAGAGGCAATAATCGCAGTGTCTGCAATAACAACATCAGGGTTTTGTGGTAAAAATAAATATTTATCAAACTCACCATTTTCTTTGTATAACACTGAAAGTGCAGTACAAGGTGCGTCAGTAGAAGCAATTGTAGGGAATAAAATAACAGGAATATGTTGATAATAAGCAACCGCTTTAGACACGTCTAATGTCTTGCCACCGCCAATACCAATAATAACGTTCGCTTTATTCTCAATTGCAATTTGACCAAGGCGATTAACTTCTGCTTCAGTACATTCGTAATTAAATTTTTCAACAATCGCTCCAATCTTATTTTCTTTTAGAGAAGGAAGCGCTTCTTTAGTTACTTTTTCTAAGAAAAATTCATCACTAATAATAAAAGCATTATCACCAAAATCTTTAACGTATTTACCAACAGAAGCAAGAAGTTGGCTACCAATAAAGAATTTTTTTGGGGAGGTTACAGAACGAGGTAATATAGACGGCATAACTAAATTCCTTTATTTTTGATTTTGCTATAAACAATAGCAGAATTAGTATTTCATCTTACCTCTCATCAGAATATGAATCTAGTAAACTCTCTGATAGCTATTACCTTATATATTGATATTGCATTATTTAAATACATGTAAAACAAATAGTTATTTTAATATAATTTTAAAACAGCAGATTAATTACGTATTTATATCTATAATATAAGCATTGTTTTATAACTAAAATAACGTAGTTTAGGATCATCAATGACACTTATACGAGAAAAACTGACATTACCTGCAAATGCCAATAAACTCTTATTACATTCTTGTTGTGCCCCTTGTTCTGGTGAAGTCATGGAAGCATTACAAGCATCAGGCATTGAATATACAATCTTTTTTTATAATCCCAATATTCATCCTCAAAAAGAGTATTTAATTCGAAAAGAGGAAAATATCCGTTTTGCTAAAAAACATAATATTCCTTTTGTCGATGCCGATTATGATACTGACAATTGGTTTGAAAGAGCTAAGGGAATGGAAAAAGAGCCTGAACGTGGTATCCGATGCACAATGTGTTTTGATATGCGTTTTGAAAGAACAGCTCTTTATGCTGCTGAAAATGGTTTTTCTGTTATTTCAAGTTCACTTGGGATATCACGGTGGAAAGATATGAAACAGATAAATGGTTGTGGCGAAAGAGCAGTAGCGCCTTATCCAGATATGGTTTATTGGGATTATAATTGGCGTAAAAAAGGTGGCTCAGCCAGAATGATAGAAATAAGTAAGCGAGAACAATTCTATCAACAAGAATACTGTGGGTGTATTTATTCGTTAAGAGATACAAATAAATATCGTAAATCACAAGGCCGAGAACTTATTAAGATTGGCGTTCAATATTATACTGCTTAGATCTTTTTCCTTTTATTCTAGGCATCACAAATGTGATGCCATAAAAAGGACAACACAATAAATCGTTATTTGATATACAGTCATGTTATATTCACGCTATAACAATATATTATTTTATTAAGGTGATTTCTTGTGGAAGACGCTGTTATTCTCGTAGATAAAAATGATAATGAGCTGGGAACGATGCCAAAGCTTGAAGCTCATATTGTAGGCGCCTTACATCGAGCCTTTTCAATATTTATTTTTAATTCAAAGCAGCAATTACTTATTCAACAACGTGCAATATCTAAATATCACTCTGGTGGTTTATGGGCAAACACTTGTTGTAGTCATCCTCTTCCAAACGAATTAGTTTCAGATGCTATTCATCGTCGTTTAGATGAAGAATTAGGCATGAAATGTGATATGCAATCTATTGGAACTATTCTATATAACGAAAAAGTGACTGATGATCTGATAGAACATGAATTTGATCATCTATTTCTTGGGTTTAGTAACGAATTACCACTTAGTAATCCAAATGAAGTGATGAATTATCGCTGGATCTCTCTCGATTATCTTTATCAAGATATTGAAGAGAACGCACAAAATTACAGTGTTTGGTTTCGTTACATATTAAATCGGATGGGAATTGAGCAGTTTTCTCGTTGGAGCCAAGGTATTATTTAGCAATTATTTTATTAACAAAGATAAATTACTCATTGATTTGAGCTTTTAAAAAGCTTAAACGCAAAAAAGCCAACCCATTGGGTTGGCTTTTTCGTCTTATTTAATGCCTGGCAGTTCCCTACTCTCACATGGGGAGACCCCACACTACCATCGGCGCTACAACGTTTCACTTCTGAGTTCGGCATGGGATCAGGTGGGACCGCTGCGCTATGGCCGCCAAGCAAATTCTGTTTAATCACCCGTTACTCCGATTTCTCGTCATAACCAGCAATTTCAATCTTAAACAAGCTTACTTCATCTACTCTTTGTCTCTCAGACAAAACACCTTCGGTGTTGTCAGGTTAAGCCTCACGGTTCATTAGTACTGGTTAGCTCAACGTATCGCTACGCTTACACACCCAGCCTATCAACGTCTTAGTCTTAAACGTTCCTTTAGGTCACTCAAGGTGACAGGGAAGACTCATCTCGAGGCAAGTTTCCCGCTTAGATGCTTTCAGCGGTTATCTCTTCCGCACTTAGCTACCGGGCAATGCCATTGGCATGACAACCCGAACACCAGTGGTGCGTTCACTCCGGTCCTCTCGTACTAGGAGCAACCCCTCTCAATCTTCCAACGCCCACGGCAGATAGGGACCGAACTGTCTCACGACGTTCTAAACCCAGCTCGCGTACCACTTTAAATGGCGAACAGCCATACCCTTGGGACCTACTTCAGCCCCAGGATGTGATGAGCCGACATCGAGGTGCCAAACACCGCCGTCGATATGAACTCTTGGGCGGTATCAGCCTGTTATCCCCGGAGTACCTTTTATCCGTTGAGCGATGGCCCTTCCATTCAGAACCACCGGATCACTAAGACCTACTTTCGTACCTGCTCGAGCCGTCACTCTCACAGTCAAGCTGGCTTATGCCTTTGCACTAACCGCATGATGTCCGACCATGCTTAGCCAACCTTCGTGCTCCTCCGTTACTCTTTAGGAGGAGACCGCCCCAGTCAAACTACCCACCAGACACGGTCCCCGATCCAGATTATGGACCTAGGTTAGAACATCAAACGTTAAAGGGTGGTATTTCAAGGTTGACTCCATGCAGACTGGCGTCCACATTTCATAGTCTCCCACCTATCCTACACATCAAGGCTCAATGTTCAGTGTCAAGCTATAGTAAAGGTTCACGGGGTCTTTCCGTCTTGCCGCGGGTACACTGCATCTTCACAGCGAGTTCAATTTCACTGAGTCTCGGGTGGAGACAGCCTGGCCATCATTACGCCATTCGTGCAGGTCGGAACTTACCCGACAAGGAATTTCGCTACCTTAGGACCGTTATAGTTACGGCCGCCGTTTACTGGGGCTTCGATCAAGAGCTTCTCCCTAAGGATAACCCCATCAATTAACCTTCCAGCACCGGGCAGGCGTCACACCGTATACGTCCACTTTCGTGTTTGCACAGTGCTGTGTTTTTAATAAACAGTTGCAGCCAGCTGGTATCTTCGACTGGCTTCGGCTC
>NZ_JAABLX010000025.1:0-217881 GCF_009915245.1 Proteus sp. G2669 | reverse complement strand
TAAAGTGGTCGATAATCGCCCTATTCCCCTCCCCCCAATTCACCCTTTAAAAATAAACGTATTTAGCGTATTGATTACCTGTGGTCTGGCGATCAAATGGTGCAAAAAACCCCGATTTATGCCGATGGTACGCCCGCTTATGATCCGCAAATTCAGTGGCTTTATCAACCCGACGAAATTACCCCAACAGCCCGTTATCAACGTGAAAAACTGCATTATGTCGTCACTGACCATCAAGGCTCGCCACGAGAAATCTTTAGCGAAAAAGGCATTGTTAGCTGGGCAGGACGGTTAAATACCTGGGGGCAAATGGCCTTTTGGCAATCGAATGATGATTATGCCGATAATGACCCTGAATATACCGAATGTCATTTTCGATTTGCGGGGCAATATGAAGATAAAGAAAGTGGCTTGTATTACAATCGCTTTCGCTACTATGATAAGGACACAGGGCAATATATTTCACCTGACCCTATCGGATTATTAGGTGGCTTTAATCCGTATGGGTACGTGCATTGTCCTACTGGGTGGGTTGATCCATTAGGCCTTAGTGGCTTATTTACAGGATCGACTTTTACAGGACCTTCAGGCATTACTTATACTGTCTATCAACAACCTATTGACTGGGATTTAAACGTTAATACACGAGATGGTGTAAAAACTAACCTTCAAATAGTTCTTGAAGATGGTCGAAGTCCTATGGTGGTGAAAAATGGTAAATATGAGATCGTGAGTCTACATCACTCTAAACAAAATGGCTTAGGGCCTTTATTTGAGTTATCAACACCAACGCACGAACAATATAGATATAGTAATGCTTTACATCCACATTTACTGGATGCTCACCCTATCAATCCTGTAGATCGTAATCTTTTTGATGCAGATTGGAAAGCTTACTGGAAGCAAAGAGCTGGAGAAGAACTCAATCGTAGAAATCTGATTAATTGCTGTAAAAAAGGAGGGTAAATGTTAACCCCTAAATTGATTGATTATTTTAAAAATAAAAATTGGTGGTTTGATGAACCCTCAAATGAGTACCGTGGTGCCTTGTTGAGTATTAATGTTGATATTAACTCTGATTTCGCACAGTTTTATTTACATGTTGAAGATTGCCCAACATTTTTAGGCCGAAATAGAGAGATCTATCAAATTGGTTGGTTTTTAATTAATAGTAATAGTTATCCATTAAGTATTGAAAGAACACATAAAGCATTAAAAATGCCAGAAGAATATTTGCCACTAGATAATTTTGAAGGTGAATACGGCTATTTTTATAATCAAAAAACTGGAGAAGTTATTGGATTAGGTTTAGGCAAAGAAATTCACGATTTTATGTCTGGTACTTTGAAGCCGCAATGGTCTAGTTTTAGTGATTTTTTAGAGTTTTTCTTTGATATTTAAACGCAGAGGCCAGAAAATCATCCAATCTTCTGGCTTCTTCGTTGTTAAGAGCCGCTCAGTTTACCTTTTAACCGCTGATATACTCTGCCATCAGCTCGCGCATACTGTGCCGTATGGCGGTTAGCTGCGCTGGCTGTTGTTGGTTTTCTTGATAAATTTGGTAGATACGGAGCTCATACAACATATACAGGGGGAGTATCAAAATCATCTGCTCAAGCACATAGACAGTTAATTCAAATGGCAAAATTAGCTCAAACCAAATCAGGCTATTTTAATGCTATAAAAGAATGGTCAGGAAAACACCTTCCTTTTGGACAATATAATTTACCTCGAGGTTTTTGGGAATGAACGAATATACAACTATAGCTGTATGGGTTGCTGAATCTATTTCAAATAAAAAAATAAAAGATCTTTTTAAAATTAGCAATAATGATATTAAATTAAAGATAGATTTCAAAATAGATAATGGTAGTGATTTTTTTGATGATGAACACCTAATTATCTTATCTACAGAAGAATTAGATTACACAGGAAAAAAAATAGATGAAATTGGTAATAACGAACTAGTTTCGGATTTTTGGCCTCAAGTTGAAAAAAAATTACGAAAAATGAAAATTGATAAAATAAACTTTGTTCTTGCTGTTCCTGATTTTAACTATAGGGGAAAAATAAAACTTGTAGATAAAATTATTTTTGTTGGTAATTTTAAATATAAAGAAACCATGGATGATGTTTTGGAATATTTCACTAAAGGATTTTAATTATCTATTAGCTTATTAATCAAATTATTTGAAAATGGATTATCTCTTTAACACGACTCAAAAACGTCATCAACGCCACCGGCGATGTCTATTCTTATGAGCGTGATAAAGCCGGTCAAATTATTCGTGAAGTGGATTTTGCAGGACGTGAAATCCAATATCGCGATGACCGCTTAGGGCGACGTATTGCGACTCGTTATCCTGATAATCATGAACTCCGTTATCATTATGATGAGACAGGATTAGTCACCGAACAAAGCATTTGGCTTGCTGATGATATTGAGAATAAATGCCTTTCTACCACCACGTATCAATACAATGAACGTTTACAACTTATTCGTGCCACCAATCCTGATTCGGTGGTGGAATTTGAGTATAACGACCGAGGGCATTTATGTTGCGAGCGTATTAATGGACAAGAGATTACGTATCAATGGGATGAGGAGCACGATATTCTCACCCAAACCCGCTTTGGTGAGCGTGAGCTTAATTATACCTTTGGTCAACTCCATGAACTGACCTCGCTGCAAGTCAATCAACATGCGCCCTTACAATTTAGTTATAACGCCTTAGGCCAAGAGTTTTTACGCCAAAGCCAAGCGGGTTTTGCTAACTCCAGCCATTACACCGCCACTGGGTTATTAGCGCATCAACGTGCTGGACGGGGAACGGAGTCCTTTTTACAGTCATTACACGATAATCCGCTTCAACCACCGATGTCGACCGATGTTCATCGAGGTTATCAATACGATAAAGCCTTTAATCTGGTCAATATCGATGATGCTCGCTGGAACCGTACACAATACCGCTATAACGCCAACGACCAAATTATTGAAACGCAATATAGCAACCAGTTTGAACGCCAAAGCGAGAAGTTTCAGTACGATAACAATCTGAACATCACAGAGCATCAGTTTATTCCATCTGATGCGCAAGGTGCGTTTTTACAACTGGCGCAGCAGCAACAAAAAGGCCGTGCCACTCGCCGTATCACCGCCAAAGGTTATCAAGATTATCACTACGATATTAATGGCCGATTAACCCAAAAAGTGGTTCATCAACACAGTTTTCGAGCAAAAACATGGTATTACCAATGGAATACACTTAATCAACTTATTGCCTATTTTAATCCTGAAGGAGAATGCTGGCGTTACACTTACGATGCTTTTGGCAGAAGGCTTAGTAAAAGTAAGGTAGTCAATAATCGCCCTATTACACCGCCCTATTCATCCTTTAAAAATAAACGTATTCAGCGTGTTGATTACCTGTGTTCTGGCGACCAAATGGTGCAAGAAATCCAGATTTATGCCGATAACAATACTGAATATCATTTTTATTTTACTGAGTAATATGAAGATAAAGAAAATGAGCTATATTACAATCATTATTTCTACTATGATGAGGACACGAAAAAATATATTTTACCTGATCATGCAAATTATTAAGAAACAAACAGGGATTTAAATTTAATGGACAAAATAAATATATATATTGACATGCTTAACAAGGTATTATCCTATATAAGAAACATTCAAACCCTGTCTGCCTTAAAAAAAGCATTAGACAAGACTTGTTATCAAGAAGCAGAATTGTTGCATGATATTGTCAAATCACTATCCTATCCACAAATGACTGAGCATGATGTATATTTTCTTAATCACCATGCTCGTTATTATTTAGAAAATGCTAGCCCACAACATTTCAACAACTACAATTCTCATAAAAAAAACATTAAATTATTATTTAAATTAGTTCCGGGAAATTTAAAAGATAAACTTGAATGGGATGGGCCAGAATGATTCAACTATAAACGAATATATTCATGCATTAAATTATCATTTGATATATGATAACTTCTTTGCTTAAGATTAAGTGTAGAAAACAGTAGTTATAATATTTTACCGCTTATATATCTTATTAAAAATATTGTTGATATTATGAATATAGAAAAAATAAGCTCTATTTTAAAATAAAATGATTGGTGTGATATGGAAATATGTGGCTTCCATAAAAATGATCTAATCGTTAAAGGATGTTTGGATATAACAGACCAAAATTATTTTATTGAATTAAAATTTGGAAATGTAAGCTATATTGATGCACCGCTGTCATGGACGATAGATACAACAAATGGAGAATTTATAAAAGTTACTGATAGAATACATTTTCTAGAACACTCGCCAAACTACCAAAAATATTTTCATCTAGGTGGAAAGTATTCATTTTCATTTTTAGCAGCGTTTTTTTCTTCAAAAGAATGGGTACATATAATTGCAGACTCTATTGAATATAAAATAATTGTTCAGGGATAAATTTTCATGTAAATTAAAGAAATTTAATAAAGAAAATAATAAAAATACACAACTAGGATTTTTACATGAACAGTGTAATTTTATAATAAAAAACCATTATAAGACTTGATTTTTATAAAAATCAGATGAACTTAATAACTTTAACTTATCGGACTATTATCTAGTTATAATACAGCCTGTTCTTAATTAGTCACCATTGGATTAATATGGAAAACAGAATTTATAAGATTAAAGAAAAATGTGATGAAATTCTTTCATTTAATTTGTGGTTTAATTTAAATGAATCTTTTTTTTGGCCGATTATAGAATTGATAGATATTGATAGCGATTTCCTTATAAATTTATACAGTACAGTTGAAGATAAATATCTTGAAATTTTATATCATGACACTATTATCATCCCTGTTATAGAATCCGTTCAAAGTGAAAGTTTTGTTAATTATATTAAAAAACTAAAAAACAAACTTACTTTAATTGATGATCTTTTCATTTATGATATAGAGTCAGCGTTATTTATTAATTACGATAAATCAAAAGATCCTCTAAGTGTAAATAAATTTAATAAAATTTATATGAAATTAAAAAATATCATTGTACAATCTTATAATGAGGTTTTTAGTGAAAAACAGATTATAGAAACATTAGAATCTATCATAAATTTTTCAGAAAATAATCCACATGAGTATTTTAATTACATTCATGCTTACTGGTTAAGCCAATATTTTAATAGAGCATGTGGGATCATCAGTCATTCTAAAAAAATAGAATTTTATAAAAAAAGTTTATCAGAAATTTTTCCAAATGGTTATTTTTAATATGCTATAAATTATGAAAAATCCAACTAACCCCATCCAAAAAAAATGGATAAATAATCAGCTAATCGGGCTGGATCTTGTTTATGAGCCTTCTGGATTGATAAGATTTATCGACATTGATTTTATTGATAATCCTCAATTAATACATTCCTATCAAAAGGAATATTTCCTTTCATATAAAGGTGAAACAACTGTCGATAACTTGCTTCAAAGTGATGATGATCTTTGGTCTGAAATTCAGATAAATAATAAAATATTGATTGATAATAAATACATTCTATTATGTGGTGAAGGTGAAATCGGTAGTGATGGTTTTATTGTAAAAACAGATATAAATAATAATATATTATGGTTTTTATATTCAACAACTTCAAACCCATTTATAAGTATAGAACGAAAAGAAAATATAGTTTATTTTCAATCAACTTCTAATTTTTTTGTTAAATTTAATTTAATTAATAGCAATATTTTTATAGAGAATTAAAATAAAATATTTTGTTTTAATAGTAATATAAATTATTTATCAAAGGTACCATTATGATGCTATCAGAAAGTATAAAAAAAGATCTAATTGAAGAAAGAAAAAGAATAATATCTCCCTGTTTTGAGAAAAACAATAATAACTTCATCATGAGATACACAACTTATTGTAATGAAAAAAATAGCAGCCAAATAGCTAACATAGCAAAAAATATATTATTATTAATACAAAAATATAGTTTTTCAAAATGGCCAACAATTGACGAATGGTATTCTATTCTACCTAAAGAATTTATTAATTCTTTTTTAAATTCTACTACCCCCGATGATTGGAGCCTAGATGATTGGTTATATTGGTTAGAGCCTGAAAATAGATTTTGGTTTTTATGGAGAATAAATGAAATTGATATTGAAAATTTGGAAATAGAGATTATCATTTATGAGCATCCATATCCTTGGGAATCATTAGAAGTTTTATTTATGAAATTGGGTACTAGTGAATTAAAAGAAGTGGATAGTGTACTCTGTTTAAAAAATAATCTTTTATAAAGTTTTCATTACATGATACCTTGTATTACTTTAGAGTTGGATTTTAATTAAAAAACAATGAAAGAAATTAATAGCATCTATTATATACATATCAATAATATAAGAATAACCTCTAGTGATAACCTCTATTTTTATAACTTAAGTGAAGAAAATAACCAAACATTTCAAATTTTATTAATTAAACAACCAAACCTAAAGGTAAATAGGGATATAATAATAAGAGAAGAAGATATCATTGATATCTCTTTTTATATAAATAACATCTGTATTTATGAGTTAAGCGGTTATATATTAGAAAATGAAGTAAATTTAAAGAAAGAAAATCCTTTTTTATTATTAATGAAAACAACAGATTTTCCACCATTAACTGTTTCTACCATTTTGAAAGAGTGGGCAGATGGAAA
Organism: Proteus sp. G2669; assembly: GCF_009915245.1. Lineage (NCBI taxonomy): Bacteria > Pseudomonadati > Pseudomonadota > Gammaproteobacteria > Enterobacterales > Morganellaceae > Proteus > Proteus sp. G2669. The sequence goes on along the minus strand of NZ_JAABLX010000025.1, from coordinate 211,159 downwards.
TGAAATTTTTTACTGGAAAGATAATAGATGTAAAGAGGCTAAAAGCTTATGGTTAACCTCATGTCTATATTGGCAACAGCTTTTTCCTAAGAACAAGCAAACATCTATTGATGTTAACTTAAATTTAGATAACGTTAATAATTATCTTGATTTTTTCTGTATGCTAGGAGAAGAATTCTGGGGAAGAAAAGGCTATATTGGTAGAGATTTTCACGGATTTGATGATCAACTAAGTGAGTTACATGCTAAGACGAATATTTATATCAAAGATGAGAAAAAATTAAAATTATTTTTAGAGAGAATAAGCCCTTGTAGTTATAATTATTATGATGTCTTTATAGAGATTTTACTAAAAAATAATTGTAATATAATTAAAATTAACTAAATACTAAACCAGAGGAACTTAAAGTGCCAGCACTGTCTGAATATATTAATGTTTATAATACTGCTTTAAATATTTTAGATCAAAAAGGATATCGCGCTTAGTATGATGAAAAAATTCGAACCTATTATGCTGAAAAAGAGGGATGGGATTTTATTAGTGATACTCCTTGTGGATTATTGGGAGTTGTTGCAATTTATGAATTTAAATCTCTGGATAAATTTCAAGTTGATTGGTGGAAAGATGATGAAAAAAATTCATATCGAAATATATCTAAAGAAGCACCAGAATATACTTCTATTATTCATGAATAAGTTATAAATAACTTTATAGTTTAGGATATAAAACATTTGGATACTTTATATTGCTATGATGATGATTTATTAATTATACTCTATGCTTATCTTCGGCAAACAGATTTATCTATTGCTAGAGGATTATGTGATAAATGGGAAAACGCAACAATATTTCTACAAGAAAAATCATTGACGGATAAATTAACACTTCAATTAGAAGAAATTGAAAAGAAAAAACATAATAATACCTTCTCTTATTTATATATAAAAACAGTTAAAAAAGGATATTTAACTCATACAGAAGTATTGAATATTCTTTGTTTATTAAAGAGTACTAAAGAACTTATCTATGATAAATCATGCAAAATATATACATTAAGTCGATTGAGAATGGAATTAGCTAATTATTCATGCTTAGTTAGAAAAAGAATACAAAACAAGCAACTACGCACATTAGCAGATCATGTAGAACATTATAATCAAAGCTATTACTATACTTTTTATTCTATTGATCAAATTATTAGTACTAGTAAATAACAAAAGGCTCAACAATTATTACTCTTTAAGACTCATCCTCATAGCAACTTTATTCTCAGTTGATTAAATTATACTAAGACTATTAGCAATAAATACCTTATTATCCCCTATGATTAAATACGAAAAAAATAATACAATTATCATAAATAACGATATCTACTTAACTCCTATCTGTACCCTGAAAGATATCATCACTTCCCTTTATTCTTGGGAAAAATGGATAACCAACTCCCAAGGCGAAACTGTTGCTTATCGGCTAGTTTTAGGTAAAGCGAAAAACCGATATGGTCGGTTATTTTTAGTCACTCATTTTACATCACCCGCAAATGAAAACGCCTTGCTCAGTTCATGGTACTTGGCACCCGAAAAATTAATGGATGGAATACAAAATAGCCCTAAAGGAAAAATAACCCACAATCTAAAACAATGGTTTCACCAAGAAACCAGAATGAAGCTCCCGATTGCAAGTCAAAAAATGCATATCGGCGTATCTTACGATCCGTGGAATTGTTCAGGCTCTATCGTCTGCCACTATCGTTCAGACTTCAATAGTGATATCGAATGGAAAACATTCCATAAACAAAATAAAAGATAATGGTAACGGGTAAATTACCTTTATTTAAGTTAAATATCATATTTTCAATAAATCAGAGATAAGTAATATATCATTTAAAATCTTACTAATTATATTCAAAATGACTTAAGAATTCTTTCTTGTTTTTATCAAACAATTTCACTTAATATTATTTCCTTATATTAAATTTAACTTTCAACCATAACAATAACGCTAGGTTACATTATTTTTACTTATATCACAGTTCTATTTTTCATCAAAACAAACATTAAATATAAAAAAATAAAATAAATAACCAACCAGAAATTAAAGTAAAATTAACGTTAAATTTCTTATGGTTATAGAGATTCGGAATAAATAATTCATAGTGAAATTTATATTTTCCATATTTGCAATTTAAATTAAATATAAATTAATTTATCCCTATCGAGTTGCATAATATGAGTAAAATAGATGAAAAAACTTACTTATAAAGTTAAATCATTATATTTAAATTAAATACGATACTAATTAAATGTAATGAAAAGTAAAAAACATTAAATATTTCTTATTGACTCAAGTACGGTTTTATATAAAACTAAATGCATATATTAGAAAAAATTACTTATTATTTTATTTTTAGTTATTATTTTATTTCTACCAGGAAAATTAAACTCATATAAGGTAATTACATTATTGCCTAGGATAGGTATTTCTTAATTTAAATTATTCATCAATACGCTGAGTATTTAATTAAGAACTTAAGCTAAATAAGGAGCTTAGTTTAAATGAGTAAAAATACTCTTGGTAGTGTTGCGCCCAAAGAACGTATTAATATTAAATACATTCCTAATGATGGTGGTGTTCAATCTGAAGTCGAATTACCTTTAAATATGCTTATTGTGGGCGATATGAAAGGAAAAACGGAAGAAACCCCCATTGAAGATCGTAAAACCATTTCGATTAACCAGAACAACTTTAATTCTGTTATGGAAAGCGCCGGTATTAATCTAAATATTGCGGTTCCAAATGCATTAGATGAAAAAAGTGAATCTGATCTTAACGTCAATTTAGAGATTAAATCACTACAAGATTTTTCTCCTGATAATATCGCACGCCAAGTTCCTGAGCTAAAAAAACTATTAGAACTAAGAGAAGCGCTCGTTGCGCTAAAAGGTCCTCTTGGCAATATTCCTGCTTTTAGAAAACGTCTGCAAGAGCTTCTGGAAAATGAAGCCACACGCGAACAGTTACTCAAAGAGCTCGATATTGCTAGCCAAAAATAATATTTACAGAGGATTATTCTATGTCTTTAGTTAATGAAGCCCAACAAGAGCAGGTAATAACATCTGGTGGCTCTTTACTTGATGAAATTATGGCGCAATCTAGAATGTCGCCAGAAACCGAAGCTTATGATATTGCCAAACAAGGTGTTGCAGCCTTTATTAGTAATATTTTTGCTAACCCATCAGAAGAAGAGCCGATCAATAAACTGCTAATTGATAAAATGCTTGTTGAGCTAGACACTCAACTAAGTGCTCAAGTCGATCAAATTTTACATGCGCCAAAATTTCAAGAAATTGAGTCTTCATGGCGTTCATTAAAATTACTTGTTGATCGTACTGACTTTCGTGAAAACATTAAAATCAATATCTTACATGCGACAAAAGAAGAATTATTAGAAGATTTTGAATTTTCACCTGAGATTGTACAATCAGGCTTTTATCAGCACGTTTACTCTTCAGGCTATGGTCAATTCGGTGGTGAACCTGTCGCGACTGTGATTGGTAACTATGCCTTTAATAACACCACGCCTGATCTGAAATTAATGCAGTACGTCAGTGCTGTGGGCGCAATGGCTCATGCGCCATTTATTTCATCTGTTTCACCTAATTTCTTAGGCATTAATAGCTATGCTGAATTACCAGCTATTAAAGATTTGAAATCAGTATTTGAAGGTCCTGCTCACACAAAATGGCGTTCATTGCGCGAATCTGAAGATGCACGTTATTTAGGTTTAACAGCACCTCGTTTCTTAGTGCGCTTACCTTATTCACCTACTGAGAATCCAATTAAGTTATTTAATTACTCTGAAGATGTGAAGCAAGATCATGAGCATTACTTATGGGGTAATACTGCTTTCTTATTAGCAAGTTGTATTAATGATAGCTTTGCAAAATATCGCTGGTGTCCAAATATTATTGGTCCTCAAAGTGGCGGTACTGTTAGTGATTTACCTGTGCATAATTTTGAAGCAATGGGTGAATTACAAACTAAAATTCCAACAGAAGTTTTAGTTACTGACAGACGCGAATTTGAATTAGCAGAAGAAGGTTTTATCACTTTAACCATGCGTAAAGGTAGTGATAATGCCGCATTCTTCTCTGCAAACTCAGTACAAAAACCGAAAAACTACCCTAATACGCGTGAAGGAAAATTAGCAGAAACTAACTATAAGTTAGGAACTCAGCTTCCTTACATGTTTATTATCAATCGATTAGCACACTATATTAAAGTACTACAGCGCGAACAAATTGGCTCATGGAAAGAGCGTCAAGATCTTGAGCGAGAGCTTAATATCTGGCTAAAACAATATATTGCGGATCAGGAAAATCCACCAGCAGACGTTCGTAGTAGACGCCCTCTTCGCTCAGCTCAAATCCAAGTTCTTGATGTTGATGGTGATCCAGGTTGGTATCAAGTGGCTATTCAAGTTCGCCCTCATTTTAAATATATGGGTGCAAACTTTGAATTATCACTTGTTGGTCGCTTAGATAAGGAATAAGTGCAATGACAGCTCTATATAATTTGGAAGATAACCCCGCTTCCAGTTTATTTGAGCGCATACAAGGGAAGAGCGTAGGCTCTTCCCAACGCGCCAAAATCCAAGCGTTGCTCATGTCAATTAAGCAAAATTTAAATCAGGTTTTAAATAGTAGACCTTTAGGTTGCCAAAGTACTCCCGCTTTAGGCGTTCCTGATTTAAATGATGCGACATTAACAGGAGTCGATTTCAAGGTTCATTTATCCAATATTATTGCGGATTGCATTACTACTTATGAACCAAGAATAACTAATGTCACAGTTCATTTTATAGAAAATGAAGCAGAACCATTGTCACTGCAATTTAGTATTACTGCTTTTATCTTATTAGAAAATCAAAAGCAATTTATTGAATTTAACGTGCAATTAGACAGCAACCGTAGATACCAATTGACGCAATTTTAATATGTCTTCAAATCACTATTTTGATAATGAATTAAGCTATCTCGATAAGCTTGAGCAGTATGTTGCAACTGAAAAACCGCAACTTATTAATCAAATATCTGAAAAAGTGCGTGATCCTGATGCCGCACGCCTTTTAGATGGTATTGCTTATTTATCAGGTAATTTACGAGAACAGATAGATAGACAATTTCCTGAACTAACAAACAGTTTAGTGAATATGCTATGGCCTGCTTACGCACGTCCATTTCCTAGTATGACAGTTATGGAATATCGAACAGAGCCATCTCAAGAACACGCTATTAAAATAGCCAAAGAGCAAGCGTTTATTAGTCGCCCATTATATGTTCAAAATGACTTGGCTCAAAATGATGATGATAATTGGCATCAATGCCAATTTACACAATGTCGCGATTTGTGGGTTCTCCCCATGCAAATAACACGTATTACTCAAAATAAAGATACATTGGATATTCATTTTTCTCTAAACCAATTACAGTCGCTAGTAGCAGTTGGCTTAGAGAAACTGTGTATTTACCTTAATGGGCTCTCTTATACAACGACCCAATTATTTTATTTATTAAATAGCAAAATCAAGAAAGCAAAAATAACTACAGTTAAACATCAAATTACATTAGAACATTTTTCTGTTGAGCCTATTGGCTTTCATGCTGAAGACTCCCTTTTACCTTATCCTAAAAATAGCTATGAAGGATATCGCTTATTACAGGAGTATTTTTGTTTTCCTGAAGCATTTTTGTCTCTTGCCATAAAGGGATTAGACAATCTCCCTCCTGCCTTAAGGTCGGATGCTTTTACATTATCAATTCAATTTGAATGTGATATTCCAGAAGCAATGCTTATCACTGAAGAGAGTATCAAGATTAATTGCGTACCTGCAGTTAATTTATTTAAATCTGAGAGTGAGGCAATTAATTTAACGGGAAAAGAAACGGAATATGTTCTGAATAAAAGCCATAAAAAACAAGATTGCTATGATATTTTTTCAATAAATACCATTCAAGGTTGGCGTTATATTCCTAATCAGAAGTCCTATATTACTCGTTACACTGCTTTTGAAAGTTTTCATCATCAAAATAATCACGAAAACCCAGAAAGAACAGGCTATTATCGCTTAAAAATCGCACACCATAAATCTAATTATGGTTATCAACATACCTTGTCTTTTGTACGAAATAATGAAGAAAATTTACTCAACTGTGAAGAGAGTATTTCAGTCTCAATGAACTGTACTAATCGTACTTTAGCCTCTTCATTGTCGTCTCATTCAATAAAATTTGATGAATATACTGCTATTGCTGGCATTTCATCTACCAGTAATATTATTAAGCCAACAAAAGCGCTTTATCCTTTATTAGGAAATACGCTGTATTGGTCTGAGTTGACTAATTTATCCATTAATTATCAATCTTTATTAAGTTTGACGGCACTTAAACAAATTTTACAATTGTATGATTTTAAAGCGAGTTTTTTTCAACAATCTGCACGTCAGTCTCAAAAGTGTCTTGATGCAATCACTGATTTAAAAACAGAGTCTATCGAATACTTATATAAAGGTTTGCCTGTAAGAGGTGTGAAAACAACATTATCGATACATCAAAATGCCTTTATTTCAGAAGGCGCCATGTATCTATTTTGTTCTGTATTAGCACAATTTTTCACCCTTTATACCAGCGTTAATATGTTTCACGAATTGGAAGTTATTAATTTAGATAATAAGGAAATTTATCTTTGGCCAGCGAAAATAAACCAGCAAATACTCAAATAATAGATATTGATAAAATACAAAGCTGGCTAAATAAAAAAGCGGGCAAATCTGTTACTGAATATAGTTTCTATCAATTAGTTGAGTTGCTTAATAAATTGCATTCTCAAAAAACAGCATTCAATAATGAAAATTTTATTCAGTTTAGATCAAGTGCTAATACGGCATTTCCAACTCGAGATGTTGTTTCCTTGCGCCAAGATGAACAAGGTAAGTTTGATTTAGAAGTCTCTTTTTTAGGATTACATGGTAGTCAATCACCATTACCCGGTTATTACCTTGATCATTTCGCGTGGGAAGAGGCTCAACAAGCAAATCAATTAACGGATTATCTTAATTTATTTAATCATCGCTTAGTCACATTACTTCATCGTATATGGCGTAAATATCGCTATTACATCTGTTTCGAAGATGGTGGCCATGATGCATTTTCTCGTTATATGTTTTCACTTGTGGGATTAGGAAGTGAAACCAATCGTGGCATGATGAATATCAACCACAGCAAAATGCTTGCTTATGCCGGATTACTTGCGAGTCCAAGTCGTTCTCCTGATGTTATTTGTAGCTTAATTTCTCACTGTTTTGATTTAGAAAAAGTTGAATTGATCGGATGGGAAATACGCAAAGTGCCTATCCCAGAAGATCAACAAAACCGTTTAGGGATTATTGCTCGTCATTCAGGGCAGAAATCTCGACCTAAAATGGTTTTAGGTGAAAATTTTAATATTGGCTCTCACATCTATGATTGTAATGGAAAATGCACCATTGAAATCAGTGAATTATCTATTGAACGCTATATGTCATTTCTTCCCAATGGCAAAGATTTTTTGTCACTCATTACTTTTGTTTCTTACATCATGCACGAGCAACTTGCGTGGGATTTACGCCTACGTATTGCGGACAAACAAACGAATGGTATTTGCCTAGGCAGAGCGCAACACAATCAATTAGGTTGGCAAAGCTTTCTAGGAAAACCTGAAGCCAATCCCAGTGTGACAATGACTATTTTGGAATAATATTTATGGATAATTATTTACCCACAATCTCTTTTCGCTTAATCAATAGTGAGTTGCTTGAAAGTGGCTATGTGCCAAATAGTCAATTTACCCAGCTTGGTGGCACAATTGGTAGTAGTAAACAATCTCACTGGGTAATACAAGATACTCAATCTTCTATTGCTGCCACACAATGCGCTATTGTTTGGCAAGATAAGCAGTTTTGTTTAAAAACGCTTTCAGAGCCTATTTATATTAATAATGCCCTGATCCCCATAGATATTGGCGCTGTTTGTTTATCTCAAAGCGATCAAATCAGGATCGGTCAATTAGTCTTGTCCGTTAATATTAATTTAACGCAAAACGACAAACAGGATCTTATGGCAATGACACCACAATCTTTGATTGTGACTGATGATAATCCGCTAGATCCCTTACTACAAAAGAACACGCCCCCTGCTTATAAAACAGAAAATTATATGCCTTTAGCCCCAACGGTTTCAGGTGCTATGACGCATGATCCATTAAAAGCCCTTGAAAGCGAAAGCCTAGAGCTTATTCAGTCATCATCTTCTAACTCACACCACCACTCGCTTTCTTCGCCTCATTCAGATAATCAGGGAGCTTTTATGGTTCAAGAATTTATGGATTTACCCGAAATGACATCCCAGGATAATGAGATAAATACAGATATTGACTATGTTGCAATTAATCCATTAATGAAAGGGTTAGGTGTACACCTTAACTTGCAAAACTCTCAGCAAGCGAATGATTTTCTCATTGAGTTAGGAAAAACAACGCAATCAGCAATTAAAGGTTTATTGGCATTACAACAGCAAGAAAATTTACAAGATAAACAATTGCGACCAATCGAAGATAATCCTCTTCGTTTAAATAACCAATATGACAGTGTAATGCGCTTAATGTTTACGGACGAACGTAGTCCAGTGCATTTATCTGCACCTTCAGCAGTGGCGGAAAGCCTACATAATGTGCAACTACATTATCATGCCAATCAAGAGGCTATTTCAGCTGCATTAGCTACCTTACTAGATGCATTTTCGCCAGAGCATTTATTAAAACGCTTTTCTCATTATCGCCGTGGTTACGATAACAATCCGAATGACAGTGCTTGGGCTTGGGATATGTATACCAATTATTACAATGAGTTAGCATCATCTCGCCAAAAAGGTTTTGAGAAGCTATTTTACGAGGTTTATACCCACGCTTATGACCGAGCCTTAAGAAAAGGGCTTGATGAGGTGTGATATGTCGATAAAAACACTCACGACTTATCTCTTTCTTATTTTTGCAAGCACTCAACTTAGTGGGTGTAGTGGCCCTATTGAAGCAATATCAAAAATAGGCAAAGTCATGTGGGATCCTTCAACGCCCGTAGGAGCAGAAAAAGAACAACCTTCAGTCGTTGCATTCACATTATTAGCGGAGCCTGAAATCAATCCTAACGATCAAGGAGAGGCAACCCCTGTTCAATTACAAATTGTTTATATGAATGAAGATTCGATCTTTGCCTCTTTAGATCAAGACCAAATTATTGAAGAAAATTGCGATCTGAAAAAGCTATTAAAAAGAAATTATATCGATCACCAAGATTACACTCTTTTGCCTGATCAATATAAGCCTCTCGATCTCATTGAATTGGATAAAAAGAATAAGTATATCGGGATCATTGCTTATTACTCTGATGTCAATATTACTCAATGGAAAAAAGTATTGAAAATCAATGGAATTGGTCGTCATTACAATCTACTAGTCCATATCAAAGAAAATGAAATTGAATTTAGAAAAGAAGAGGAACAATAACAGTGTCAACAAAAAATAAAGTGATATGGCATGAAGGGTTGTTTATTAAACCTCAACATTTTCAGCAACAGCAACGTTATCAAGATTATATTATTGAAACGCTGATAAAAACCTATCACGCTCATTACTATGGCCTGAGCCAACTAACGCTAAATACTGAATTATTAAATCTTGGTCGTATTGGACTGAAAGAAGCCGCCGGCATTATGCCTGATGGCACGCTATTTTCTATTCCACAACAAGATAACCTTCCTTCACCTATTGATATTTCACAAATTCATGAAGGCAGTGACAATGTTGTTTATTTAGCATTGCCATTACAAAACAGTACAGTCAGTGAAATCTCTCATTCCCATAATGGCAATCATTTGTTAGCCCGTTATAGCGAGGTGTTAACACAAGTACGTGATTTGCATACTGAGAATGGGGATATTAGCCAGCTTAATATTGCGAAGCTCAATCCTATTTTAAAATTAGGGAAAACAGAGTTAGACGCTTATGTAATGCTTCCAATTTGCAAAATAAGAGAAATCAGTGCTGATGGGAGTTTAGTTCTAGATAAAAACTTTATTCCTACCTGCTTAAACTCAAGAATTTGCCCTATTTTATCGGAATTGCTAGCTGAAGTTGAAGGCGCATTATTTGAACGAGGTCGCCAAATAGCCGAAAGAATTGGCTCTCCAGGTCAGCAAGGAATTGCCGATGTGGCTGAATTTATGATGCTACAGCTACTTAATCGCGCTTATCCTCAATTTTCACATTTATCTAAACAGACAGTGGTTCATCCAGAACAGCTTTTCAGGGAACTATTGCAATTTAGTGGCGAAATTCAAACATTTACTAATGGCTCCCGTTTGCCTGATAAATTACCGATTTATCGTCACTATGATTTAGCATCAGGCTTTTTGCCTCTGATTAAATCTATTCGACAAGCATTAAGTGTTGTTTTAACACCAAGAGCCGTGCCGATCCCATTACAAAAACAAGAACATGGGATTCGAGTTGCGACAATTCATGATAGACAACTTCTGCAAAGTGCTGAATTTATTATTGCAGTGCGCGCTCAGTTACCTCAAGAGCAACTGCGCCGACAATTCGCACAACAGGCTAAAGTGACTTCAGTGAATCAAATCCGTGATTTAGTCAGTGTTCAGATGCCGGGGGTTGGTTTTATTGCTCTATCAACAGCACCTCGCCAGTTGCCTTATCATTCAGGCTATACCTATTTCCGCTTAGATCCACAAGGTGAGTCTTGGGCTGATATACAAAAACACGGAAATATTGCATTTCACGTATCAGGACAATTCCCTGAACTTGATATTCAACTTTGGGCAATAAGAAGTGGAACCCAACATGAGTGATCAATCATTAATCCAAGAGATCGCTGAAAAAAAAGTGAGCCATAAATCATATCAATTGCCATTACGCGGTAACAACATCAATCCAATGATTGATGTCGCGACACCGTTGCTGGGTATGGTGATCAGAATGAAATCAATGTCAGCAACACCATTATCAGACAAACTTTTTCAGCAAGTTGTGACTGACATTCAAGCCATTGAACAACAACTTCAAACTCACGGTTATGAGCCGGGCGCCATTGTTTCATTCCGCTATGTGTTATGCACATTTATTGATGAAGCAGCATTAGAATTAGGCTGGGATCAAGATAACGATTGGGTAAAACAATCCCTGTTAGTTCATTTTCATAATGAATCATGGGGTGGTGAAAAGGTTTTCGTATTAATAGAACGCTTATTAGGTGAGCCTAAACGCTACCTCGATTTATTAGAGTTTATTTATCTCTGCTTATGCCTTGGCTATCGCGGTCGCTATAAAGTCAGCAATGGCTATGGGGATGACTTTAATAAATTACTTCGCCAACTTCAAAAACAAATCCAACAACTTAAAGGCGATCCTCAGTCTGTTATTTTATATAAAGAAAATGGCAATAAATCACATCAATATCGTTTAGGACAACGCTTTGGTGTTCGTTATATCGCCATTGGCTCACTGATCTTCGCCACCATTATTTACACTATTTATGCTTCTAGATTGAGACATCAAACTCTCAATATTTTGGAACAGCTTAATACACTTCTTAGCTAGGACGCCATTATGATCCAGATTGATCTCTCAACATTAGTTAATAGACTTCACCCTATTGCTAAACATGCTTTAGAAAATGCGGCTGCGTTTTGTGTAAGCCACCAGCAACTCAAAATTACAGTAGACCAATTATTACAACAACTGCTGGAAACACCACTGACGGATATCCGTACTATCTTTAATAAAGTTGATATCAATCCCACCGAATTAACTGAGCTTTTAAATCTCCACACAGTACAACAACAGAGCGTGACACAAAGTTATCCTAATTTTTCACCTCTATTAGTCGAATGGCTAAAAGATAGCTGGCTATTGGCTTCAGCAGAACTTAGCCATAATGAATTACGCTCAGGCGCTTTGTTACTCACTTTATTGCAAATGCCCCATCGTTATCTCTCAAAAGCAGCAGTTGAATTACTCTCTCAAATCAATAGAGAGCAACTCAAGCTCAACTTTGATGAGTGGACTCTGACATCAGCAGAAGCACCAATAACAGAAGCTAATAAATCATCCAATCGTCATGTTCAATCGGACTCTATGCTTGCGCGTTTTACACAAAACATGACGCAACAAGCAAGAGATAACCAGCTAGATCCTGTTTTATGTCGCGACCATGAAATTGATTTAATGATTGATATTCTCTGTCGTCGTCGGAAAAACAACCCCGTAGTAGTTGGTGAAGCAGGTGTGGGTAAAAGTGCCTTAATTGAAGGGTTAGCTTTGCGTATTGTTGCGGGTGATATTCCCGAAAAACTCAAAGAATGTGAGTTGTTAACTCTAGATTTAGGTGCATTACAAGCAGGCGCGGCTGTTAAAGGGGAATTTGAAAAACGCTTTAAAGGCATTATGCAAGAAGTGGCACAATCACCGACTCCTATTATCTTATTTATTGATGAAGCCCATACCTTGATTGGAGCTGGAAATCAGCAAGGTGGCTTAGATATTTCCAATTTGCTAAAACCTGCATTAGCCCGTGGTGAATTAAGTACCATTGCCGCAACCACATGGAGTGAATATAAAAAATACTTTGAAAAAGATGCAGCGTTAGCGCGCCGTTTCCAACTCGTTCAAGTCAAAGAGCCCACCGCAGACGAAGCCATTATTATTATGCGTGGATTGCGCTCTATTTATGAAAAAGCACATCACGTCTTTATTGATGATGAAGCACTTTGTGCATCAGCACAATTAAGTGAACGCTATCTTTCAGGACGCCAACTTCCAGATAAAGCCATTGATGTACTTGATACCGCTTATGCTCGTGCTGCTATCAACCTTTCAACTCCGCCTAAACAGCTATCAGCATTAAAAACGCAACGCCATCAAATCAAGATAGAACGTGATGTATTAACCCGTGAACAGCAAGTAGGTTTAAAAGATCATTCAGAGCGTTTGGCGATATTAGAAAATCAGTCTATTGAGATTGAAACACAAATTGAAATGCTTCAACAAGCGTGGGGAAAACAGAAAAATATTGTTCGTGAAATTATCAAATTACGGTCAACTTTATTATCAATATTAACTAAATCACTTGAAGAAGAAGCAAACAATGAAAGTATTGAAAATAACAATGATGAGCTGAAATCTCGATTAAATGCACTAAATGAAGAGCTAAATGAATTACATCAACACTCTCTATTGGTCTCTCCTCATGTCGATAAAAAACAAATTGCTGCCGTGATTGCGGAATGGACAGGAGTACCTCTTAATCGCTTATCACAAGATGCATTACAAGTAGTGACAGAGCTACCAACCTACCTTGAACAAAGTATTAAAGGCCAATCACTTGCAATCAAACATCTTCATAAGCATTTATTAACAGCGCGTGCCGATTTACGCCGTTCAGGCCGTCCATTGGGGGCATTCTTATTAGCCGGGCCAAGTGGTGTTGGTAAAACAGAAATAGTAATTCAAATTGCTCAGTTGATGTTTGGCGGAACACAATATCTCACCACGATCAACATGTCAGAGTTTCAAGAAAAACATACTGTTTCTCGCTTAATTGGTTCACCACCAGGTTATGTAGGTTATGGTGAAGGCGGAGTATTAACCGAAGCTATTCGCAAAAAGCCTTATTCCGTTGTACTACTGGACGAAGTAGAAAAAGCACACCCCGATGTTTTAAATCTGTTTTATCAAGCCTTTGATAAAGGAGAATTAGCCGACGGTGAAGGTCGTGTTATTGACTGTAAAAACGTTGCATTTTTCCTAACGTCTAATTTAGGTGATCACGTCATTATGGCTAATGCCGACAAACCGGATGAATTGCATGATGCGCTCTATCCCGAATTAACCACCTTCTTTAAACCCGCCCTTTTAGCGCGTATGGAAGTGATCCCATTCTTACCGCTAACGCAGATTATTCTCAAAGAAATTATTGATCACAAACTAACACGTTTAACTCAATTACTTACACAACGTTTTCATGCAGAGATCAAGCTGGAAGAGACCGTTTCCGATGAAATATTACAACGCGCTTCACGAGCAGAAAACGGTGCAAGAATTTTAGAATCCATTATTGATGGTGCGTTATTACCCCCTCTTTCACTTCTTCTGTTGCAACACAGTGCAAAGAATGAAGATATCAGGACGATACGGTTATCAACACAAGATAACCAATTCATTGCAGAGGTAAATGTAGAACTATGAAGCACAGACTGAAAAATGCGCTCTCTCTCTTAACTTGTTTAGATGTGGACTCACTGATCAGCCAATTTCTTGAGCTGAGTATGCCTCGTAGTCCATTCAGCGCACTCATTGTTTCAATGATTAATAAATCAGAGAATCGCTTAGAGAGCTGGAGTATTGATCTTAGTGAAAAAGTAGAGAAAAAACATTTGGATGTCGATATTACAGAAGCGGATCACCCGTTGATCCAGCTTCTATCACAACCACAACCTATTCTCTGGAATGATCTAAAACAAGGCAGTTATATTAGCGATCATGCTTTACAGCAATTTATCGCCAAACAACCCGTGCATTGTGGGCTATTTAGTATTCCCTTTGTTGATCTTAATAATAAACCTTACGGGCTAATTATTATGTTAGGGGAAGATCTCGATGAAATGGTTTATGAGCAAGGTATTTTTTCTATTTACTGCAATGTATTTCATCATCAATTAAAAAGCATTTTGGCATTTTCTCAATCACAACAGAAAATTGCTGATCTGCAATATCTATTGAAATTACAACAAGAAAAAGAAGAGAAAATTAACCAGACGTTACGTTCATTATCTGTATCGAATTTAACTCCAACACAGATTCCAATTCATTCTTTTGCTGAGGTAAACGATCTTACTTTAGCTACTGAACGTTATGAGGCGTCAATTCTGCGTTACCAACAAGAAAACAATAATGATGATCTCAATTTAATCGCTGAAAATTTAAATATTTCAAAGCGTTCGCTTTTATATAAATTAAAAAAATATGGGTGTCTTAAATGATTTATTCACAACCAGTTTATTTCATTTTTCTCGCTCTCTTCTCAATAAGTCACGTTTTTGCACAAGAGCAAGAAAATAAAACCAACCTTACTGAACACGCTCTCTTTGAGTGTCGTGAAGAGACATCTCAACTTATGCGTTTATCTTGCTATGACCAAATTAACGTTGGAAATAAACCCATTTCTACTGTTGATGTAAGTGCGATGGGCGATATTTGGCGTTTAGCGCTAGAGCATGAAATGAAACGTGAAAATCACACCGCTGGGTTTATGGTCACAGCTCATAATAAAGGTACTTATCCCGTTATTATGACCATCCCAGCAATGGGATATCAGCCACCTCGCCCTATTTTAATGCTCAGTTGTATCGACAACATTACTCGTATGCAAATTGCGTTACCCAAAAAACAAATTGCAGGAAGTATCCAACTCATCACGGACAAAACACAACTAAGTAGCGAATGGTTTCTACGAGAAGACGGTTATTTGCTTGAAGCAAGTCGCGGCATACTCGGCATTGATGAAATCAAACAACTACTTTCCAGCACAAAACTAACCATCAAATTAGCGAATGATGAGCAATTAACCTTTAATATTTCAGGCATTAACGAAGAGATAAAACCTCTGCGTTCCGCCTGTCATTGGTGATAAAAATGACAACAAAAACGCTTTGTACATGGCGAGAACAACTTTTAGCACCTTTGGATGAGGCTAAAATAAGTAGCCAGCTTGATGAAAATAACGCCGATTGGGAATATATCGAAAGTGAAATGATAAAATTTGGTTCACTAAGCCACAGCACTTTAGATATTGATGATATTCAGCGTCGAGCATTACAACTCTTTGCTACACAAACTAAAGACTTTCGCTTACTTGTCCATTTTTTAAGAACGCTACAACATGCTGCGGTTCCTGAAGGGCTAGTCATTGCTGCCACGGTTGCCAGCGCCTATATGCAACATTATTGGGATACAAGTTCTCCCAGTAATCCACGTTTAAAACTACGCTTAGCACAGCAAATTATTAAACGTTTTGAGTCAGTCAAAAACAGTTTTTGCCAGCAAGCCTCATCTGAACAACGTGATGATATTTTGGGTGAATTTGCCTATTTAGCTCAATTTTGGCACACCAATCAGCCTAATTTATCCACGCAAATGGATGAATTAAGCCAAGCGTATCAACATATAGAAAACACACAAAAATCGGCCATTACAGTTGAAAAAAGTATAAAAGCAGAACCCATTAATGAAGTAAAAACATCGCCTCAAACCTCAGTAAGCGTGACTTCACAGGCAGAGCAACCTTATGTTGAAATTAATCAAAGTGATGACCGCCAATGGAAGCAGACACTATTAAAAGTCGCTGGCATTCTTTGTGAACAAACGCCTAATGATGCGGTCGGTTATCGCCTACGCCGATATGCTATTTGGCACAATATTCAAACACTTCCCATAAGCGATAAACAAGGTAAAACCCCTTTAGCTGCCGTGGCGATTGATAGAGTAACTGATTACAAAGCACAACTCTCACAGCCGTCTATCTCATTACTCAATGATATTGAGCAAAGCTTAACGCTAGCACCTTATTGGTTAGATGGGCATTTTATGGCAGCTCAAACCGCACAACTATTAGGGCTAATTGATGTTTCATCAGCCATTGCTCAAGAGCTTTCACTATTTTTAATAAGATTACCTCAGCTTAATCATCTCTATTTCTCTGATATGACTCCCTTTATTTCAGAAGAAACTCATCTATGGCTGGGAAGTTTAGAAAACCAAGCTAACAATAAAGTAAGCCCTTCGTTATCACTACACAATGAGCAACAAGAAATTATGGATTGCTTTGAACAAGAAGGACTTAATGCCGCATTATTAATGATTGATAACGCTATTTCAGTAGCGACTGAACCCCGTCAACGGTTTTATCTACAATTACTTTCTGCACAACTTTTTGAAGCGTCAAAAATGAGTTCCATCGCAAATGTTTATTTTGATCAGCTTTATCAAGATGCACTTCGATATTCATTATCAGAGTGGGAACCCAATTTATTAAATCAATTAGCATCAAAAATGGAACATCAACAGAACTCGTTTTCTCATAGGGAATAATAATAATGAATTGGTCTTTTCTTTCTGGAAAAAAAATAGCAGATTTTATAAAAAAAATTTTCTTTTCTGATAAATCAAAAATTAAATCCCTATTTTTACTTTTAGTTGCTTTAATTCCTGCATTGTTTGTTATTTGGATCTGGTGGTGGGGAGCAAACTATGAATTTAAAGGTGATTATCCATTACGCTCACTTAGCGCACGTTGGTTAGCTACTGTTATCACTATTTTAGTGGTTGTCAGTTGGGTTGGAATTGCAACATGGCTTCGAGTTAAAAAACTTGAAGGGCTGAAATTAGAGGTAGAATTAGCCATTGTTGACCCTGTCCGTAATGATATTGAACACCAAACTCGTTATTTAAATTACTGGAAATCGCAGTTTATTAAACATCAAAATGGACACACCAATGCGCTTTATCAAAAACCTTGGTATTTTGTTTTAGGTACTGATGAAAGTGGCAAAAATACCTTATTAAAAAATAGCTTAAATACCTTAGATATTGCGCCTATTGAAAATATTGTTAGCGAACAAAAACTGCCTTTACATATAAAAATGCGACTCGCCGATCAAGCGATATTATTAATACCTGAAGGGAAGCTAATTACACAGCCTAACCTCATTTTAGAAAAACCAAAACTTTATCACCGACTATGGAATGAATTACTAGGTTGGTTGAATGAACATCGTGCTCGCCAACCAATGAATGGCATTATTCTTACTATCGATATATTACAACTACTGACAAACAACAAAGAAAAAAATAGCCAATTTATTGCCTCATTACATATGCGGTTACAAGAAATTCGCATCGCATTTAATAGTCAATTACCTATTTATATCGTATTTACAAAACTCGATTTATTACAGGGATTTGATGCGATGTTTCAATCATTAGAAACGAAACAACGTGATGAAATTTTGGGTGTGACATTTCAATTAAATAACAAAAATAGCTGGGAAAAAGAGCTGAACACATTTTGGGAACAATGGGTAAGCCAAATGAATAGCGCCCTTCCTGAGATGATGATTAATCGTGTAGATGAAAGCCAGCGCACTAAGTTATTTAGCTTTATCAGACAAATTCAAGGGTTGAAAATCAATGTAATCAATCTAATTGATGCTTTAACATCTAGTGATAAACAACAAGATATTCAATTACGTGGTGTATATCTCACATCAGCAACACAAGTCGGGCAAGTTGATAATATCTTTAGCCAAACAGCATCTGTGCAATATCATTTACCAACAGCACCTTTAGCCACTTGGCCAATTGCTGAAACTCACAGCTATTTTACACAATCGCTTTTTCAAGATGTTTTACTATCAGAGCCCAACTTGGCTGCTGAAAGTCAATTCTGGCTTAAAAAGCATCGTAGAAGAGTCCTATTAGCTTCTGTTATCAGTTTTGTTGGTATTATCGCTTTGTGGAATGGCTGGAGCCACTATTACAGCAAGAACTATCAGTCTGGTGAAAATGTACTTAATGAAGTAAAAGCCTTTCGCGCTTCTGATACCACAATAACGACAAATACGGCGGGAAAAGAGCAACTTGCTGTATTAAATCCGTTATTAGATGCCACATTAGCTTACGGTAATTATCGTGAGAAAAGTGACCTATTTTCTGATCTTGGGTTATATCAAGGAAAGAATGTCGGCCCTTATGTCGAAAATGTTTACCTTCAATTAATAACAGAACATTATTTGCCTTCAATAATGAATTCTTTACTTGTTGAGTTAAATAAAGCCAAAGCAGGGAGTGAGGAAAAATTAGAGATATTACGCATTATGCGCATGCTTGAAGACAAAAGTGGACGCAATAATGAGATTGTTGAAAACTTTATGGCTAATTATTGGAGTCACTTATTTACAGGCCAGCGTAATATCCAATCTCAATTAATGTCACATTTACAATACGCATTAAAACATACCGATTGGCAAGCTCAACGTAAAGCTGGAGAAACAACGGCAATTAATGCTTTTGCGCCTTTTACTCAACCCATTAATACAGCACAAAAAGAATTGAGCCGTTTACCTCTTTATCAACGTGTTTACCAAACATTACGCCTTAAAGCAAACCAAGTGCTTTCATCACCATTAAATATACGTCATCAAGTTGGCCCTAGTTTTGACAGTATTTTTGCTGCTATAAATGAAGATAAACTTCAAATGCCTCAGCTTCTTACACTGTATGGGTTAACAAACTACTTTACTCAACATAATGATGAATTGGTGGATCTGACCTTTTTAGATGCATGGGTCTTAAATTTAAGTACAAACACTCAATATAGTGAAAATGATCGAAAAGAGATCCAACGCCAAATCACTGAACAATATCTTAATGATTATACAGCTCAATGGCGTGCTGCCATCAGTAACCTTGAAATAAGGGAGTTTGAATCACTACAAGATGAAATTAATGCATTAGAACAAATTATTAGTGGTGAACAACCAATACGACGAGCATTACAAGTATTAAGAGATAATACAACATTACCAAAAATAGATAGTTCACTACCTGTTGCTGACCAAAAAGCATTAATGGATGAATTAAAATATAAATTACTCATACGGCTAGATAAAGAATTTGCTCCTCAAACTGAAATTTTAGTCAGTAATAATGGTGAAAACCTGCAAAATCTTAATCAAAAATTAAATGAATTACATCGTTATTTATTAGGCATTTATAATTCACCCGTCCCGGGTAAAGCTGCATTAAAAGCGGTGACATCCCGTCTTGACGATAATAATCGTGACATTATCTTTGAATTATCTCAATCAGCGAAAACATTACCTGAACCAATGAATCGTTGGGTAGGTCAATTAGCAGATCAAGCTTGGAATGTTGTACAAAAAGAAGCAATTCGCTATATGGAAGTTGAGTGGAATGAAACCGTTGTTAAGCAATATCATACCTACATTATAGGTCGTTATCCGTTTAACGCAGCGACGACACAAGATGTACCTTTAAGTGAGTTTGAACGTTTTTTTAAGCCTAACGGTACATTAGATAGCTTCTACCAGCAAAATCTACGCCTTTTTGTTGAAAATAATTTAATTGAAAACAGCGATGGTCAATCACTTATTCGTCCAGATGTATTAGAACAACTTGAAATAGCAAATCGAATTAGAAATACATTCTTTAATGCACAAGGCAATTTAGAAGCGCAATTTGCTATTGAAGCGCTATCACTAACAGGTAATAAGCGTCGTAGTGTTTTAAATCTTGATGGTCAATTGCTTGATTATTCACACGGCAGAAGTCATACCGTGCATATGGTTTGGCCCAACTCAATGCGTTCAAATGTTGAAAGCAAACTCACCTTAGTACCCATTTCTGGCGATAAATCACCGCGAGCTATTTTATTTAGTGGTCCTTGGGCACAAATGCGACTGATTAATGGCGGCAGACTTACCAACATAAAACCACATTCTTTCGATGTGAAATTCACTCTTGATGGTGGTGATATGACATATCGGATCACAATCGATGAATCTAATAATCCTTTCTTTGGTGGATTATTTACGCGTTTCAAATTACCAGAAACTCTTTATTAACTGATTTCCCCTCATATTTATGAGGGGATAGGATCTTTCATGAATACGCCAAAAGAAAAATTTGTGATAAAAATTGCAGGCTCTCCTTTAGATATCCCTGAATTTATTGCATTAAAAGCGGAATTTAATAAACTCAATCATCCTTCTCAGCCTGAGATCAGTTGGACACTTATTGAGTCTCTTTCATTAACGTTATTTAAAACTCACGGTATCGACTTGCAAAGTGGCGTTTATTACACGCTTGCTCGTCTTCATCTTAATGGGCTAAATGGTTTTACTGAAGGATGTGAATTACTTGCCAATATTGTGGTGAGTCAATGGGATAACCTTTGGCCTTTCCAATCAAACCATCGATATGATGTATTGAATTGGTTTAATACCAAAGCAGGGGCTTTATTACGTCAATTAACCTTTTCTCCTTCTGATTTACGTTTAATTTATCGTTCAGAAAGAGCTCTACAATTAATTATTGATCAAATTGCTCATACAGATTGGCCGAAATTACCAAAGCTAGAAAATTTACTCTGGTTTTTCCAAAATGCAGCAAAAACCTTAGAGCAAACAACAAAAAATACAACACAAAAAAGTAATAATGCTACGGTTAAGATCCCCCCTATTGTCTATATCAGTCCATCTGATGAGATAAAAGAAAATAATACGTCTAAACCTAATCCCATCACCGAAGTCGTTTTATATGACGATCCTCCTATTGAGAAAAAATCAATGAGTGCAAAAAAAGGTTTTTTTATTGGATTATTCACTAGTAGCGCTATTTTTTTTGTTATTGGTGTATCGCTGTATTTGCCGATGCAAAAAGAGTTATCTGCCATTACATCTCAACCTGAAGGTGCCATTACACAGTGGTTATATCAACCGAATATTAGTTCATACGCAAATAACCTTATTTTAATGGAAAAACAGTCTCCTCTATTTGCTTTAAGAAAATCAGATCATATGCTGGAGGTAGCTAAAAAGCTTTGGCCTAATAATGCTGATCAATCTTACGCAACACGACAATGGCAAAATATCCTCACTACACGATTAGAAAATGCGCCTATTGACAGCAGTTGGTCTGATACCAATAAATTAATTCAACAACTTTCTGACAGAATTGTTCAACAAGAGCGTAATCGAGGCAGTTTCACTCTTTCTTATTTAAAAACTGCTGTTTACGAAATACAAAAAAGTCATAATAAAGCTATTCCAATTGAAAACAAACTGTATGAATTTTCACAGACAATAAATAAAGAGCAGAGTATTTCACCCGCATTAATTAATAATCTTGATGCAGACGTTAATGGATTATTAGCACGATATTATTTTCTTCAAAAAGAAGCAGAAGAATTAGGATTAAAGCCTTACTCTTATTAAAAACAACAAAAAATCATGGCAGATATTATTTATTATTAATAAGGTAGATATTAGATTAACATGAGTGAAATTAAATACTTAAAAGAAAGACAATACCTACAAAAACTGGCAAAAGCCTACGCACAAAAAAAACCACACTTAGCAGAAGTCTTAGAACCAGACGATCCACAAACAGGTTATTTAATGGAAGGATTTGCTTTTCTTTCTGCTCATTTGCAAGAAAAAATTGATGATGCATTCCCTGAAATTACACTTCCTTTATTACAACGATTAGGCTCTCAGGCAATTAAAGGTGTGCCATCAACATCAATTATTCAAATTAGCTGTGAAAAAGAAATTAATTACAGTTATTTTATTCCTAAAAATAGCAGTGCATTAGGTGATAATAATACATGCTTTTCAAGTTGTCGTGATTTATATATTGAGCCTTATTCTCTTACTGAGAAAAAAGTGACACATCAACCCAATAAAAGCTGTATCTCTTTAACCTTTAAATATCTTGGTAATATCGAACATACACAATCTTGTTCTCTTAATTTATTTCTCAGTCCAATAAAAAATATTGCAGATACTTTGTTGCTTGGATTAACTCAACATTTTGACTATATTGAATTAAAACACGCAGATCAAAATTATCATGGTGATAACGCAACATTTTGTTTTAATACTCAAATAGGTGAAAAATATCCTATTTTTTCACAATCAGAAAATACCCCAAAAGCACCACAACAATTACTTGAAGGATTGTATCTTCCTCATGTTCATCACTTTATTAGCTTAGATATTCCAACTATTATAAAGAACTTAGATTGGCAAAAAAGCACTAAATTTACGATTAATATCTATTTAAATAAGCAAATTTCACTAACAGAAGAGCTGTGTAAAAACTGCTTCTTACTTAATTGTGTTCCTTCCGTTGATAAAGAGAAAGAACATACTGTTATTATTGATTTTCAAGAGAATAAGTCGTCTTATTTATTACCGATCCCTGATAACCACTATCTTTCAAGTTTATCTGAAATCATGCTATCACTTGAACCTCATGAAAAAGAACGAGGTCTTTATTGTCATTTTTATTCAATAACAGAGTTAACTTCAGCATCTCGTCTACTACCTCAATATCAAAATTCTCTTTTTTATTCATTAACTATAGATAAAGATATTACTGGACGCACATTTTACATTATTCATTTTTATGATAACAAAGGTGAAGCACTTATCTCGCCACCTAGTTTACATTTTTCTTGTACCTATATTGGCTTTGAAAAATATAAGGATAACAGTATTGGTGTATTAAATGCACATAGTGAAAATATGCCTGATAATTTATTACTCACAAATATCACACCATTATCAGAATGTTTCCCTCCTATTGTTGATGATAAATGTTATTGGCATTTATTATCACATTATAGTGCTAATGCCTTTATGCTAATGTCTATCTCAACAATAAAAAATATGCTGAGTGATTATTTAATTTATACGGAACTAGATAAACAGATCACAAGAAAAATAAAAAGTTCATTAGACGGATGTATTGATTTAAATAGCTATACTTATGATTATATTTTAAAAGGCAAGCCACACCGTTGCTTATCTTTAACCTTAACCATTGATATTAACTATTTTGACAATGAAGGAGATGCATTTGTTTTCGTTTCACATCTTTATCATTTTTTCCCATTTTGTTTGTCAGAGAATATGTTATTGGAAATGAAAATTAAATTTAATACTGATGATAATTTAAAATGGTTTTTATCACCATCCCCATTAAATGGTCACAAATCATTATTGTGATCATAAGGAGCCTTTAATAGGGCTCTTTTTGATTTTATTTTTTAAATCAATCAAAGCAATATAATGAGTTATATTATCTTTTTTATTTAAATATGTTCATTTATTTCAATTAAGATATTACAACAACTTTATTGCGTTAACATGAATATAAAGATGATTTTAAAAAATAATTGACATAATTAATTACTGGATAGAAATATAAGATATCAAAAATATAAATTGATAATAAAAAACCTGAATCATTGAAATCTAGCTTATTAGGCATAAACACAAAATAAGTGTATTTTTTTCTCCATCTCATCACCACAACTCTATAAAAGAGTAGTTTCACTTCTCATATCAAATCCACTTAAATAATATTATTCTTATTTAATACTCTTATTTCGTCATTAACAAACGAAAAAACCATTAAATGCTGACATAATTTATCTAAATAGTTGTTTTAGGTAAAACGGTTTAAATCTTTTAATAAGCAAATATCAATAGACAGCAACTATCAATAATTGATTTTTGATCGCTAATATCGATCTTTAAGTGTTTTTACGCTACTATCTTTTTAAAAAGGAGAAGTAAATATGAACGCAATTAGTATTGTGGTAGGTCAACGAATTAAGCAGAAAAGAAAACAATTAAAAATAAGCGGTGTTGAAATGGGACGGAAGCTCGGAATAAGCCAGCAACACTATTCACGTTTAGAAAATGGCCATATAAAAATAACGGTAGATCAATTAATTACCATAGCCCTAATATTAGGAGTTTCTCCACAAAGTTTATTGATCCATTCTGAAGTAATGTCCCCCATGATAAATACATGGGCTAAAACAGCCTTATCATCAAGTGATATTGTTGTCTCAAGAAATAGAAAACGTCGCAGTCTTAAATAAAAAATAAAGAAAATTTTCTAGCGTTAGCTGATTTAACATCTAAGCTATTTTAACGAAAAAAAACGTCGCGACTTTTTGCTTTCTTTCAATTAGATAAAATATTATCCACTTACATAATCAATCGATTGATTTTTTTGTTAAAACAAAGAATCAATTGTTAATATTTTTAGAAATTGAATGTTTTAATGGAATTTCTAGCACATGAGATAATTTTCTATTAGAGCCTTCTATCAAATAAGCTACTATTTCTTCTGATGATAACTCATCGACTTCTCAATATTAAAATACTCACCTAGCCAATAAATAAGCTCTGAAGGAAAAATTTTTAATTTTATCTTGCCACCATAAATCGGATGACTTGATATTAGAGTAAAGCTCCCTTTCGCGAGATTTGTTATTTCTTCTCACCCACCTCAATTATTTCTTGAGCTGTTTTACCATTTATTTTTCTATAAGTAGTTTTTTCAACTTATCCTTATTATTATCTACAACAAAAGTCACTGGCATTTAAATTTTAGCTCGTATTTTTTTGTAACTTAGCATCATCTTCAGGATTTAAATTTTTTCTCATTATAGCGCTAATTTAATTATTACAATCTATTTTATTGATTTTATTGTATTAATAAGAGGAAAGTGTGTGTTTTCTGGGCGATCCCGTTGACACCACACTTTTAGTGAATGGTTATATTTACTGCTTAAATAGATGTTAATCTACTCTAGTATTTCATTAACCGTATTACAAGAGATCAGAGACTGGGAAAGTATCGAAATGGTTAGAAGGTATGCTCACTTAGCACCACCATTTGACAGAACATGCACGACAAATTGATGACGTTTTTAATGAGAACGACATAAATACGACACAAAACAAAAAACAAGTTGGATTAAAATTAGCGCCCTACAGGATTCGAACACGAGTCAATTAACATTGTTTTATAATGAAAATATCGTGTTCGATAAATTTTATACCAACAAATATACCAACAATTATTTTTCTATAAAATAATTACGGCTTCTAGTTTACACTAAAGGCCCCGTTTTCATGAGCTCACAATTATGTAAACCAAAACTTTATCAAATTGCATGCCGACTTTCAAAACACCCATACATCTTTTCTGTCATCACCCACAGCGCCTTATTCAACTTAATATCCCCATCAATGCTATTCACTGAACGAGTGCGAGCTCGCTTGCCTTTCGCATTTCTACCCGATAGTCCCCCTTTAATTAAGTTTTCCTGTAAACGTTGGTATACCGTCCACAGATCATCTTTCTTATCCTCCCAGCGACGAGGCTGTAATACTTGTTCCTCAGTAATAGGTTGATGTTCCTCACCATAACGATACGTAAGTGCAGCTTGCGCTAAGGCTTGTTGTGCTTGTGAAGATAACAATAGTGATTGCATCTGTTCTCGCTTTTCAGCAACAGTCTCAAAGGTGTCTATGTAGTGGCATAGTTAATTTGGTCACCAACTCAGAGGTGATATCATCACTTCATAAACAGATAGGTGATAATTATGGCAAAACTCATAAGACGACTTTTCAGTGCAGAATTCAAACTTGAAGCAGCTCAACTGGTGCTTGATCAAAGCTACTCCGTAGTCGAGGCCGCCAACGCGATGGACGTCGGTAAATCAACCATGGACAAGTGGGTTCGGCAACTCAAGCTAGAACGCAAAGGTATTTCACCAAAAGCGTCGCCCATGACGCCAAAATAAGTAGAAATCCGTGAATTGAAAAAGAAAATCGCACGACTTGAAGAGCATAATGAAATCTTAAAAAAGGCTACAGCGCTGGTGATGTTGGACTCCCTGAACAATTCTCGTTGTTCGAGAAACTCAGTCGGCGCTTTAGTATTAAACAACTGTGTAACGTGTTCAGTGTTCATCGCAGTAGCTATCAATATTGGCGTCATCGCTCAAAGGCACCATCAGCGGAGCAAATACGGCTTAGGGCTCTTGTTCGAGAAGCCCATGAAAGCAGTCACGGTTCTGCTGGAACTCGTACTATTGCTGACATTGTATCGAATACAAAACAGGTTCCTTTAACGCGCTATCGTGCAACTAAATTAATGAAATTACTTGGCTTTGTGAGTTGCCAAACACCGAAGCATCGATATAAAAAAGCGACTCAAGAGCACGTTGAAATACCTAATCATCTACGGCGTCAATTTGCGGTCACGGAGCCAAACCAAGTTTGGGTGGGTGACGTAACGTATATTTGGTCAGGTAACCGTTGGATGTATCTTGCTGTTGTGATGGATTTATTTGCTCGAAAACCCGTTGGTTGGGCGATGTCATTTTCACCGGATAGCCAACTAACAGGAAAAGCATTATCAATGGCTTTTGAATCAAGAGGTAAACCAAGAAATATCCTGCTTCATTCAGATCAAGGAAGCCATTATACAAGCCACCAATATCGCCAATTATTATGGCGTTATCAGATAAAGCAAAGTTTATCTCGGCGGGGTAATTGCTGGGATAATGCGCCGATGGAGCGATTCTTTCGAAGTTTAAAGACAGAATGGGTCCCCATTTTAGGCTAACGTAATTTTATAGAAGCACAGCAAGAAATAACCCGATATATCATCGGGTATTATAGCCAGCTTAGACCTCATCAATATAACGGTGGCTTAACGCCCAATGAATCAGAACGATTGTATTGGGAAAACTCTAAAACGGTGGCCAATTTTTGTTGACCACTACAGTATAGCTTTAAATGACACTGCTTGTCAGGCTCTTAAGGAGCAAATAGGAAACCATCATAAATGGGTATTTGTTCACACTGAATCAAAAAAGAGACCGGACGGAACATTAACGCCATGTATTAGAAAAATGCGAGTTGATTCTAACACAGCATGGAGAACTGCTCTAAAAAGAGCTGGGATAGAAAACTTCCACTTTCATGATCTGCGACATACATGGGCGAGTTGGTTAATTCAATCTGGCGTACCACTAACAGCGTTACAAGAAATGGGTGGTTGGGAAAGTATCGAAATGGTTAGAAGGTATGCTCATCTAGCACCGATCCATTTGACAGAACATGCACGTAAAATTGATGACGTTTTTAATGATAACGACACAAATACGACACAAAGCAAAAACCAAGTTGGATTAAAATTAGCGTAACTCATTGATTTTAAATGGCCCCTACAGGATTCAATATAAAGACATATCATACTGATTATATTTGATTTAAATTCATTCAATTTTGTATCATGCCCCCAATTATGCCCCCTTTTTGTTTTGTGACTAAAAAATTAAGAGGTTCAGGCTTCAGTTTTCCCAAAGTCACCAGCATTGCATAAATATCATCAATAGTAATTTTATTGCAGATAATGAAATGCTGGCCAGAAATAACCATCCCCGTGTTTTTCACTGCTTCCATTTCAAATAGAGCAATAGTAACCCAAAAAATATTTTACACTCGTTTTTTTGACTTTTACCGAGGCTCTCCCGATTGAGAAAATATTATTTAGTACAGAAAAATAATACTCCACAATCTGGATAACTCAGTTTAACCTGCATGTTGTTTTTATGTTGTACTACCTTGAGGGTTTCCATGGAGCAGGCTGATTTTAATACTGTAAAAGCCTTGATTCATATGTTTCTTGAACAAGAACATATCAAGAATCGATTAAATATGATTTGTACCAATAAGATAAGTGACTGGGAAAAATGGCTTCAACTAGAACTGGAGTTCTATATGTCTCATCACGACTCAATAAAAGAAATAGAACGAGAAGTTAGATACCCTTGCGATAGACGGAAGAATAAAAGCAATATTAATATGTTTATTGATCTAAAGTTTAGGAAAAAACGGTGTAAAAAAAACTCATATATATTCATTGAATTAAAATGCGCTAAAAAAGCTTGTTCACTACTATCAAAAATGGAAGACGATGTATCTAAGGTATTATCCATAAGACAATCTGCTGATGTAAGCCGCTCATTTTGGTGTGTCGGTTTTTATACCGAATCAAGCAAGACAGATAAAAATAAAGCACAAAATAGGCTTAATGAATATGTGTACCAATATCACGATACCATCCATCTATCAAATAGTGAGCTTGGTTTAATGATTATATAATCATGCTATTTTCAACAAAATAATTTCGAATCACATTAGTTTTGATGTTAGTTAAACTGATCATCTTAAAGAGGTGAAATATCCTCTTTAGATTTACCGACTTCAAATCGGTTTATTGATACTAACTTTTACTAACCAGTAACTATCTGCGCCCCTGTTAGCTGATAACCATTAAACCATTCATAGCGACCTGTAGCAGTTACTTTATTTCCTTTCTGGTAGGTCATAAGCTCCAGCGCGTTAATATCGAATGCCACTATCTTTAATGGGTACGGGCTACGCTTATCACTCTCAGCTTGAATAGTCATCGTGGCCATAACTTTACCTGTGGCTGTTTTGATTCGCTGAGGTGGCTTTGTGATGATCCCGATTACTGTTGCTATGGTATTTTTTCCTTTTCGGTATGTATGCATGGCTTACCTGCTAGCTGTTGAGACTATGGGTAGTATAACGCATTGATAACTCTTAATTCCGTCGATTCACCGGAATTACTTCTGCCACTGGTCACTAAATCAGTGACCAATGATGATACGGGATAATCCCGCATGTAATAAAACCTTAGTGTAACCTTACCGTTATCAGCTTAACCCTTGCCGTAATCTTGCCGTAACCCTTGTTGTAATCTTGTTGCTCAATCGCATTATACGAACCGTAATAGAACCGTTATTTTAGCTTTGGTTATTCATGCTTAGAGTAGATAAACTATTGCTTTATTTGGTAACGCATATTTGCGTCACGGTAACTTATTGATATTTATTAATAGGACAAAATTGTCCTGTGGGTATCGCAATGCTTATTTGCATTGTGGTTACTTTTATCTCATGAACATTATTAGAATATTGCCAGCCAGTGACGAGCCTCCAATTCCAGAGCCTCATGACTCCTTGAGGTTAAGGAGCACTATTTAGCTGCCTTACGTGCCCTTGATTCCAAGGCAATCTATACCTGTATACCGTCGCACTTTTTAGTGCTTCGCTTAGTATTTGACCATTGCGACTATCTTCGCATCAGCGTTTCGGTGCCGGCTTAGTCCATTGGTAGGTAGATGCTGTCATTCTCTGCCTATGACGCTCTTTAGCTTGTATTGTATGAGCCACACCTGTTCTAATGACTAACCTATCGCGTCCATTGAGTGATTGTCCTTGCTGGTGGGCTAACTCCATCATAACGGCTTCTATTGCTTCACGTTGTAACATGGCTATACATCAAAAGGTGTTGTGATTATCGCTATACCCTGATTGTGCTGAATTGGAGCAATCAAAACCTATCAATCCACTAGCATAAAACATGCTGTTTTGCTGGCGACTAAAGTGGCAACCGTCACAATGGCGACCAAGCTAGTAGATTGGGATACGCTACCTCAGTGTAAGCCCAAAGTGACGGTCTCGGGATAATCAAATAGTTACCGATGCAAATAATATCATTTCGCTGCGTACCATTCTGCGTACTTTTACACAACATCATGATTTTATTTGATTATAGTGAAATGCGAGAATTAAATACGCATCTACTGTGTACCTAAAATAAATAAACGTTGTCAGGTTTTGTCAGGTTTTAATGTTAACAATTATAAACATATAAAGGCCTAATCATCCGTTAGCCGTATCAGCTAATATTTAGCTACTTTGGCTAAAGGCACTAATTTGTAGTTTTGATATGAGAACTTCATTTCAAACCGTCCTCAGTATCAAGGATAGCATTTCAACTGTTACCCTTTCCGACTATGGTCATAATCATCATTATTAATACCGTCTCAATTTTGAGGAGACTGATTTTATTGATTAATACAGGCTCAAAAATGAGCCGATTGATTTTGTTAGTAAAATTAGACTGCGCTCAAATTTGAGCTTTGCCATATATTCAATTAGTTATAGCGGCGCAATAATACGCTTTGCTTGTTTTACAGCAAGTTACCCTGACTTTGTTATATTAAGTTATACAATTACTCGTTAAATCCACCAGCAATTTTATATTTTCTAATCTGTATAACACCGTTATACGCTGATATAATAAGCACTCACTGAGTTAATAACGGACTATTATCATGAGTAAATCTAATCTTATTGCCTTTCGTCTACCTGCTGAACTACAAGCCCTGTTTAATGATGCTGTATCGAACTCTGGCGCTGATAAAACAGCGTGGCTAGTCTCAGCTATCAAAGAGAAGCTAAACCGCCCAGACAGCAATCCTGATGCTCGTATGTTATCGCTAGTGGAACGCCTAGAATCGTCTGTAGCTTCTTTAATTGCTGGCAAGGCAGATATCCCACCTTATACCTATAATGAGTCTGCTGTCGTTTCTGTGGTTAATTTAGTGCTATCAGAGGGTATAGATAACGGACGCATTATCGCTGAACGTATTAATGAGGCAGGCTACCAGACTAAGGGCGGCAAAGCGTGGGATAAGGATATTTATTCAGCGTGGAAGCGTCATAAGGATATTATTGGAAAGCTAAATTGAATTTCCCTCAAGAAAATGAATTTAATTAAGCCAATATATTCATGCTGGTGCCTATGGAATAGTGTTACATTAACAGGTTGTTAAGTTTTTCTAGTAAATCTCTAGAATCACGCTCATTATTTCGTAATTGATTTAAATCTAACAATTTCACTGTGCCTGAAATTGTTAATTCATCTAATGGCTGAGCATTCATCTCATCTACTAAGGTTGAATAATCTAGCATTTTCACCCGTTTTTCATTACAAGCATACCCAAAGTTACTTAACTTTCTATCTGACACTTCAACTGGATAATATCCAAATATTTCCGTTACTGGGACAGGTGTTTCCAATTTTTGCATAATCAGATATTTTCCTGTCTTACTTATTGCTAATACTTTTGCAAGAGAATTTACCATTTCAGTATTATTTGCATTTAAAGCAAAACTATAAAAATAGTTTTCTACTTCATTATGACGGGAACTGTTTTTTGAGTTACTTATTTGTTCCTTAATAATGTATTTAGAACACCCTTTTATTTCAAAGACTCTTCTGGTTTGACCAGTATTCAGCAAAGATCCCTTGATACTTCTGAAAATACAGTCAGGCGCTCTATTTATAAATATGCAAGTTTTGATTTTAAAAACTCGACGTATAAAACTTATTATACAAGCCCATTTCATAGTAATTACCACCATTCTTTTTACTTACTTTTTATAATAATAACACTTAGGCAAATTTGAATACTACTTCTCCCATAATGATATATCCAATTTATCGATACATTCTGATACATGTTTGCATAAAATAATTTATATATTTTTTAAGGTGCGGTGGAGGCTGTGCGCAATTTACCTTATCAATCCTTATCATCTGGAACGTTAGCAAGTGTCAGCATTTGCCCTTAAGAAACCTCAAGGCTTCACATGAAATAACCTTAGGAAAACTTAGGATTGAGACATTAGAAAAACGTTAAGATTTGTTAGGATTTAATATTTATTTTTGTCGCTATCAGCCTATATTTACAGTCTTTCTAACGTGTCCGAAAATTCCCTCTAAGATGTCCGAAAACTATTCCCTGTAGGATGTATAAACCGTGTTCTTAACGTGCCCGAAAAGTCATTTCACTTACGCGCGTACTGTTCACGAAAGTCTCTATCTTACACATCCACTCTAGTGACTCCGTTACCTCGATCTCAATATAAACTTTATCAATGATTAACTACTTACTCATCATCATTAAGCCCCAACTCAATGTTAAAGGGCTTTAATATGATGATATATATCACTTATATTGTGTGAAATATTCAGGAGTAACTAAGAGTGGAACTGTACCGTATTGTATTAATTGGTTTACTGATACATCTGATAATTTAAAAGTCAGTGGTTTCTTGCCAAATTTAATTCCGCTTATTAACACTGGATCATTTTTAGAGGCATTTCCTGTAAATGTCACACCTAACGCAACTGCCTTATCAATTTTCATGTTACCGGGTACAAGAATAATGCTGATACTAAAATCCATCTTTTGGTGTGAATCTTTTTCTGCTTGTTTAATTCTTTTAATTAACCCTTCGGAAGCATTAACACCAGCCAATATATCTTTGTAAGAAAAAACCATTAGATCCGTATCAATAATCTTTTGGTCTTCTTCAACCTTGCCAACACCAACAGGTATTGAGAAATGTGCGAATGAATCAAATTTTTGCTTATAACATTCAACATATTCCACATCTCTAAAAATTGTAGGTACTTTATTTTTTAATTCTATTAATGACTTAGATTCTTTTCTGGAATCTTCAAAATCATTACATGAAGAGACTTCGAAATTAATATCTCCCTTGACAATTTTTTGCTCACTAGACAATAAGTCATCTGTATTTATTTTCGTTTCTAAATCAACCTTACAGCCAACTAATAAGGAAGATATAACAGCAACCATAAATATTTTCTTCATCAAAAAACCCTTATGATAATTAAACAAAACTTTACAATTCCATTTAACCATCACAAGGGCTTATAGCAAGCAAAAAATAAAGATGTTGATCTAATTACTACTTATTCATAGCACTTTGACTATTCAGATATGTTCGCTTTAGAGCCATATCAGTTCCGCTGGCAGATAGGTTAGCAGCCTTCACAGGATCGCTTGTCCTAATATCCTGTTTAACAGTGACATTTATATCACTGCGTGTAGATGACGTATTACCTCCAGCGTTAGCCCTTGCGTTCGCAATCATGGCATTCATATTGTCAGGCAAGTAAGCTAGCTGGTTAATCGCGTCAATCAAACTACCAGAAGCCAATCCCGCAGTATCATTTACCGCACCTGTAACCGCATTAACCTTTTCATTTAATGCTTTCTGTTCCTCAGGGGTTAGCTCTACATTTTCGGCAGTATCATCTTTGCTACCTGTTAGCTTTTTAAGCCCGCCAACAACAGCGTTAATGACCCAGCCAAATTCTTCCTTAACCCAATCTAACGCGATCTCAAAAGGTTTTTTGATAAGGTCAGTTACATCACTCATAGCCTTACCAATATCATCTACAAACTTCTTAGCATCAGCATCACTGATATTGAATAACCCTTTGACTAAATCCCACCCTGCTTGGAATGGTGTAAACAGGAAGTCTTTAATCGCAGTGAAAGCAATGTCGAGCTTTTCAGTCCATGATGTAGAATCGCTGGTAAAGGTTTCGTAGAGCTTCTTAACTAAATCAAAGCCCGCTTTAAATGGTGAGAGAATAAAGTCGATAATGGGCTTGAATGCGTCCTTTATTTCACTAACAAAGGATTTACTCTTCGATTTAACCCACTGGAATGACTTGGAGAATGGCTTTTTAATCGCATCAATAACCGAGCTGAAGATATCGCCTATCCGCCTCAGGAGTGCCTTGGTGTTATCAACTAAGTTTGAGAATAACTCAGTGATATTTTCCCAAGCCAAGATAAATGGATAAGTAATAAAATCAATGATGTCGTCGAATACTTCTGCAAGGGCAAAGACAAATAGTGACGCTTTATCTTTCATCCAATCAAGTGCTTTGCCGGCACCTGATTTAATCGCCTCCCATATATTGGAAGCGACATTACCTGCAATCGTCCACATTATATCCCATAAAGCAAACCAGTTTTTTAACTGCTCGACTAATCCATCCCATATCTGCATAAGGGAATTGACCATTCCATCCCATGCCTCACTCATCATTTCCGTGTCGCCAGTAAACAACCCAACCCAGAATTTAAGCGCATTGAAGAGATAGCTAATAACACCGCCAAAAATAGTCATCATCGCATCAAAGGCTTTTTTAAATGTCGCCTCTAGAGCATCAAAGATAACTTTGTTTTCAGCATAGAACTTATTCCACCATGCAATGACAGACTTTACCCACTCAATAGCAGGGCCCCAAAAGTCGCCAAAGAGTGAATCACCACCTTCGAGGTAAACCATCAGATCATCAAGCAAGAGCATTAAGCCAACAATACCCGCAATCACCCATGTTATTGGGTTGGCAATAAACGCCATGATCATTGATTTCTTGAGTATGGCTAGAATGGTGATGATACCAAGAATGGCACCTTTCCAGCCGACTGTGCTTTCAACTAGTTTACTGACGGCTTTAATCGAATTAACAACCATCTGAATGATTTTAGCACCCCACTGAATGACCTGTGTAAGCCCTTCGGTGATTAATTCTTTATTAGCACCTAGCCAGTCATTAAAGCCTTGCGTTGCTTTGGTGAGTTGAGGAACAAGATTCAGCGCTATCTTTGTTTTGATGGACTCAATAGATAACCCTGTTTTCTTCATTGCCTCCTGATACTCATCAGCTTGAGCTAGTTCTTTCTTAGAAATATCGAACAGTAAGCCTTTTTCTTGGGCTAACTCTTTAGCGCCGGCAATTGAGTCATTAATAAAACCCAAAACTTTAGCGGTGACCATACCCACTACGGCAGCAACCCCTAATGCGAGTAATTTTAATTGACTGATGGGTGTTTTTGCTTGCTCAGCTTGATTAATGGCATCTTGAATGCCATCAACTGTACCGCTTGTCGTTTCAGAGAGACTTTGATTTATTTGATTTGCTTGAGTAGCAATAATGGCTGCTGTTGATCCTAATTGAGTCACCAATGACGAGATTTTCCCTGCATCACTGGTATCTACACCAATCTTAACCAAAAGCTCTTCTATTTCCATATCATCACCTCAGGGTATAAATAAACATACCCGTTATCCTTTAGGCATAAAAACTTTAGCTAAGTTTAAATGCTTAGAAGAAGCAAAACTGGCCGGTATAAAATCGACAAAATGAAATTTCAAACCATCAATAACCACTGCATAATAATGAGAACGACGACTATCGAAATGGCTTTCAATATCCGCCTCCTTTTTCAACGTGAATGATTTACCGTCGGCATCGGTTGCTACAACATGTTTAAGTATAAATTTTTCAATATTCGCCATTTGTGGCGAACCAATGTTAATACTCTCTAAATCAACTGTTGCTTGACCATCGTTGATACGCACACCGTTTTTTAAAATATTAAGTAGTGTTGTTGAATGCTTTTGAGTTTCTAAAAAGCGCCCTTTTTGGTGCTCGTATCGAATATTGTCTAATTCCATTATTTCATCCTCATTTCGTGTTTATTTTCTTGTATTGATTGAATACCCAAATCAATAAGAGTTCTTGCTAGTCCATGGTGAGTTAACTTCGGATCACTCATTTGGTTTTGCCAGAGTGTTTCTAACTGCTCACGCTGCCAACGAGATAAAATCACTGAACGTTGTTTAGATTGGTCTTTCATGTTTCACCTTTTGCATCAACAGTCATCATCATTGCAAATTATGAAACATTATAACATGAGCTGTATAAAACAGAATCATTTCACTGTATTTATAACCATAACTAGGTTGTTTTTTTGTTCGCAAAATTAATACAGAAAGGACGTACTGAAATGTATTACAGTAACCGCCTCGGCTTATGCTTTGACGGTTGGGGAGTGTATTAGTTTGTAGTTATAATCCCAAAAGTATAAAATGGTGTCACAAATGCGGCTAGCATGATTAAACAAACCTCTAGCAATCGGGTTGCTTTATCTTTCTTAGACCAATCTTCATTATCTATAATCACTTTAACTAATATTCCCACTCTACTTACTACAAACAAATAGGATATAACAGCAGCAGAAATCAGAGAGGCACCTTTAACATTTAACATGGCATCCCAAAATCCAAGATAACCATGCTTAGTTAACATTAATCCACAAAAAACAAACAAAGCATAAAAAATAGCTACTATTGTTATTTGACTAGCAAAATATGGCGTATACGTGTCTTTCTCTATTATCGAATTCATAACAATCTCCCATTTTCAAAACGTTGAATATACATTAATCATAATTAACTTTTTTCCCTTCGCAATTTCTAGATACATATATTAAACATCACGCTAATCTTTTCTATTAAATACGTGATCGGGTGTTGGTTCAGTCGGTTCAGTTGGTTCGATTTGTAAAGATGGTTGTTTTTAAAGAGTTTCTTTAAAAAGATTGAACCAACATTACCCCTATTTGAACTAACATTTTTCACGAATGAACCAACATCAAACCTAAACATGCCAACCAGTGAAGAAAGGCTCTAAACTTGTATGTTGGTTCAAAATAAGACTTTGTTGGTTCAAAACACCCTTTTGTTGGTTCAGTGTTGGTTCAATAAATGCCACTTTTCCCTTATAAATCAATAAACCTTATCTACTGAACCAACTGAACCAACACTAAAACGATAAACTTACACACATGAAAAAATAATGGATATTTGTTTATTAATCTCATGGTGTTAATTAAATGTTATTGTCCTCATCGTTTGTTTCGGGGGCAAACTGCAAGACGTAAACATTAAATTGGCGTCCGTCTATACGTGGGCTTTTCCGTTGATAACCTCTGCCACTGGTAGGCGGTGTTAACATACCTGCCGTTTTCAACACCTCAGCGAATTGCTTATAGTTAAACCCTGCAGCAATTTCTTTTTCAAAAGCCGATGGGAAGGTATAAAAGATTATCGGGTCATCTTCGTTGTTGCCTTTCTTCCTATACCCCGCAAGTTCTCTAATAGGTAGATCCCTAACGTCATAAGGAATAGGGGCAAAGCGACTTAATCCATGAGCATTCAAAAAAGCTTCGGCTTGCTCTTTGATTTGCTCATATTCTTTGTTGCCTGTACCAAACTCAGCAACCCACACGTTGAAGGTAGCTTGAACCACATCACGACAATCCTGTTCATTCCAACCCGTGATAACACTCCCCATCAATAAAGCAGCTTCTAGTGTGGCAAATCGGTCACTGGCTCGGTGTACCTGCTCACCATAGCTACTTGGGATTAACTTACTCCAGCGTTGCTGTGCGGCTCGATAGGCTTCTTTGGCTTTGTCTTTATGGCTTGATAGATATTCAATCCAGTAACGTCCTGCTGTTCCGTAACTTTCACGGCAATTCACCTTGATTAAATCGGCATGGGCTTTACCTGATTCACATCCATGTAATTCGGTGGCGCGTTCCATTGGAATATTCAGTAATCGCACTAATTGCCCTGCGTTGATTTTAATCCCTGCCATGGATAAAAATGTTTCAATGTCTTTTTCCCCTGTACTAATCGCAACTGTTTTCCAGTTTTGAACCTGACGATTGCCGCCCTCTCTAGCACCCTGTATCTTGCCTTTGCCATTAAATAGCGTGTAAGCGGATTTATAGACGTGTTTCGGATCTGCCCCTTGTCCGACTTCATCTAAATATAAAAGTCCGTCATTGTGCGCTACTGCTTCGTTGGTCATACCGTATTCAGTGCCATACCACGTTAAACGCTGTAAATCGGGTTCGCCATATAAACTCACGGCCATATCTGCGGCGGTGGTTTTCCCAGCAGTAGACTGTGCGTATAAGTGAAGCCCAAAGCTGTCAGCCCCAATAATGCTTGTCATTGGTGCGGCGAGTGCTGCGCCTATCGCTATCATCATAAAACTGTTTCCGTCAGCTAATCGCGCTACACCATTCCGCCAGCTTTCTACTGTTCCGCTTGTCTGGTAGGCGGTAGCGGCTGCGCTTTGGCCGTTAAAAAATATTGGTTGCTCAGGTATACCAATGATTGAACCATCAGGCATGATATACGCGCCTTTGTGCCAACCTGATTTATTGGTGATACTCCAATTCTCTTTGAATGGCTGCCTTAATAGCCAATCAGAGAACGACTGCCTTAATCCTGATTTTGTCGTGACAAATAACCCTGCGTTTTTTAATGTGCGCCATCCCTCACGCTCTCCAATATCACCCGTTGGTATCGCCTGAACGTTGTTATTACCCCATTCGATAATTAAATACTCTTGATTGAGGTCATTAGCCCCTTTCGTAATGCGTTTTATGGCGTTCGATAACCATTGTTCATGATTGATGATTTCCCCCGTTTCCTTGTCTGCTTTGGGTGTCACCAGAAATACCCCATCTTTGCGTGATTCAATGCGGGTTTTCATGGGATCGGATTTAATGGCTTTGTGGTTCACATCAATCTCAATCATTGCCTTACTTCCTTGCTTATCCACCTCGGCATTAAATGCCTGTCTTGCTGCCTCAATACCGTGTGATAGGCGGTAGTCATCCCAATCTGCTTTATCATCCGTAGGCGGTAAAACCGCAATGCCATTAACCGCCTTAGCGGCCTTTTCTGCTGCTAGCTTTCCTGTATTGTCTTGGTCTGGCTTAATATCGTTATCCCCCGCAATGATAATCTTGCTATCGGGGTATTTAGTGCGCATGACTTTAGCAACGTGAATTAAGTTGCCTGCGTCAATCGCTGCGACGATATGAGCTTCTGACTGAATTAAGTGACACGTTAGGGCGGTAGCCAATCCCTCAGCAATAATCACCGTAGACATGTTTACAGACTCATTGATGGGGTAATAGCTGCCATTCTTTACACTATCGAGTAATAGTCGTTTCTCGCCATTGGATTTAATGGTCTGTGCGGCTGTGATTGTGCCGTCTGCGTCTATCAATGGAATAATCAGCGATCCATCAGATAGTAGGGTCACGGTGGCACTATCAAATCCTTTCGCTTTCAGGTATTCAGATTCGCCCTGTTTAGCATTAGCAATAGTGCGACTGTATCGCACTGTAAAGCGTTTATGTTTCTCTATCTGCTCGTTAGCTTGGTTCTGGGCTTGCTTCGCTTTCAGTGCGTCCTGTTGCGCTTTTACCTCATGACTACGGTAAGCTGGTGGAATATCTGAACGGGTATCAATACCAATCATGCCAGCAACCTCTTTTGCGACTTCGGTTACACTGACACCTAACACACGCTGAACGAGATCTAATCCATCACCAGAACCGCACTGATTACAAATAAACGTGCCATTGCCGTCCTTGTTATCAAATCTAAACCGGTCTTTACCACCACAATGAGGGCAAGCCGTGTGCGTGTTTAGGGGCACTTCTGCCCCAAGGTGAGATAATATATTTTGCCATTGGCCGTTTGCTTTCAGCTTCACATCACGGATAACATCAATTGGTTTCATCCTCTGCGCCTCCTGTGGGTTCAGCCATCTCACGCGACACACTTAAAATAGATTGATATAACGCCTCGCCCTCCAGAGTAAGACGCCCACAATCTACCGCTTTGGTTAAGGCTTCCAATGCGACCGCTTCGTATTCTTCGACCTGATCTATTAGCGGCTCAATAAAACAAACCTCAGTTAAGAAACAAAGGTACTCAATCGGTGAAATTTGTTGCTTGTTAGTACGGCCTTGGCATGTCTCCGTGTAGGTGTAACACTCCTCAAAGTCACTCGGGCGGCTTTTAAATACAGCAAAGGCAAAGGTTTTTAGCGCATCATCAAGCGAGTTCGCTTTGGTTTTGAATGGGATCACATTACTCATTTATTCGCCTCCACTACCGCTAACTTATAAGCTCTCAACACATGCGAGGACTTACCTGTAATAATTGTTCTAATCACCAAACCGTACTTTGTGCTGGCTGTTACATTTGTTTTAAGTAGTACCGCATCAACAACACGACAATGTTTTTTATACTGAAATAGGTTGCTAGTTACGGTGATTTTGGCGACTGCGCCACTGTCAAAATAATCAATCTTCATCGTTGATCTTCCACCGCATTATTTAAGGCGTTCTTTATTTCAGAAGTGCAAAGCAACGCTACACTAATCATATTGAGCGTATCTTCATCAGCTTCGCCTTGAAGCCAAATAGTGAGTAAAGATTCAAGTTGCTCAACACGCATCATAGGAACCTCTAGAGAGACCTCAAATAAGCGCTTAATATCGATCTTGCTCATTTCATCACCTCCGCTAAATCTCTCAATGCTAGGTATTGTTCATTCACGATTCGATGTATTGCCCTAAGCATTAAATGAGTGTCAGTTTCAGCTTCATTTTCGACTGCCGTTAAAACAGGGATCAGCAAGGCGGATATTTCTTCATTGATATTTAAGGCAGACTCAAAACGAACAATATCGCCAGTATTTAGTTTGATAGTCTTCACTTGATTGCCTCCTCAAGGGATTTGCATATTTCCGCATTGAAGTCATACGCAATAGAAATGAGATCAATTAGCTCACGCGAACAATCTTTACTCGCTTGTTCCAAAATAACGGCAAATAGGGAATTATTTTGTTGCGCCTTATAAATTGCGATATCTAATGGAATTGGTTTGTTCATGCTTTACCCTCCAACTTAGCATCTACAACTTCTGCGCCACTGATACGATTAATGGCTTCTAACCAGTAATAAAGCTCTTGTTTTTGGGGATCGGTAATTTGAGGGAGAACCTCACAAAGAATATGAACCATGCCTTTTCTCACTCTCATCAATCGGGCACAGCTACGTTCTTCTGATGAAAAACACTCAACATCGCCAATGACTTCATTAATTTCAGCTTGAATACGGTGGTAATTTTTGGGGGATAGATTGCTCATGCAGTCACTCCTTGAACTGGCACACGTCCAGCAAAAGCAAGGATGTAATCACGTACAAGCATGAGTCTGGCATCGTGCTCATTAAGTGCTGTAATGGTGATACGGCAAGGTTTAGCGGTTGTATCTGAGCGTTTAATGCTCAAAAACAGAAATTTGAATTGTGTTTGGGTAGGGGTTGCCATCATAACGATGATCTCCTTGTACTGTGCTAAGGAGTCACCACTAGAAACGCCAATTTCAAGGGTGGTGACGACAATAGAGTTGGCGTTACTGGCGTACAAGGGAACCAGCCAACCTTTCGGTTGCTCTGCTGCCGCCACCATAGATTCGGAGCGATATAATACCGCAAATCGTGGGTATGCGTAGGCATGGACACAAAAAAAGACGCTAGGCGCGTCATGTGTCGCCTTGTACATATTCAGAACGCCAATTCTGACACTAGATTTTGCTAGTGCCTGATCACTATATCCAACATTAAGTAGTAAGCGCAAGTGATAGCCGTCACTATTCCTACAACATTCCTTTTTTATGGACTGTAAAAACTCAATTATTTTACCTTTTATGGACTCAAAAAACTCAATTCTTCCATTTTTTGAGATGAACGAGTTAAAATAGCGGGATTTCCCGACTTTAGAAACGTGAGAAAAACCACCTTTAGCTAATGGTGTAAATTCTCCACGTTTTAGATTGGCAAAATTCTTTGCTGATTGATTGGCGTAAATTTTCGCTGATACAACGGCTAAAGTTTTAGCCAGTTGCTGAGCCAAAATATTGACCGAGTGATCGGACGAAAGCTTGCCTGATTGGTTGCCAGTAATACCGTAGTTTAAAGCTACAGTATTATTAAGGGAGTAAATTAAACTTACCCCCTTACCTGCCAGTAGGGAATCACTCTCTTGGTAGGCAATATTCCCCAACCCTGGGGATAATTGATTGATATTTGAACTTTGATACACCGCTTTGGGTGTACCAAACATTTGTAAGTTAATAGCCGTCATTAGTGGATTTCTCCATCAAGAAAATCAGGCTGGTACTTCTTCCATAATTCACGTTCTTCGCGCTGTAAATCAGCTTTCTTTTGCTTACAGGATTGAAGGTCACGCCCGTGCTGTGAGGCTGTAATTTGGT
Source organism: Proteus sp. G2669 (assembly GCF_009915245.1). Taxonomy (NCBI): domain Bacteria; kingdom Pseudomonadati; phylum Pseudomonadota; class Gammaproteobacteria; order Enterobacterales; family Morganellaceae; genus Proteus; species Proteus sp. G2669. Next base: position 168,668 of record NZ_JAABLX010000025.1, on the reverse strand, counting down.
ATTGTTGCTGACGCTTAGTGAAGTCATTTAATGCTGAGAATGGCACACCATACGCGCCAGTTTTACGAATAGATGGGATAACGTCACGGAATACCCAATTAGTGAAGCGGTGCGCTAATGTGCCTTTAGTGGTTGCCTTACGGCTACGGGCTATCAGTTTATAAAATCCAGACTCAGAAATTACTCCGCGCTTTGGATTTCCTTTAATACCGTAAGTTAAACTTACAGTATTCTTTTCGTCCTCATCCAGAGCCAACAAAGCAACCCTTGAATTGGTTAATTCCAGAGCATCACAAACATCTTTAGCAACGAACCAAGGATCATTATTAATTTTAACTATCCGTACCTCTACCCCCTCAAATCGAATAACGGAAATATCATCTGAGTTAATATTTAAAATAGGCTCTTCACTGAATTTAGGGTGAGCGAATCCACCAGCATTTAAGCTGTTATTTTTTAGTTTCATTTTCTTATTCCGTTATTTTGTCGGGTAGAGGCTTAAAATATTATTTACGTGTGCTTTATTTATTGATTGGTAATTACCTTGTTCAGCACGTTTATTTATTAAATTAATAACCTTCTGCACATCTTGAGCCGTTTTAAAGCGGTAACGATAATGTGATCCAATACCATCAGGATTAGGCTCATCAATGCGTTCTAGTTCGATATTTAATAAACGTTCCAATTCATTTGGATAATTACGACCTGACGATAAGCGACAATGAATTAATATTTCATTCTCTGTAAATCCATTAATACCTGTACCTAGCATATACAAACGGGCACGGTGTTTTTTCGGTGGGTTCTTTGATAGAATAGATGCTGTCGCGTTATCCTGAGAAGCCACCTGTGACGGGTGGTTTTTCTTTTCCATTATGCCACCTCACCAGTACGTGATTCAGCAATCTTATTAGCAATCCATTCATCTACTTCTGATTCAACAAAAGCAATAGAACGAGCGCCAATTTTTACTGATTTAGGAAATTGACCTGTTTCAATGAGGCGATAAATCCACGCTTTACCATAGCCAGTACGACGCATAACTTCAGGTAAGCGAATGAGGTTTTCTTTTAAGGTTGTTACTGTTGGCATGATGCCCCCTGTTATCTGATTAATGATACGCTTAGATAGACGTCCGTAGATCTCAGGGGAACTTTATGTATATTTGATATCGTAGTCACCGCAGTTGCGGTACTCTTTACCGCAGTTGCGGTAACTACTCTTTTAAGCTTTTTTTGGCCTCTGAAAATTTTTGTTCTAAAGTCCTAGGGCTAATACCCTGCTTACCTTCATGATAAGCTAATAACGCACTTATAATGCTTGCTTGATTGTCATAAACAGATAGTTTGTTTCCTGATGGAGACTCACCGAGAATAATATCGAGTAATCCCCCAATAATATTCAAGTATGTCGTTTCTGCTCTGGAGCTAATATTGGGTTTATGGTTATCAACCATTTGTCTAAGTGAATCTCGTTCACCCTGCAACTCTGAAATTTGTTCTTTTTGTTGTTTAAATGTTTTTATCGCATCCTGCAATCTAATATTTAGGCGTTTATTTTCAGCTTCTATTGTTTGGTATGCTTCAATAGTTATTCCAGCATGAAGTTTCTGCTCAACAGAATCAAATAGAAAAGGAGGTTTTTGATTTGGGTAATTTTTCGACATCCAAATTTTCAAATCTGAATGCCTAATTGTTAATCGGTGCTTTGCTACCTGCTCACCCTCTCTAACAGTTTTTCCATCCCGCCCGTATGATATTTCCCCATTATGAATAGCATCTAATATTTTTTCCGCATTAACCCTTAAGCACGGCCACTGTGGAAACATACCAACGGATGGCAAAACATCCATTCCTACCTTTTCGAGAATAAGCACCTCATGAGATATCAGATTACACCACCTCAACGCGGCCTCAACTGGAGTGTAATAAGCTTTTTCTAAAGAACTACAGCTATTTTTATCGTAATCAATCATTTTTCACCTCATCAGGGATAGCTTTTAGCTCATCGAACTCAAATCCTTTATCTTTTAAAACTTTTTTAGATTTAGAAAATCTTTCTTCTAAATTTCTTTTAGAAAATGGCTCAGCATCTTGAAATAGCTCAGTTAGTTCATAAATAACAGAACTCTGATTTTTTTTACTATTTTTGATAATGGTAACCAGCAACCCACCAATAATCGCATGAAGGTTATTTCTTTCTCTTGTTCTCATGGGTTTGTCTAGTTCCGCTGAATGTGTTGTAACCGTTATTTCTTCTGTAGCTATGCCATCTATAGAGTCTTCTCTTTTTGAGGACTTAGTATCAACAATCTCAAGCTGCTCAGGAAATTTAATATTATGAGAATTTAAAAATGATTTAATTTCATCATATTTAAAATAAAACTCAGGAAAGAAACCTTGGTAATCATCAGGTAATCCAATATATTCATTCGGAGTTACCATGTAACCAAACTCATATTCTGGTAACTCTTCATCATAAATTTGATACTGTTCGCCAATCGCTCTTATCAAATCAAAGCATCTTTCTTGAAACCATTGATCAGGATACGGATCGAAACCAGAAATTCGAGAGTACGTATAACACTGATATGCAGGAACTGAGATATTATCCAACTCTTCATCGGAGCAAATATCTATTCTATTTCTATAAAAAAAGGCAGCGACAACATCAATTGGCTGTTCTTCTTGCTCTGCAATCGCGTCAAACAACTTTTTAAATTGAATAGCCTGATTTCTTTCCGCAATAAAGCTATTTAGTACACTCACAACGCCACCTCACGCCCTCTATTGATAGGAGCTATGTCAGCTAGTAGAGGTGTACTAGTTTTCGGGGATCAGCCTAGACATAGCTTTATTCTTTATAGTCTATACAAGTCTACTAAAGTATATATTAGCTGTCTATTTATACAGTTCACAGTTTATAAACACAAAAAAACCAGACCTTTTATTGTCTGGTTCTGTATGTGGTTGCTGGTGGGTTAAGCACGTTTAAAGTTACCGTGTACAATGTTATCCCTGTTCTCTAATGCCCCCATGTAATCAGCGTACCATTGAAGCATTTCTCTACGTCCATCAATATACTGAGCGTGATTATACGTTCCACGAATAGAGTTCTTATCAACATGTGCAAGTTGTGTCTCAATCCATGCAGTGTTATAGCCTTGCTCGTGTAGGATGGTGCTCATTGTATGCCTGAATCCGTGACCAGTTGCTCTACCATCATAACCAATACGCTTGATAACCTGATTTATAGCAGCTTCACTCATTGGCTTAGACGCATCATTCCTGCCATGAAAGATATACTTAAACTTTCCTGTTATGGTTTGTATTTCTTTGAATAATTCTAAGGCCTGTGTAGATAATGGCACCATGTGAGGGCGACGCATTTTCATGCGTTCTTTTGGGATTTCCCAAATAGCTTTATCAAAATCAATTTCTGACCATTCAGCAGCTCTTAGCTCAATAGTACGAACGCCTGTTATCATTAATAGTTTTGTCGCAATCTGAGTGATCTTACTTCCACTACATACAGATAGTGCCTGTAAAAACTCGGGTAACTCATTAACATTCAAGTGAGGGAAATGTTTTGCTTTCGGTGTAGACAATGCGCCAGCTAATTCAGCTGCGGGATTATACTCCGCTCGCCCTGTTACGATTGCATAGCGGAATACTTGGTTACATGCTTGTCTTATCTTTTTCAGCTTATCCAATACGCCACGCTTTTCTAACTTTCTAAGCACCTCGAGCATATCTAGTGGCTTAATTTCCGTAATGCTAGATTTACCAATATAAGGAAAGATATCTTTCTGGAAGGCTTCTAGTAAATCATCCGCATAACCTTGTGACCAATTAGGCCTTTTATAGTCATGCCATTCAAGAGTGATTTTTTCAAAGCTATTATTTACTTGAGATTCTTTCTCTCTCTTTTCTGCTTTCTTCACTAAAGATGGATCATCACCTAGCGCTAATATGCGTTTAGCTTCTTCTCTTTTCGCCCTAGCTTGTGCAAGGGATATTGATGGATATACACCGAAAGCTAACCTTTTTTCTTTACCTGCATATCTATATTTCATGCGCCAATATTTAGAGCCATTAGGAGCAACTTCTAAATACATGCCCCCACCGTCAGAAAGTTTATAAGCTTTCTCTTTTGGCTTGGAGGTATCGACTTGACGGGCTGTTAGCTTCATAAAGGGGGCACCGATTTTCATTGAACGGGGTCATGCCCCCAATTATGCCCCCACATAGTTGTAGATTTCAATAGACGAGAGTAGACCTTGGAATACCATAGATTCTTGTGAATGTTGATTTTATAGGGGTTTTATAGACTGTTGTAGACGTTAGAATACTTGAGAATGGTACGCCCTACAGGATTCGAACCTGTGACCTACGGCTTAGAAGGGCGTTACATACTGATTTCATTGAGTTTCATATAATTTCATAAGATTTCATCTTTTTGATTTATAAGGATTTATATACCTTGCATGATTTCAGCTAGTTTCATATCATTTCTTCGTTACTTGACCCGTTACTTGACCCGCAAACAACCCGTAAATGGAAATTAGTTATGGCTAGCGTATTACTGACTGATAGTAAAATACGAGGACTGAAACCAAAGAAGTCTGCATATTATACTTGGCAAGCATCAGCGACTAGAGGCACTGGACGCCTTGGTGTAAAAACATATCCATCAGGAAGAAAAGTTTTCGTCTACCGCTACTTCAAAGATGGAAAAGAAAAATTTATATCGCTTGGTGATTACCCCAATTTATCACTAGCTGATGCTGCAGTAAAATCAGTAGCAGCAGCTGCAGAATCATCATCTCCTGAGAAAATTAAATATGAACACGCCACAGTAAAACAGCTTTTTGATGATTACATTGAAGATCAGAAACGACAAGGCAAGCGTTCATATGATAAAACTCAAAACAGACTAAATCAGGTTCTAGATAGTAAACATATTGATGCCTCTATTCCTGCAAAAGATGTGACTCCAGATCATATAAAAAGAATACTTTCTGAGTTTATCTCCCGAGGTGCTTTGGCTGGTTCGAACAAAGTAAGAGCAAACCTACATGCGGTATTCAACTTCGGTTTGTTTGCCGATAATGATCCAGCAAAAATAAACGAGCGCGTTATTTATGGATTGGAACGAAATCCTGTCACAGTGGTTCCTAGACAAAAAGGTGCAGATAAAGCGTTAGATAGATTTTTATCATGGGATGAGCTGAAACTATTATTAGAGCTATTCAATAAGCCCAGCATCGACTGCCCTATTAACTCAGATTATGCGCGTCTATTTCTATTTTGCGTCTATTCCGCAGGGCAAAGACCATGGGAAATTCTGGCTAATACTCGCGACAATTGGGATAAAAAGAATAATACATTAACGGTTTCACCTCACATTTCAAAAACAGGCGATTATCATGTAATCCCTTTGGTACAGCCTGCTATTGATATTCTTAATATCCAAGAGCTATTGTATCCAACATCAAATTATCTTTTCCCTGCTGATACTAAAGAAGGACATTTGCTAACGTCTGAATACGCTAAACAATTAAATAAATTTTGTAAGAAAAATGAGTTTGAGAAATTTACACCTAGAGATGTGAGAAGAACATTCAAAACATTGGCTGGAGAAATGGGAATAAGTTCTGAGTTAAGGGATATGGTGCAAAACCACAAAAGACCAGGAGTTTCTCAAAAGCATTATGATAGATATGATTATTTAAGAGAAAAACGAGAAACGCTTGATACATGGTGTGAAAAACTATCGTTGCTAAAAGAAGCATAGTATTTATATATCATTTAAATTCCTTATTGTAGGATAGATGTAACCTACAATAAGGAGCGCTAAAAATGAGAATAACCTCGCGCAAAAAAGAGATAATGGAATTATTTAAACTCGACAATCTTGAATGGGTAACAGGTGAGATTGGGCCTCCTCCTTTTGATGTTTCAGGCGTAGCTTATATGCTTAAAGGAATGGATTCTTTTAATAAAAAAAGCATTCTTGAATCTACTCGTAGAACATTAGATAGCATGGTAAAAGATGGCTTATTAGAAAAGGTATCTAGCTATGAGAGACGACAAAACAAACACCAAGGCTCAAGTTCATCACCGGGTGTTCGCTGTGTCGTTAGTCGGTATGGATTACAAGGAAAGTGTCGTCTAGTGAAATGCGAAAATGACGGAGAGGACTTTATTGAAGGTAAGTACATCAGAATTGATTAATCCAAACAGCCCATTACAAAAGACACAAAGAACTTATAATATTACGGCCACTATATACAAAGCTCTTTTCTCAAATGATAAGTTTGTAATAATAAAAAATCTTATCAGGTGCGCCGTAAAACCCCATCCTTCAGAGCGGGGAGGATGTCAAATCAATACTAATATTAACTAGTAGCTATTTGAATTTTAAAATACAATACCATGTCATTTTCCTCTAACCTTCGTTCCCCTTCATATTCTTCTAGCACATACAGATGTACTGTATGCCTACCATATAAAAAGTTTTATTTTAATAGATAAAAAAATATTTTTATCTATAATAGAATAGCCTTGTAACTCTTTGCTTTATAAAAGCTAATTACAAATTATCTAAAACGGAAATAAAAAATCATGGATACGCTAGATTTCATCATCGGGCATAAAATAAAACAAAAAAGGATGGAGCTAAAATTAACAGGTAAACAAATGAGCAACAAGCTCGGAATAAGCCAACAACATTACTCTCGGGTAGAAAATGGAGGCGTGAAAATTACCGTTGAACATTTATTCTCTATCGCGTTTGTTTTAGGGGTTAAACCTCAAAACTTACTACCTGATTATTATATTTCCGATGAACAAACAACAAAGCCAATAAGCCTTATCAGCAGAAGCCATTCTGCCAATAAGGAAAAATAAAATATGAATCCCATAATTACAGGAAAATATTGTTTTTTTATTTTGATTAAAAACAATGTGAGCAATTGAGTACATAAAAAGGAATTCGTTGCTCTACATACAAAATACAACTATAAACTTTTGGAAAACACTATTTCTGGTGTCTTATTGGTGTCCTGATTATTAAAGTAATACATCATTTTCACCTAACCCGAATTGTGCTTTCATCTCCTCTTCTTTTTGCCTACGCTCCTCTTCCGCTTTCTGCCCTTCTTCCATCTCACGCATTCTCACGTTATAGATTGAGCCTTCTGGCATCTGCACACGCACAGAGATAAAACGGCCAGCTGGGATATCAATCGGGTCGCCATCGTTGAAACCATCAATTTTATTATTGGCAAACTCAGGCGCATTAGGGTGAGTTCGGTGATACGTTTTAACGAGGATAGAACCATCCTTGTTAACTTTAGAATTAACCCATATCAACGGCTGTTTATTAACATCGAGAGGAATTTCAATACCACCATCGATACCACCCCAGCCTGCGTCAGCGTTAAAACCAAGTACACCTTCGATAAGATATTCACCCTGAGCTACTCGAGTAACAGTTGCACCATCTGATTCGTCGTTAGTGGTGAATGTGCCATCGGGATTGATGTTGATAACAGGAGAGGCTCGTTTAATAAAACCATTGCTATCTACTGTTGTATTTGCTGTGCTGTATAAAATTCTAGTTCTGACAATACCGTTTGCATCTCGATCATCTGATGTGTACGAGTAAGTAACCCCCGTAGATGCGTTAACAAACAAACCAGAGCGGATTGTCGCACTATAAACGAAATGAATTCCGCAGCCGTGATTTGTAAACTGATTATTATCTGTTCCACCGCCCATTTTAAACAACGATGATAACTGGCTAGTCTTTAGATCATTGTTACTCATTGATGGAGCCATGCCTCCAACGCCAAAATTTCCAGCCATTAAAAATTGGACGGGCGAATTAAATTTATCGGCGCCTGCATATGATGATCGCAACCACGCGCCATCTGCTGATGCGCAAATTTGAAATATTGCACCAGCCCCGCTTTTCTCACTCCATCCTCTCGATGTTATTACGCCAACTTGCTTTAAGTATTCGCTAATGCCCAATATTTTTTCATTTGCAAGCCCACAAGATACGCCCGGCGCATACGACCATAGGGAATTTTGTGTGCTGATATCTCGTAAATCATAGAAATATTGACGAGCTATTTTTGCATTTCTATATGCATTTTGACCGTAATCATAGGTATCAGAATATTTAATCCGATCTGCAATATCACTTTGTATCTTTTTAATACTATCTAGTGTGACAACTTCCCCGTTTGGCATTTCAATTTTTGTCTGCCCTGTTTCACTCATCCACGTATTCATTGCATCGAGGAAATATTGCGCGTAACTATTAATAGCGACCATCGTTCTTGCTGCATCGCTATTATTATCCGGCTCAGTGATATGAATTGAAAATGCTGTATTTGTTGCTGTCGCTAATGCAGGTTGTGCTAATACTAATTCAGTATCAGAATTAACGGATTTAATCATATACGGAATATTTGTTGTTCCCGATTTAATTAAAATAGTCATTCCGATATTAATGGCTGGATTATTATTTTTAAATTTAGTGCCAGTTCCGCGGACAATAGCAGACCCTGACACTGTGTTAACAGTGCCTGTTGTGTATATCATGATTTATTTCCTTATTGCTTGCAGGCTAATAGTGTTATTTTGAAATATCTATCTTCGCTGTCATATCTAAATACGCCTGGTGTATTCGCTTTTAACGTTGTTGATGGAGAATTCCAATAAGTAAATTCTTCATAACTTCCACCATTTTTAATTTCAAAGAACTTATCATCGTTTAACCACAATCGACACCACTTACTATTATGAGTCGTTGCTATGGTGACTACTTGAATAACACGGTCAAAAGATTGTGCTGGTATCGTAATTGTTTCTCCATTACCAAGAGAATAAAACTTAACTATGTCGCCTTCGATATTCTCCACTTTTAAAGTCCCTTTTATTTCACAGTTTTTTTCAATTATAACATTTTCTAATTTCCCAGAAGTTGCCTCTATTTCTCCTCTCGCTTTTATATTCTGAAATTCAGCAAACCCATTTTTATTAATATGCCAACCATCAACACCTGTTTTGTAGGTATTAGATTGAATAACATTCCCTATTTTTGCATTTGTAATCGAGCCATCTTCGATAAATAAATCTCGAACAAAGAATTGCCCGTTCTTGGCATACATGAATAATTCCATCTTGCCATTTGCAGGGTTATACCAAGCAAAGTTATTTGCGTTGTAACCAAAGAATGATTCCAGTTTTCCATTCTTAACCTGAGCACTAATCACTTGCCCTGCTGCGTTATAACTAACGCCATCATGTTTGATAGTAATATTGATTGAGTGAGTGACAACACCGTCACCAGCCTGATTGAAGGTAGCTTGCATTTTCTCCTGTATCATTCCCTCCTGTTCATCAAACTTAGCTTGAACTTGTGTTTTGTTTTCAGCAAATGCCTTGTTTGTGTTAGAGATGGCTTGAGAATTTGAAGCAATATCGGCCTCAGCCTTATCAACCTTAGTACGTATTTCAGTAAAGCGCTGACCGATAGCCTCATCAAGCTTGGTAATTGACGTTTGTGTCTCTTTAATTGCAGACGTGTTATCACCAACAGCGGAGTAAATTTCTTTAACTTCCTGTGCCCAGGCTTCGTTATCCGTTGCACGAACTTGCCATAGCTCGCGAATACCAGCCTGTGATTGACCGTATTTCACTAACAAACTGCGTGATAGTTGAGAGTCAGCATTACTAAGAATAATTGCTGTCTCAGCATTCCAATCTAAACGTTCACCGAGTTGCTGACCGGCTTCAAATGACATGAAATGTCCATCAAGCTCTGGCAATATTGTACCTACATCAAACTCCGATTCTCCCCGAATAAATTCAGTCCATTCAGATTGATTGCCGGTTTTATCCACCAGCCTTGCTCTGAAATAAAATACTACGCCTGCTGATAAACCTGCCATTTCATAGGTTTTAGATGGATAAGGTACGTCGGATAACAGCATCAGACCTTCACCATCATTCGTCTTGCTGTACTGGATTTCAGTTTTTAACGTATCACTGGTGTTTTCACCAAATCCCCAGTCTAGCTTAACGCCAAAGACTAATGGCGACGTTCTAAAGTTAATCGGTTTTGGTGGGTTACCCATTTTGCCTGTTAACGTTTTTTCTTCAGAATATCCCCACCCGCTTGAGATCTCAGAGGCATTAATGGCTCGAACGCGGACTAAATATCGACCAGAATAAACATTAGGAACCTCAATAGAGTTAATGGAGCTACGAGGCATATTGACCCAATTGCCTTCGTTTCTACGCCATTGCGCTTCATAAGAGATTGCGTTTTCAACTTGTGGCCACTGTGCTCGCATTGTTTCAAAGCTAACGCCTTGACTGACCATTGAGTAAGAATCAATGATAATGTTTTTCGGAGCTTGCTGATTATTAGGAGGAATAACGCTAATGGGCCTTTCATCAATCAATGCGCCAGAATCAACATGTTCATATTTATTGGGATCATGCTGAATGGCGGTAATAGTAAATTGATTAGATTCATTTTCTGTAACACTGACAACCCGATATTGTTGCGCATACAGCTCTTCTGACTCTACAACCCACACACATTCTGTCTCTGGTGTCTCACTGTACTCCGTTGTAACCGTGATCACCTTCCCTGATACTGTTTGTATCGTTCTTGCTTGCGATTGCCCTGAAGGAAGATTGAGAATTAAGCGATCACCACTCACAGCACTTGAAACACGATCTAACGTGATATTTCTGCCATCAATGGCACTTACTCGACCGCCAGTGACTTTTCCTGACAACAACTCATCAGCAACAGCGATAATGTAACCAGGTTGCGGAATGTTCCCATCTAACCCGACAGAAAATGTCACCATTCTGTCTTTATTGTTTGTCAGTATTCCCCAGCGCCCTTTTCTGTTTGCCTCACTTTGTCGGGTGCAACCAATTGCGGTAACTTCTAATTGATTAAACCCAAACCGAGAAACTAAATCAGGTTCAAACACTGGCTCCATTGCATCAGCATATCCATTTTGCGGATCTGAATACGAAACCAATGCCGTGGAATACTTTTCTTTACTGCTACTGCTTGAATAAATAAATTTGCCATCAATCACATTAGCTCGGGTATAGCTATAATCGATATCACGAGGCATATCCGCTAATGTTACAATCTGACCGCCACCCCAATAGGTCATCCCTCGAAAGATGGCTGCAAAATCACGTAGCACGTTATACGCTTCATTTCTATCTTGCACATAAACATCACAGACATAACGAGGTTCTGTTCCGTCACCTCCTTTTCCATCGGGTACCAATTGATCACAATACTGCGCTATACGGTATAACTCCCATTTATCAATCTGTTGTTGATTTATTCGTTGTCCAAGACCAAATCTATCGGAGATAACAATGTCGTAAAAAACCCATGCAGGATTATTGGTCCATGCCCATTTAAAGGAACCATCCCACACGCCCGTATAGGTACGATCAATAGGATTGTAATTTGAGGGTATTCTGATTATGCGCCCTTTCGGTTTGCACGTTATTTGCGGAATAGAACCGTTGAATTGTTTAGAGTCGAATTCAATATAAAGTAACGCTGTATGAGGATAGGTGAATTTAGCATCAATGACTTCAGTGTAACTTTGCAAAACAACCGTATCACCGATTTTACTGCTATTAGCATCATTAGATACCTTTCTAACACGTAGTGACCATGATGTTTTCGACTCAGGTAAATCAATTCGATGCGCGCGCTCATAACCCGAAGTCGTTTTTCCTTTCACGGCACTGTCAATAATAGTTTTCCAGCTACCACCGTCGGTTTGTAAATCAATGGCGTATTTAACCTCATTACCCACCAGATCCCCATTATCTTCTTGCTTGAATAATGAGGGCCACTTTAGACGAATCCGAATAGCCGATAATTGTGAATTAGTAAATGTATGAACCCACGGTGTTTTACTCGAAATCGTTGAGCCAACATTGATTTCATTTTCAGCGCTAGGCAATCCTTGAATATAAGTCTGTGCTTGTGTTCCTGATCTAAAATCCCACGTTACACCACTAAAATTTGCATTTCCTTCAGTGTCTTCTAACGGTGTGCCATCAAGAAAGATATTTTGTGCCGTTAACTCTCCAGCAAATTCTCCCTCACCCAAGGCAATGAGTAACTTTGCTTTAGCAATAGATTGTAAATCATCAGGTTGCTCAACAGGCACACGAGGACTACCACCGCCCCCTTTTTGACCGTGAATTGTTTTTCTCATTAGATTATTCCACATAGATTTATTGCTGATCTTCTACATAAATACCTGCAGAAATGATGGCACCACCAATCGTTCTTTCGCCATAAAGCACTGGCACTGGGTAACCTTGAGAAACGGTATTAGTAGGAGAGCCAAACGCATACGAAGGTTTGTTTTCACCCTGATCTTGCATTGCAAGGCCTTTTGGCTGAGGTGAAAGCATTTGAATAACACCGCCGATAGCGACTGATGCGCCAACAGCAAATAAAAGGTTACTGGCCCATAATGCGGAACCCCAAGGTAGCCATATAGCTGCAGCAACAAGGACTGCACCAAAAATAGTCTGAAAAACCCCCCCTCTTTTACTTCCCATCACAATGGGAACGATACGAATAATTTCTTCTGATATTGGAAAATTAAGATCATCAACACCGATATTCTTTTTTCCTTTAAATACGGCGTATGTTAATCCTCGTGATTTACTGGTATTTAAATACTGTTCAAATCCATTTAAGGTACAACAAAGTGCTCTGATTGCCTCTGATGTTGTCGTAATTATGCGCTGATGAGTTTTACCAAATGTTTTTCCTAATATTCCGCTTAACTCTATTGTTACCATTTTTTCTTTTTGCATAAAAACTCCATAAAAAAACCCGCACTTGGCGGGTTATTCAGTATAATATTACTGGTAGCTACAATTACTCTTTAAGTTATACGGCATATGCCATGATATATCATCCACTATTATAGTGAATTCAGGTTTAGCCCCCACATAACCACCGTATGAATTTTTAGCATTTAGCGTGTAATTAACAATCCAGCCAAAATTGACTTTACCATCGAATATACACCATCCTTTTCTTGGTTCAGTGAAAGAGTATCTTGCTGACATGGGATCTTTTAAACGCCCTTCCTGATATGATTTTATTTTTCCTTCATAAAATTCTTTACTAGGTTTTTCACCATAATCAGCATTTTGCTCTTCTATCATCGTGGGTCTTGCCACACAACCCGAAATAAATAACGCTATAAAAATAACAAGTATATTTTTCATGACATCATCCCAATAGTAGAAATACCTTAACAAGGGTATCTATGGTTAATTAATTTGTCATGGCTATTTTATGTTTCAATATTATAACTGTGCGATCACGCCAATAACCACCATAAGGAACTCGCTGGCTTAATCGCCCATAAAGGTGATGTAATAACATGCCATCATCCAGAATAATACCAGCATGATTTGCAACATTGGATTGAACCTGCATAACAACCATATCGCCTACTTGTGGTTCACCTTCTACTTTCATAAACCCCGCTTCTTGCCAATTATCCATATAGCGATCTTCACCTTGCTCCCACCACGGGTAATCAACACGATAATCAGGTAATACAATATTATGTGTCTGCTTAAAATAACTCATTATTAGGCCCCAGCAATCCGTAAAACCAAGCACAAATGGACGGCCAATAAGAGGAAGTTCGCCTCGAGGAAGAATTTCACGAAAATCCCCCTCGGGGTAACTGACAATATACCAAGGGATACCCAGTGCATCACATTGAGCCTGATCTAACTCAGAAGGCTGAGTCGTAGCATCTGGATGACTATGAACAATACCAATAACGACGCCTTGGTCTTCACATAATGCATATTCTTGGGGAGAAATAACGAAGTGCTCTTGAGGTGTTGTAGCTACATTTACACAAGGTAAATACGTCTTTACTCTGGATTTTTGTACGATAACGCCACATGCTTCTTTGGGATATTCCTTTTTTGCATGAGAAAATATCGCCTCTCGTATTTTCTTTTGCATCATTATTATTTCCGTAACAACGAGGTTCCGACAAAACCACCAAAAGGAAGAGGATTATTTTTACCAAATCGCGGTACACACCCCGTTTTCAATAAACCACTACACTTATCTAGTGATGGGTCATCAACAGGATTACCCTGTTTATCAAAATAACCATTTTGCCCTGCATAATCACACCCATCTCCCGATTTATATTGTCCACGTAAACACCACGTACACATTGAATGCAGCTGCCGAGTAGGTATCATCACACCTTGTAAATCCATTGGACTCGCCAGTGTAAATTCAATAAATTCATTTGTTTCTGCACTTTTACTATCAATATAAAAGACAGATACTCGCTCTTGGGTGGGATCTGCAGAAACATTCCCATCACTAAAATTCTCCGCATCGAGATAATGAGAAAGTGTATCGTGAATAATCACTTTTGCTTTCAACATATCATCATAATGCAGACATAATGCGGTTATTGAGCTATCTAAATTAGCCACTGATAATTTAGGATTAGCACTAGATCCCGTTGTAGAGGACTCTAACCCTTCTATTTTAACTGGCCATGCCCCATATTCATTCCCTTGCCACCAAATAGACTTAGCCTCTATTTCTCCTTTAGCCTTTTGCATTTCCTCTTCCGTGATGGGAATATTGTATGCATGGAATCTCAGAATATTAGGAACACCAAATTCTGTACCATCAACTTCAAAAAGCCGGACAGTATTGCCCGACTCTAATTTTTGATAATCAGCTGTGATCATGATTTAAATGCCTGAATAAAAACCAAAGAAAGGGTGTAATTCCCTGCACCATTCGGAATGAGTTTGTGTTCATCACAACGATACAATCCAAGTGGCTCAAGAGGTGGTTTCCAGAAAAATGACTTTATTCCTGCGTGTTTATCAATAAAGTGACGAATAGCTGAAATGTAGTCTTCATCACCCACAAACTCCATTGACCATTTCTGACTGCGTGAATTTAAACCATTGCCAGAAACTTGTTCATAACCATCCCCAAACTTGACTTTCCTTGTGTTGTAAGAGACATCTTCAGTCGGATTTACACGCGGACACCAAGTGAATGTTTCCATTTTTAACGGCCTCCTCGAGTTGCACTCCAAATTAAACCACCCGGCCTAATATCTTTAGACATTAACTCTCGGTAACGGCTATCAACAAATCGGCCAATCTCCGCACCAAACTGCTCGAATCCATTCGTTGATTGAGTTTCTGAATTACCGTTACCATCAATGGTAATGTAAACCTGAGGTGCTGAATGAGCGCTCTGATTATTACCACCAACAACTCTAACCCCTAAGTTGCCATCTGCAGTTCGAGTTAATGGCATTATAGCCTCACTCCCCGCCTCGCCCATGAGTCCGAGATTAGGCGCGCCCCCCTTAGCAAAGGCAAAATAAGTGGGTGAGCTAACGATTTGATTACTATAAGAACCAAGGCTTTCTGAACTATGTACCCCACCTTTAGCATGGGCAGATACACCACCTAAAAATCCACCAACAGCCCCCATCCAACCACCAGCACCGGCCATTGCATTTAGACTATTCACTACTGCAGCATTAATGAGTACATTTTGAATCGATTTCAACACGCTAACAGACCAATCTTTCCAGCTGGCTTTATTGCCATTTAATTTATCGCTGATCGTGTCCACCATCCCACCCATAGCATTTTGAACAACAGAGGTTGTCTGAGTAGCATAATTACCACTCTCTTCAACCCAATCTTTCATTCCACGCGTTAAACCAGCGGTCCATTCAGATTCAGCAAGAGCAATACTTCGATATTTATTTTCCAATGCATCTAATGCTTTAGATCTGGCTTCAATATCTTCTGTTTTCTTTGCTGATTCATTGTAGATACGGTCTATTTGCTGGCTTTCTTCAAAGTAGCTTTTTTCTCGAGAACTCATGCTATTGGTTTGAGTCGCTAACGAGGCTTCATCGTTAAATTTGACTGTGGCTTCTTGCAGTTTTTTACGGGCCTCTTCCATATCACGATGCTTTTTCACGGCATCATCTGCTTTTTGCGTCCATTCTGCGAGAGCAACAGATGAGCGTTCAATTGCTTCTCTTTGCTTATCAGTCCATTTAGCCCCATTTTCATGTGATGCTGCATAAAGAGAAGCGGCTTTTTCACCTTGTGAAGCCCTAACCTTCTGAACCTCTGTTGCCACACTTAAATCTGCTATTTTCCGCTCATATTGTTCTGCGGTTCTTTCAGCTTCTTTTTGCGCTTTTTCATAGGCACTTTGGGTTGCCTTTCCTGTTTGAAGAGATTCATTGATTTTCTGTTGATTTTGATAAGCAACAACTTGGTTATTAATATATTTCTGCCTATTTTCAGCATGTTCGGGTGTATTTGTTAATCCCTCATCGTCAGCAGAAAATTCAGCTTGTTTAATGACCCTTGCCTCACCTGTTAATGAAGAGAGAATTTTATTTCGCTCAGAATTATCTATTAACGCTTGCTGTTTATCAGTTAATGTTGCATTGGGAATGCGCATTGGAATATTAACTAATGCCTGTCGAGTCGCTAAGACACTATTACCAATATTCATGATTTGATTGAATTTGGTTTGCTCGGCATTCATTAATAGTAGTGATTGATGGGTTTTATTTTGTTCTAAGTCCTGCTGACGTATAAGAAAATTCCGTTGGCTGTCTACCGCATTTAATGCACTTGTTGTTCTTTCTTTCTCTTGTTCCATTTGAGACAACCGCTGAGTTTCAACGGCTAATGCAGATACGGTTTCTTTTATACGCCATTGCAATCTTTCTCTTGCTACACCTTCCGGCAAGTTATCCGCTTCACGTTGAGCACTTACTATGCCACGCTCCATGTTTTTGATTTTAGCAATTTGCTTTTCGTATTCTTCAATTTGAACTTCAAGCGTTTTCTTTATATTTTTTGACTCATCATGCGACTGCGATAAAGTCATGTTAGGCATACGTTCTTTCAGAGTATCTAGCGTATTAGCATACTCAAGGGCAGATCTTCTCGCCTCTTGCTGGCGCTGATGCATAATATACCAAGCAGTCGCGCCCGCCATCACGAGACCAGGAACCCCACCAATTAACCCCATTGCACCACCCAAAAGGCGTGTTCCAACTGAAGTTACTCTATTAAGGTTTTCTTGTGCTGTGCGTCTAGCTGAAATATTCCGGTTTAATGTTCCTTGTGCGGAAGCTAAGCGACGTTCAGCTAATGCTTGTTGCTCAACACTTTGTGCTGCTAACCTTGCTTGTTGAGCACGATAGACTGCTGCCCTTGCTCTAGCCGTTGATATTTTTATACCTTGCAATTGAGCTTGAGCATGTGCTATTTCACTTTTTGTTGCACGCGCAACCCCAATGGTTGCATTCGCCACACTTGTTGTTAACCCACCAAAATAACGCGCCACCCCCAAACCAATTAACACACCAGAAACAGAGGCTATACCATCAATATTGTTAGCGATCCCCTCCATTGCGGTTGATAGTGTGCGAGTAGCACCTGATGTTTCATTAACATTGCCAATCCATGCCATGAACGCATTTTCAATCTTCTGCGCAGACCCACTTACCGTAGCTGGTAATTGCTCAAATTCGGCTCGTAACTGTTGCGTATTTGTCAGGATAGGAACAATTTTATCCATCGTGAGTAGTCCACTTTGCGACATTTCACGCAGGCCACCAATCGTCGTTCCCATACCATCAGCCAGCATTTTTGCTAATCGCCCACCATTTTCCATAACGGCATTAAATTCTTCACCGCGAAGAACACCCGAGCCTAATGCTTGACTTAGCTGTGTAATAACAGAGCTGGTTTCTTCAGCACTGGCACCGGAGAGCTTTAATGAAGTTGCAATGGTTTCAGTGACTTTCGCAACATCACTTGAGGCATAACCCGCATCACGCATAGATTGTGCAACACGGCTGTATAGATTCGTATTCGCAGCAATCGATGTGCCCGTTCTTTGGCTCAGCGTCATTAACTCTTGCTGTGCTTGCTTAAAATCTTCCATCGACGTAGACGCTAATTTTAATCGACCGCTGAGTTGACTCCATACGTCTGCATAATTGATAAGTTGCTGTGTTGCAAAAGCCCCTGCAAATGCACCCGCAACGCCTGATACAGTATTTTTAATGGATGACAACTCACCATTTAGATCATGGATAGCACGTTGCATTTCACGAGATGCGCCACTGGCGCGTCGTCCGCCTTGCTCAATGATCCGATAATAGTTTTCTCCCATACGCGAAGCCCGCGCTATTTCAGATTGAAACGAGGAAGAATTAGCAGAAATTTTAATAATCAGTTCACGCAGTTTTGCCATTTTATCCTCGCAAAAATAATTAATTTTCTGAAATAGACTGAAAGAAATTCTCTAACCCATCATTAGAACCATCATCACTTTCTTGGGTTGCTTTGGGGTCCCACCGTAAAAGCACATCAGAAAGCGTGCATTTACCGCCTTGAGAGTGATAGAGAGAAGAAACGATATGTGCGGTTTGAATATCACTGCGAATATCACCGATGGGATTAATGCGATCAAAAGCCATCCACATCCGAAGCTCACTCAAACTCATTTGGCGAGTGAGTTCATCAAGAGTGCGCCCCATGCGGAGCGCCAATGTCATTAAAAAGAAAGTATCAGGCTGGGCTACTTTTTTTCTGCATCATCAACCGAAATAGTTAAATCGAGCGCTTGTTTTAATAAACGAGAATGCACAGGGCCATAAATAGCCATCACATCGTTGATGTCTGATTCATCAAAAACAACATCCCCGTTTTCATCACGCAACACATCAATAAACATCACAACATCGGCACGTAAATTACGTTGTGCAATTTCAATGTCAGATAACGAATGTTCATCTTCAGCATTATCATGATGAATAATTTCACGCCACTTCATCCATGCAGGTGATGACGGTTCACGAAGCATGACAACCGCATTTTCCCATTCAGCAACATTCACTTTCTTTGTGCGAAAGGCATTCTTTTCACTTAAAGCCAGTGATTTTAATGACGGTTTTTTCATGGTTATTCGCTACCTTCATTTAAATTAACAGTCCCGTTTTTAATCGGCTTAGATTTACCTTTTAAACGTAGGGTAAATGAAGCAGAAACCACACCCGAAGTAGAAACACTCCAACTGTTTTGACGCACTTCAGCTAAAAAGGCATAGCCAATCCCTGAAGGGAACTCCACTTTAAAGGCATGAACTTCATCATTTTCATACGCGGTACGTAATGTTTCTTGGCCTTCATCATCGGTGAAATTACCATTAATGGTGAGCTCTGCAGGTGCAGATAATCCATTGGTAACTTCTTGCTCCTCAGAGCAGAGCGTGGTGACATCAATATCTGATTTCTGCCCACCGGTATAACTGATCTCTTTTGTTGAACAAGAAATCCCTAAAAATACCGCATCAGCAGGGTTAACTTCCGTTGCAGGTAATTTCGAGACACTGATTTTAGTGCCTTGTGTTTTTTCATATTTACTAGACATGCTCATTTCCTATTGGCATAAAAAAACCACCCGAAGGTGGCTTTAGTGTGAATAATAAGGCGATGCTATTGCCAAACTTGGCATTCAAATGTTGCTCTAAACAATCCTGTATCAGGCTCGTAGCCTTGTTTTTCTGAAATTTCAACAGGGCTTAATTTTGTTAAGGCGTTAGCAAATAACAAGCGAAGCGTTCTCGCCTCATCAATCGTATCGGCATAAACATCAACCTGAATATTTGTCATCGTTTCGGCTTGCCCCTTCAGTACATCGCCTTTGACATCGTACAAAGAGAAGGCACACCAAGGCGCTGTTATTGCAGGGCTTGATTGTGGAGCAACATACGGAAAAACTTTATCAGGTAATACGGGTGATAAAATTGCGTAGATATCCGCCTCTGTCATTTTCCTAGCGCCTCATCAATCGCTCTATTTAATTCGCTAATGGCTAAATTGGCTGCCTTATCCGATTCACGATCAAAAGTGGGACGTATAAAAGGCCTTGGCGCCATTTTAGAAGTACCCTCTTCAAGAAAGCGCCAATAAAAGGCATTGTTAGGATGATCACTTTTCATAGAGGTATCGCTGTTTGTGCCTGATGCGTTACTCCCTCGAACATAAACGCCCGAAGAAACCTCACCTTTATTGCGCATTCTGTGATTACGGGTCACTATATTTCGTGCTAATTTTCCCGTCTTTCGTGGTGCGGACGTTCTGATTTCATCACGTAATAACGTTGCGGCCGCATTGGTTGCTTTTCGCATCGCTTGATGACTTTCAGCTCGGCTTAAAACATCTAACTCTCTTGATAAGTCGAGTAGATCGGAGAAATCCAAATTCATGATTGTTTTACTCCTTGTTTGCATAGCAATTCTAATCGAGTCAATTTCTCATCAGGGATGACTGACTGAATGTCATAAATTTGCTCACGCCAAACCATTCTGCAGGTACTGTTAATATCAGGTCGATAACGCATCCACACTCTAACAGTAACCTCTGACATTTCAGCATTAGCGGATATCAGCTCACGACCAGAAAGATATTTTACTTCGGTCCACGTTGTCGCAATATCAATCCATTTGTTGTGGGGTTGGCCTGATGGTAACCGTTCTGATACATATTTTTGAAAAGTAATACGATGTCGAAGCTTACCTATTTTCATAACACACCTTATAAATTGATATAACGGTAAGGATCGAGTAGGGCATAGAATGCAGAAGGTATCGACGCGCTTTCTCTGTATTCATAGAAATAGCTCACTGCAATCATTAACGCTAATTCAATATCAGAGGTAATAATTAAACCGTCAGGATCATTTTCAGGTACATCATTTTCGTATAATGTACGATTGATATAGGTTTCCGCCCGTTTTTTCGATGCCCCAAGATATTGTATTAATAACTCATCTTCTAACGTGTAGTCATCATCAATACGGCATTGTCGCTTCAATTTTTCCAGTGTGGGTAGTGGCATAAATCCCCCAATACCTGCGACCATCCAGATCGCAGGCACAAAAAAACCGCAATTAAGCGGTACTTGATTGACTCAGTGTTATTTAAAACTATTTTGTCGCGCTTTTACCCACCAGCGCTTTAATTGCAGAAGTATCTTCAAGTACGCAGTCAAAACGATGGAAGGCTAAGAACGCAGTTTGGTCATAATCAGCATAACGTTCAACCAAACGTTTTAACGTCATGTAGGTAACACGGCGTAAAATGAAGCGGTCAAAGTCACCACAGAAGATGAATTTTTTACCCGCTTCCATTTTGTCGATGGCCTGATCCACAACATATTGCATACCTAAAATTTGTGCCGGTGCAACACCTGAAATAGACGGAAGCCATAAAGGACGCTTTTGCGCATCCTCCATTAATTTTAGGTTTTTCAACGTATCATCATTAAAGGCAAGACGGAATTTAGGGCTATTGCGGTAAGCAGGATCAATCGCATGCTCTAATTCGGCAATATCTTTCCAGTTTAATGATGCACCTGATGCCTCAACCGTGCCTGTCACCGCAGTTTCCAAACCTGAAGGCTGTTGAGGTGTTCCTGTACCAGTACCTTTAATTAAGTATTTTGCTTCACCACGACCAATGCGTTGAGCAATACGCGAAGCCAAATAGGCTTGAATATCCACACCACTATCTTGCAGTAGCTCATTGGATACACGGATGATTTTCGATGTTAATTTTTTGGCCCCTAAAATGGCGGTGCCAAACTCAACATCTTGCTCACCTGCTGCGGTATTTTCGCCCAGTAATTCACCTTCTTCATTAGTACCATCAGATGTTGACCACGTAATATCTTGACCGGTGGCAGTTGATAAAATTTGAGCCACACTTGCGATACCACCATAGGCTTTCATTTGATCAACAATCTTATTTAACATCTGAGTAGGAACAGTGTAACCCCCTTTTTCATCAGGTGAGGTGCCTTGAGCGCGGATCTCTTTTACCGCTTGACGCTCTTCAGCAGTAAGTTCACCAAAACCACAGCGCAGGAAGCGGTCAAACGCTTGATTGCGACGCTCTGCTTGCTCTGTTTCAGGGTTATTCGGTTGTTGACCACGCTGTTCTTTCTCTTTGTCATCAACCAAATCTTGATCTAATGAGCGTAGTTGCTCTTCACGCTGAATCTGAGCATCTAAATTTTCAAGTTCAGTTTGCGCTTTATTCCATTGAGTGCGTTGCTCTTCAGTCATCACACCATCACCCACTTTTTCGTGAATGGCGCGCATATCAATCGCGATAGTGTTACGTTTTTGTTTTAATTCATGAAGCTTCATAGTCATAGTATTACCTTATGCATTGAGTAAAGTCATAAGACGCTCACGCGCCAATTTTTGATTAATTGCTTTTTGGAGATCGCCACTGTCTCTGGCTTCTTTCCATGCATTCATTGAGCGAACCGCAGAGTCTGCATCTTGATACGCCGGATAGGTGACAGGGCTAACATCATAGAGTCGAGAAAATCGTGTTATCTCACGAATAACGACACCTTCATCATCTTGGTACCAGTCTTCACCATCCCGCGCGACACGAAAGGCAAAAGAACTTTGATTGATATCGCCACGTTGCATCGGTGCCAACACTAAATCACGAATGGTTTGTGTATCAGGTGCCGTAATATCGTAAACAAGCCCACGTTCATTGACGCTAAGCGATAATGTGCCTGCGGTTGTTCGCCCTAAAATATAATTTGGATCGTGATTAAATAACCCGCGCACATCATCATTGAGTACATCATCAAATGCGCCCGGTTTAATGATTTCACGGAACCCATAAATAAGCTCAGATCGGGAATCGAAAACAGAGCCTAAACCCACGATATGTGTCGGTTTATTTTCTTCTCCTGCTTCCGCCCGAACCTCACCGACATAACATCGTGTTTCTTTTTCACTGCTCATCGTTATCCCCTTTCGATTCTTCTGTTTTTCCCCCTGCGGACTGAGTGGCATTGACGCTCACTAACATTTCATCAAGGCCATCAACAGGATTCATATCCTCAAAGGCACGCGCCTCATTACGACTCATCCAACCATCTGTAATGGCAAAATGATAAAAATCGGCTCGCTCTTTCGGTGTCCCTCGCAACAACCCCGCTAAATTAAATCGCACATAAAAGCCGGCCACTCGCTCTTGTCGAGTAAACAAGCGTCGATTTAATTCCTGCTCCCAGTTCACTACCCATGGCATGATGGTATGCCGTACAAACTGAATGGATTGTTCTGAGATGTTTGAGAAAGTGGCTTTTTCGAGGTCGTTAATCATGTGAGCTGGCACATTGAAGATCCCTGCAATCATTGAGCGATTCAGTTTCAACATATCAATCAATTGAGCATCAACAGGAGAAACCGTCAGCGCCTTGTAATCCAGATCGGCAGGTAAAAGCATGGTTTTATTTTCTTGACTTCGTAACATTCGGGAAGCTTTTTGCCACATATCTTTCAGTCGCTCCCAGCCGTCTTTCTGTAAATCACCCTTCACTGAGACGATACCTGCCGGACGAGCATTACCACCGAAAAACGAACTTGTGTATTTCTGCCCGGACATACCCATGCCGATGGTTTCCGCATGTTGAATGATTGGGCTGATCCCCATTCTTTGATTATTCCCTAACGCCCGAATATGGATCATGTCATCGGGGCTAATAGCAAAGTTACCCAATTCGTTATAAACGCCGTAAGTGTATCGACCACCGGTATTAAGCAGTGTGGTTTCCCACGGCATACAGGCTTCTAGGTTTGTCACCTCGCCTTTTCGGTTACGAATAACTTGGGTATAACCATTTCCCCAACCCAACACATGACGCTCTTTTGTTTCGCGCCACTTATAACTGGTTTGCCACTCGTTAGGCTCATCATGAACTAAATAAAACAAAGGATGATCACGCGCAGTTTCTACCCTATTACCCGACTTTCGCATTACATGCAGTGGCATCTGGGCAATAGACGATGAAAGCACATAAATACAGGCATAGACTGCGGCTAATTTCATGGATGTTTCAGGGCTAACATATACATCAGCCGTAAATAATCCGTCATTATCAATAGAGTCAGCCGTAATCGGTGTGTTAGGGTTCTCTAAACTGGGTGAGTCGTTGCGAAATAGAGCATCAATTAACACGTTTCCCCCTCATAGCTACCGCCAAAGCATAGGTTATTGCAATGCAACCACCGATAATCAGCGTGTTAGCAACACCATATTTTAGATAACACCCCGCCATAACCGCACCAACACCAGCCAGTGCAGTGATATCAAGTAATAAGTTTTTCATAGGAATAAAAGGTCTTCGTTAGGATCTAAAGAGGAAAGGAAGTCACGCTCTTCATGTAGCATTGCTCGCCCAATTGCCATAATTAATGCAACTGCACCGTCAATTTTGTTCTCGTTCTGCTCTTTAATGGGTCTCACCACATCGTCATTACCTGGTAGATATTTACCAACCACATTCCCCATACACCATGTCATAATCGGATTACCATCATGATGAAAGCGCCCAGAAGCAATTGCAGCTTCAAGCTCTTTCATTGGATCTGACATATTTGTGTAGTTTTGAACGATTGTGATAGGGTTTAGCCCCTCATCGGCTAAATGATGCGATAAGTTAGTTGCTCCATGAGGATCAATTGGACTTTCACTAATGGGTGTATTGAGATTATCTGCTATTGCATCTTCCAAAATAACGCGGTAATCAATCTCCGCACCATCAGTGAGGGTTAAATGTTTTGTTTCTACCCATTTTTTAAATCGTTCTGCAGTACGCTGATTTTCAATATCAGCACTAAAAACTGCATTGTAAGGCACATAAAAACTGGGTGAAATGCAGTAATAATGACGCTTGCCTTCTATTTCACGAGTAAACAACTTTACCCGCGAATTCATATCGATTTTTCTAGCTAAGTCAAGACCTTGATAGCAATACTGACCTTCAAACATCTCTAACGTGAGTGTTTTATCCTCACACGCTCGCCAACTCAACATGTTAAAGAAAGCCGAGCGAGCAGAAACCCAAATATTTAAATGTTTAGTTTTGAAAATACTGGCTAATCGAGGGTTGTTTTTAGCTCTATTTTGCTGACTAATAAGAAACTCACTATAAACAGAAACCCCCATATTGGGATTAGCTTTCTTTAGTGTATTCGGATCAGTCCAATCATCTTTTTCATCAACGGTATAAATGACACCAAATAATTCATCATTAGGCACTGTTCCATTGAGCATTTCGATCACTTCACGGCGCTTATCGTAACAAGGTCCTTCGATATTATAACCCGCTGTTGTGATAGCCCACATCAACGGCTGACGTCTTGCACCCATTCCGGTTAGCATCGTTGTGTAAAGGGAGTCACTATCATGCTCATGGTATTCATCCACGATTGCACAATGTGGAGACTGACCATCACCTGGGTCACCAATCAGCGGTTCAAAACGCGCCCCATCTTCAGGGCGATTCATGTTTTTTGCATTAACCTCAATGCCAAATGCCTCGGTTAACAACGGAGTGCGCTTACACATCAACTTAGCTGGTCTAAATACTTCCCATGCTTGTTTTTCTGTCGTGGCACCAGAATAAACCTCCGCACCAAATTCGTTATCACAAGTAAAGCAATACAGCGCAACGCCTGCGGAAATAGCTGATTTCCCATTTTTACGCGGAATTTCGGTATATACTTCACGAAAGCGACGAAGTTTTGTTCCTTTTTGAACCCACCCAAATGCACTACAAACGATAAATAGCTGCCAAGGTTCAAGCGTAATAGGCATTCGTTTAAATGCCCACTCACCTTTGGTGTGTGGCAATAACTGAATAAACTTTGCAGCTTGCTCAGCTAAATCCTTATCAAATCGATAGCGAAATTTTCGCGATTTCTCTTGCGCCATATCATCAATATGTCGCTGGCAGGCATCAATTACATACTGACATACCACAATCTTGCCACGCACCAC
This sequence comes from Proteus sp. G2669, assembly GCF_009915245.1. Lineage (NCBI taxonomy): Bacteria > Pseudomonadati > Pseudomonadota > Gammaproteobacteria > Enterobacterales > Morganellaceae > Proteus > Proteus sp. G2669. The sequence continues at coordinate 142,628 of NZ_JAABLX010000025.1, read as the reverse complement.
ATCACGCGCATATTGATTTGCCGCATTGACGTTCGGGTAAGATTTACGGCTCATGATGAAATAATCCTCATAAAGGGGTTATCTTGCTTTTTTTGCCCCGCAAGACCAATTAATCGCTGACGACTACTTGGATCTAAACCCAGCATTGCGCCCGTGCGATCCATTTCACTTTCTTGTTCTTTTTTTGTCGTTAAATCAGGGTTTTTTATTGGTCCTCCCGTGGCACCAATTAAGCGAGTACCATCACGCATGATCGCAATTACCGCATTACGCCAAATATGATAGGCGACACACCAACGTTCAAGCACAGCGAGATCAGTAATACATAATATGCCTTGACCACAAAGCTCCTTGATCGTGACTTCCCACATAACAACAGCAAGCTCTAGTTTGTTTTCGGTAAACCAATCTGGTGGCGTCACACCTTTTAATGGTGTGAACACCGGCTCGTCTTTATTGAGCGCTCGTTTCCCTGGATTACCGGCCAATTCTTTTCTGGCGGTAGGCTTCGGGCGACGACCAGATTTGCCCGGAGTGCCAGCCATAAATAAACCTCCAAATAATTCAGGATCCGATGCATAAATATGGCTAAACAATTAGCCAGTTTTAATTTCATTTTTCGCGGGTATAAAAATTGACTTAAGGGGGCGGTCCTAGGTGGCGAGAGTGGTAGGGATTTTACCCGCCCCTCCCCTATGAATAATAGGGTTGCTTTAAGCTACGGAATTATTTCCCTTCCTTTGCTGTCTTAGTTCTATGACAGGGCCAGCACAGGCTTTGTAGGTTATCTTCTGCATCGGTACCCCCATGTGCTTTAGCAATGATGTGGTCAACCGTTTTTGCTTCAGTGGCTCGTCCTGCTCTTAAGCATTCTTGACAGAGATACTTATCACGCTTGAGTATACGAGCTCGTAACTTATCCCATTGGGTACCGTAACCACGTTGATGACGAGACTTACCACGCTGGTGGGTTTCCCATCCTAAGTTCTGATGATCTTCACAGTAACCGTTACGTTCTGTTGTTGTCTTGGCGCATCCCTGTTTACGACACGCGCGAGGTATACGAGGTGGCATGTGATCTCCTATAACCTAAAGAGGAGAATAATCCTCATTGATTTTAAAGGTGGGATTTCTCACCTTTACTTCTGACCACACCACGTTCTGTTATTTAAATCACTTATGGCTTGCGAAAATGCTTGATGTCTGGTTCTAACTTACCGCCAGTAATTACACCACTAAATACCGCATCACCTGACGCACTAAATTTAATTTTTGGTGAATCAATAACAGCATCTTTAATAAAACAATTACCTAAGCCTGCAATAAATAAATCGTTACTTTGCTTTGATTTAATGCTGATATTGATACCCACATCTTGCATCAGTTGTTTAATGCGAGTGAGTTGTTCTTCTAACTTATCTAACTCAGTTGTATCTACTGAGACTTTGTAGATCAACTCACCTATCTCTTTTTTATCTGACATAATCTTCTCCAATAAAAAAGCCACCAGCTATTAACTGATGGCTATCTCTATAAACTCTATCAACGCCTCTCAATACATGATATTTATTGAATTTAATTACTATAATTACATCTATTAATTTAATAAAAAATCAATTCTTTGTAATGGATAATTACAGCATGTTATTTCACTGTAACCAAATGATTAATAAATAAATAATTTACACTCATGATATAAATTAGACTCACATCACTCTCGATAATTACTTTTAATGTTAATATATAGGCTTATATTCTTATGTGAGAATGCTAGTTTTTTGTTATAGATGTTTATTTCCCGAATGACCTTACATCAATAATAAAGCCTCTCTGACACACATTCAAACGAGGAGGTATTATGTATTTTTTATACACAATTATCGCTATTGTATTCTTGATTTCCCTCGCCACTACAAAATCTGACTCAAAGAACAAACGAAAATAAAATCCATTAAAATAATTAATTAAAAAAATAATCATACCCAATATAGCTGAATAACCTGTGTTAACTTATTATTTTTACAGAATATGTCTAAATAACAACGCGCTAGATATAAATATTTTTATCATATCCTTAGCAAATTTATTCGCCCATACTTTGGCAATATGTAAGCAGTCGTCAAACATTCGCCCTTTTCTACTTGCTTGAGAACTTCGACGATAATGATCTACCGCCATGTAACTTGCTCTACGACAAACAGGCAAAGAAAGATTGTTTTTTAAAAACTTACGTTGATTATTAACAGATTGGCTTAGTGGATATTGGTAATCTATTGTTTTCACACATACTAGTGAAAGCCCTGTGGGAGCTCAAACTCACAGGGTTATTTTTATATTGCGCTGTTTATTTAGGTAGGAGATAGATAAGAATAATCAATCTGGTATATATATTTACCTAAGCTATACTAAGTAAACATCGCTATACTTTAATTGATATCTTGTTAGTTTGCCCTCGTACCCTACGTAGGGCTTTTTTTAGTTCACACACTCCGTCCTAATATAATCCTGTAATCCCAATATCACTTGCTCTGATTCTGCAATTCGCTCTCGGAGTAACCAATAATTTCTGATAGCGGTGTCTGTAGGTCGGGCGGTGGTTGCATTAGCCACGCCGGAGGTGGAAGTGGTAGCGCTCTTTGGACATTCGGCTTTGATGTACACCCTGTCAGGATTACGCCCAGCACTAACGCGCAACCTATCAATTTCAGCTTTTGCATTTGTGAGTTCCATCGTGTGTGTTGTATCAAGTTCATGAAGTGAGTTAATGCGCTTTTCGTAATCGGCCATTTCAACCACAAGAGAGTCGTTTGTTTTCTTTAGCTCTTTATTCTCTTTACCAAGCTCAATCATTTCTTTGGTTGAAAAGAATAGAGCAACACACAAAGCTCCCCATAATAAAATGGGAAACCAGGGCTTTAACTTATTCACAACTACCCCTCGTTATTTTACCTTTACCCGTTTCCATCAAAATAAAATCAAGTACCATTTCCCCTGCTTTTTCTTTTAGGCTCTGAATTTTATTTTCATGTTGAGGCTTAACATCCTTCCAAGCGTTTAACCCTTTGCCAAACTTACTCGCAATCGCTTCATCTCTTTTAAAATCAGCACAAGCTTCATTGAGTTGTTCCATCACGCTTAACTTGCGAGGGTTAACAACCACCCCTTCTGTCCAATATTGATAAAGGACATCATCGCATTCATCCTGAAATCGAATAACGTTACCTCTAATTTCAGGTTTAACTTTGTTAGGGTAAATAGTCAGCATCCAAGCTGAAAGTTTTCTAAGTTGTAGGCAAATCATTGATTGCTCACCACCCTTAGAAGGTATTGCGATTTCCACAATACCTTTACTAAAGCGTTTTTTAACTTAGTAAACTGTGATGCCCAATTTAATCCCATACCTTCAATTATTGGCTTCATGGGAACATACGGCTCATTGTTATGCTCAACAACATAAAGCTCGTTATCATAAAATGGAACAGTAATTGTATTAGTCATAGTGTCTACCTTATTTAGTAATGAACCTTTGCCGAAATAGGAAATCAGCCCATCGAAGCGACACCAGCTTTAACTGATCCCCTCAAAGGCTCATTACCTAAATATTGGCTCGATGTGATTTGCACTTTCGGTGTGCGTAAAACGTGGATACAAAAAAGCCCCGCAAATGCGAGGCTATGAGATAGGATTAATTATTGAGTTAAAGTAACAACCAAGCATCTTCAAAGACTTTTTGTGAATACGGTTGATAGCCCAACTCAACGCCCACGATTGCTTTTGCTAAAGAGATAGCAACTGACTTTGATTGAGTATCTATCTTGTCATTAATACCAACACCAATCTCTTTTGATGCACGGCTAACATAACCATTCGTGTTGTTCTCAACTGGCGGTGCATACTTATTAATAATTGCTGATACTGAGTTCAAACCATATTTACGTTGATATGTTTGAGTTAGTTTATAAATTGCTCTGATGCCATACTCAGGCGACTCAAAGACACAGAATCGAGGGTTAGGAACTCCCGTTTCAATTCCGACTAAACCTTTCCATTTATTACGTGGGTTATAGTCAATGTTGCCTGGGTTGTTATTGCGTTCACCGCGTGCTGGTTTAGTCATTTTTCAGTCCTGCCTTACCCTTAATGAGTTTACTTAATCCATCCACACCGACATACCCAATGAATACACTAGCCAGATATGCCAATTCATGATTAAGTCCAAGTAGCGTTAAGAGGTCCTTTACAAACCATGCAAACAACGCACACATGGCACCATCAAATAACGTTTTCCTCCAGCCACCTCCGTTGTATTTACCACGTAGAATAGCCATGCTAGTTGCTAGCGCTGCGCTAATGCCTTGTTCCTTATGGGCGTCGATAACTTGGAATACTTGATCCCAAAACTCAGGGGTTTCTTTCATATGACTCATACTCACCCCCTATTTGGAGGAATTAGTTAATAGGATGCCACGCACAGCTCTTGTGTGAACGTGAGGTGTTGTGATTGATTCTGTGGTCGGCATAAGTGAGGCTCCTTTCGGGATTCGAACCCAAGCCGTCCATCCGAAGATAGCCGTTCTACCATATTGAAACTAAAGGAGCATATACGAAACCATTTCGGTGATATCAACAAAATGGTAGAAATAAAAAAAGCCACCGAAATGACCTTACTGGCAAGCTTTTCTGCCTCTGGAAATAACCCGAACAGTATCACCTGTTACTGTCGTAATGTAAGCATGATCTGTACGCTTAATATCAAATGAAGGGATAGCATCTTTCTTTGTGTGTTCAACCCGCGCCACGATATCTTTATTTTCTGATTCTGGGTAAAACTCTAGGCGGTACATTTCTCCTAAGCAGTGGACTTCTTCCACTTTACGACCTTCACGTTCAGTAATTAATTTAAGTGCGTACATAATTTCGTTCCTTATTTTAGATAATAAAAAAGACCGCCTAGGCGATCTTTAATTAACTCACACACTTTTATTTATGATCTATGGCATGCCTGACAGCACCAATAACAACCATCCGCAGTTTTATAACCTTTAGCCTTTGCTTGAGCAACAGCCTGTGTGCAATTAGAAAATAATCCTAAATACTCTCTATTTAATATAGTAGGTAAATGACTACAACCTTCTTTATGCACTTCATAATCTCCATGGTTGTCAGTGGATGTGTGAACATAATAACGATACATAAATACCTCCTGTTTTTGTGTACACAAAGAGATAATATGTTAATTAGTTAAATTATACTTACTATTAGATCACATACTACTGAGCCATTCGAGTTCATAGTGGTTTTATTGTGGTTTTTTCATGCATTCAGAGCAAAGAACCACCATACCAGAAGTGACTCTTTTTGCTTCTTGGATAGCATTATATTCTCCAAAATAGTATCCAAGATAAAATCGTCTCTCGGTTAAAAGAACTTTTTTACAAGCGTCTTTATGTAATGTGAACCCTATACCATTTATTGCGTTTGTTAAATAGTAGTCCATCGCTCATTCCATGTTTAGTTTCATTATTATGTTTTTTAAAATTAGCAAAAGAATTATAACGATACAACCGATAACACCATTAATACTTACCCACAAAGATAAGTATTACACAAATAACAAAAACCTCGCCAAACGAGGTTTTGAAAAAACTATCAATAATCTCACGATATATAGAGTCTTATGAGTAATAACGTTTTCAGTCTGTGGGATTAATATTTCCAGACTTCTTGAGCAATCTCTTTTACTAATGCAATTTTATCCCATTGTTGCTCTTCAGTTAATGCATTCCCTTCTTCAGTTGATGCAAATCCACATTGAGTACTTAAACATAGTCGATCTAATGGTACGAACTTACTAGCTTCATAGATTCGCTCTATTACTTTTTGTTTACTCTCTAACTCTCCAGTTTTTGAAGAAATTAATCCCAGAACAACTTTTTTATTGCCTGAAACATAAGATAACGGGGAGAAATCACCAGCTCTATCTGTATCAAACTCTAAATAATATGCTGATACATTTTCTCTTCCAAAAAGGATCTCAGCAATCGGTCCATAGCCACCACTAGCTGCCCATGTAGAGCGATAATTACCTCGGCAAACATGCGTTGTTAACACTAAATCTGATGGTGCGTTTTTAATAGCTTCATTATTCAAATAAACAAGCGTTTCCGCTAATGAGTTTATATCATTGCTTATTACAGTATGATCTGAATGGCATGAGCAACTATTTACACTTTCGCTCTCAGCAATACCTGAGTTGTGATATCGAGAATCAACCATCATGCCCCAAGTACAATCATCTAATTGCAAATTACGACACCCTACAAGATATAACTCTTTTATGAACTCTTGATAAGCACCAATAATATCGTTAATTAACTCATCTTTTGAAGAATAAATTACATTAGTGCTATCTAAATTCTCTGGCCGATAAAGCTCTTTGAAAAATTGAGCTGGTGCTGGGATCGTTAAACGAGGAACAATATTATCTTCAGCAAATTTCAACAAAAATGAAAAATGTTCAATAAAAGGGTGGTTATTTCCAGAGATTTTCCCTGTTAATCGAGCCGTCTCTGGACGAGTTTCAATACCATCGAATGAATATCCTTTAGATAAAAAGGCTTTTTCAACGCCGTTTAATCCCCACATAAAGTCTAAATGCCACCAGCTACGACGAAACTCACCATCGGTAATAACATGTAATCCGGCTTTTTTCTGCTTTTCTACTAACTCAATGATTGCTTTATCTTCTATTTTTTTTAATTCATGGCTAGAAATAGTGCCATTAGCATAATCGCTACGCGCTTTATGTAGATATTCAGGTCGAAGGTAACTACCAACGACATCAGCTTTAAATGGAGGGATGTTAGTGCTCATTCAATATATCCTATATTTTCTTATTAAGAATTTTGCTACCAAACATAGCATTAATAAAAAAAATGGATATTGAAACTATTTCATATTTAATATGAAGCTATTTCATTTTAAAAATTAAAAGCGCAGACAAAGAGAATAACCAATAAAAACACAAAACCTCACTTTAAATGAGGTTCATAAGCTAGTTGACCTTGATGTCAGTCTTATCACAATATCATCATTTTTACGTACGTAAAGTTTTTATATGATTTTTTCTACATATCGATCCATTTCTAAGGAAACATCTAGCATCATTAACATACCTTCTATTATTCCTTCTGCCTTTTGTAATTTTTTACCTATATGCCCATCAGAACAATTGTGCTTGTTAGCAAGTTGCATAAATGTCATTCCGAATAAGTAATAATCAAGCAATAGATCATGCATATCACTATTCTTTTTATTCAATTGCGCCATACAACTAGAAATAATTATTGCATCGTCTTCACAGCATTGAGGACGAGCTTTAACCTTGCTTGGTATTAATCCACTAAATCCCGCAGCAATCGAATACCATTGAACCGACTCTGTATTATCTACCGACCATGCACCCCATCTTTCTAATACCTGTTGTATATCACGCATTACGCCACTTCCTTATGTTGTCTTGAAAATACTAACTCTCTTACCTCACAAGCTTCTGTTAGCATGTCATTAAAATCATCATTATCAGGCCATCTCACACTGACCGTTTCTACATCATTATTAGAAAGTAGGTTTTTATGTGCGCACTCCATAGCTGCAGCATGACCTGCCGCATTCCAATCCATATCTGTAAAGATAACAAGGTGGGTCACCCCCTTCGGTGCTTTAAATTTTTTCATGAAGTTAGTATTGATGACCGACCAAGTATTTACACCATAGAGTTGCTTACAAGAAAGTGCCGTCTCGATACCTTCAGCTATGCCAAGTGTGGTATCGACAGGAAACATTCTTATCGCGACAGATTCTGCATACTCTAAATAGTTATCTTCCTGCACAGCAGTCATTTTCTTCACAATATCAAGAGGTGCTTTTTTATCCCCTTGTAAATACGTTCTATGTAAATAACAGAGTTGCCCTTTAGCATCAGTAGCTAGTGACCAGATAGCTTGAAATTTGTCAGAACTATTACGAACAGGTTGATGATCACAATAACGGACGTTATCAAGTGGTAACTCAAAAACACCTCGATTCTGCAAATACTGCATGGCTGGTGTATTTTTAAGTATGGGTAGTTTGGAATAACAGCCCGTAATACGTTGGAATAAATTATTCTTATTTATTTTAGTTGGCAAAATAGCTTCTTTTTCTCGCTGATTACCAATCAACACATCAATTTCATCTGCTAATGTTTTAAAGTCTTTGCCTTGTGTTCTTTCTAACAATTGAAAACCGTTACCCGAACCACACGTACAGATGTAGGTTCCTCGCCCGTCTTTATCATCAATACGAAACTTTCCTTTTTGTCCGCAGATAGGGCATTTCCCTTTAAAGTGCTTACGCCCTGTTATAGGAGGTAACCCATAATGTGCAAATATTTTTGCCCATTGCCCTTTTACGGCATCAATTGTATTCACAGTAAACCTCCTTGCTGTGGCTGGTGGCTAATTTGAGTGCGTAAATTTTGAATATTGACTTGCGCCTTCTTGCGAGACTTAGCAAAGGCGATTTGTTTGTATTTAATGAAATTACTCACTTCAGGTGTGATTTCTTGTGGCGTATTGTGAAAACCTTGTGGCCATACACAAAATTTATCCTTGAAGGTATTAGCAACCCAGCCATCACTGATGGGCTTGCCCTGTGTCGCACGCTGATTCTGGTAGTATTTCAATTGAGACCACCAGCTTTGCTTATCTTCTCGAGTGTAAGTGCGCTCTTTTTTATTCAGTTTTTTAATGTTTCGGCTAGTATCAACATCGATATCTTCACCCACTAAAGGTTTAAACCCACATTTAGGGCAAACATAAACACCTGCAGGTTTCATGTAATGGCAAGAGGAACATTCTTTCGGTTTCTTCTCTCGTTTTTCTTGCTCTCTGCTAGACGAAGATTCACTCATACCGTCGTTTTTGGTAGGCAGTTCGTCATATTCAATATCATCGGGATAACCTAAGCGGTGAACTGAGCCGGAGTGATCAAAAATAAGGCAAGTCTCTTTTCCTGGTGCGGTACGTAATCCTCTTCCAATAGCCTGACACCAACGAATCTCTGATTTAGTTGGACGGGTGTAAATAATGCAACGGACATCACTATCAAAGCCGGCAATCAATGTTCCCACGCTCACAAGCACCTTGGTCGCGCCTTGCTCAAACCGATGAATAATGATCTGACGCTCATCATGTGGCGTATCTGCAGTGATCACCTCAGCATTCACACCTGCACGATTAAATTCGACGGTGACAAAATTGGCATGACTGACTGTGACGCAAAAGCAAATCGTAGGTAGGTTTCGACCATTCACCAACCAGTTATCAACAATATCCCCCACCAAATCAGCACCACTCATAATTTCAGCAATTTCAGCTTCTTTGTAATCACTGCCGAACTCTGCGTTGCTGGACGATTTTACTTTTGATAAGTCTGGTTTAGTTGGTGCATAGAACTCATATGAGCTTAAATCACCACGCTTGATTAACTCTTTCATGGTGGTGGGCTTGATTAGTGTTTCGTAGTAATGACCAAGGAATGGTGCAAAAGGCGTACCGGACAAACCAATTACCTTGAATTCACTTTCACTGATCACTTCTAATATTTTCTTACGGCGTAAATGCGCCTCATCGATAATGAGTAAATCGATGCTGTCTGGAAAATCTCTACGAATAACGGTATCTGCTGATGCAATTTGAATTAAACGGGTCGGATCGTAATTAGGATGATCGCGCCATACATAGCTAATCTCTTCGGCTGGCAAGCCATACTCAATAAAACGACTGGCTGTTTGATCAATCAAAATTGTGTAAGGAACAAGAAACATCACTCTCATTCCACGCTGAATATGTCCATCAGTAATAAACGCAGCTAATGCCGTTTTTCCGCTTCCTGTTGGGCTATAAATCATGAATGTTCTATTTTGCTTCCATGCCTGACGTAACATCGTCAATCCGCGTTCCTGTGCAAAATTTGGTGTGATTGTTAACATCGGTTTCCTCATTTGATAATTAGCACTGCCAAAGGAAGGGATTTATTTTTATCTGGACGTCTAAACGGCTATTGGCTTTTTAACTCCTATAGAGATCTATATTTAAGATCTACTCACTCCCTTGGCTGTGCCTTCCCTAACACCCCTTTCAAAGATCACCCCCCTTTCCCCCCTAGAAAGTTTTCCCCTCTTCCCCAGAAAACAATCTAGACGGCTAAACGTCTTAACTTCCAACATCTCCTAAATCCAATCACTGTTAAATCGATAACGGCTTTGCTGTATAACCTTGCATTGCTCTCTGATAACGCTTTATGAACTCTCTTAATCTCACGTTAGCCTCATGACGAGCTTTGTTGTCTTTACGGTAGGGAACTTGTTCTCGTTCCCATTCCGTTTGATACACTTCTGAATATTTAACTAATGCCTTTTGCCTCATGCTTGGGCTTAACTTCGTGAGTTGTTCCTGAATCCACTTAGCATCATCAGGAAAGTAGTGATCAGGCATCGGCATATTGATTTGGTGCACCTAATTGCTCCTTGATTTTGTTTGGAAATGGCTTTATTTCTTCAGCTTCATACCCTCCTAAGCCATTAGTGGAAATGTAAATAATTCGCCCTTTTCGTAAAGCTTGGCTAATTGCAGTTTGATGTACGCCAAGTAGCTCTGCAGTTCTTCCTTGCCCATTTTTTCTAACAAACTCGGATAAAAGTTCTTTTTGCATTTAATGCCTCCATAAACAGAATAATACTATAGATATTATTATAATCAATACCTACAGTATTGGAATATTAATATTAATAGTATTAGGATGTATTCATGAAATTAGAGAAAAAACTGACGACAGAACAGCTTGAAGACTGCTATAGGTTGAAAGCTTTGTATGAGTTAAAGAAAAAAGAGCTTAATCTAACTCAGCAGCAAATAGCTGATGAACTAGATATTAGTCAAGGAGCCGTTGGCCATTATCTTAATGGGCGAAATGCTCTTAACTTACAAATTGCCTCTGTTTTTGCTAAAAAACTACAAGTATCAATATCTGAGTTTAGCCCATCCTTAGCTAAAGAAATAACAGAGTTATCAAAAGGATTTGATGCAAATGTTAGCAACCCAAGGCCTTATCGACCAGCCCCCAAATACCCCGTTATTAGCTTTGTTCAGGCGGGGAATTGGACTGAAGCCTGTGAACCATATACGTTGAGTGAGATTGACGAATGGTACGAGTCTGAAGTTGCTGTTCAGGGATCTGCTTTTTGGCTTAAGGTTGAAGGTGATTCAATGACAGCGCCAACGGGTATCAGTATTCCTGAAGGATCATTGGTTCTAGTTGATACAGGAAGAGAGCCTATAAATGGAAGTTTGGTGATAGCTAAACTGACTGAAACAAATGAAGCAACATTCAAAAAACTTGTCTTGGATGGTGCTAAATATCTTAAAGCACTAAATCCTGCTTACCCGGCTATTACGATCAATGGCAACTGTAAAATTATTGGTGTTGTTGTTCAGATGATGATGCGCTTTGTATAACGAAATGGCCTGACGACACGTTTTAGGAGGAAATATGGCGTTTAACAATATTGAGATAGCAAATATTAGACGGTGTATGGAATTTTTCATGGAAAAACGCCGCCCAGCAGAGCACCTAAGGGATGAATTAGATTTACAGTATCGTATCGAGGACGACTCAGTAATTATCTTTGAAATTAGGCAACTAATATGGAGTGATGGCAGAGTAGAAGAACCTATAGCAAAAATCACACATAATAGATATTCGAATTCATGGTCTCTGCTTTGGATGGATAAAAATAGTAACTGGCACAACTGCGATGAAAAAATGTTAGGTAGTTTCTCTGACGCTATTAAGCTCGTCGAAGATGATGTACAAGGCTGCTTCTTTGGGTGACGATACGTTTTAGGGTGTGGTTGACAGAGCAACAGTAAAACTGAAATTTGGCTGACGCGATTTTAATAATTAATCATCAAATTAAACATGAGATGGCGATGAATAATGCTATAGCTATAAAATTCAATTACAACAAAGATAGAAAAGACCCTGAAGATATTCTCAATATTTTAACTGGTTACGTTAAGTTTTATAAAAGAATTGGATTGATATCATTATCATCAATTAACGAAAAAGATGATGCTGTTTTTGAGTTGGTTGGGCTACAAAATGGGTCGGCTATAGCATGGATTAAGTGCATAAAGGATAAGTGGGAAATCCTTATATTAAAATCAGCTACATCCTTAGCAGATAACATGCTTATAAAGTCTGAAGTTTCAACGAGAGATGATCTCGAGTCCTATTCTAATGTTATTTCTGAAACAATTATTAATAATTCAAATGAAAATATAAGAGTAGAACCATGTATAGATTTAGAGATGCTGGGTAAGACCTTATCTGATTATTCAGTTTTAAGCTCTCGCCTTCACGAAAATGAATCAGCTCTCATCGGAATGGGAGCCATGGGTGACACTGACTTTAGCGGTTTCAAAGAATTAAATAATAAATTTACTTTTAATGGAAATGTTGAAGATATTCTTTCCCATGCAATAAAACACCACAAAAGGGCATCTAAATTTCACGTAAATGTATTAGCCAACAAAGGGGATAACATATGGCGACTAGAAGAACTAGTAACTGAAAATGTATTTGCAGCAAAAGTTGCAAATAATGACTGGCTAGACAGTTATCAATCAGGGCTTATTTCTCCTATTGGCCCAAATGATTTGATGGAAGCGATTATCGAATATGATGAGATTATGCCGATAAAAGGAAAGAAAAAAGCGAAAAGTAAGTACAAAAATGCTAAAATAATAGAGGTTATTAATATCGAAAGAAATACAGGCACACAAGATGATCTCTTCCAAAAACGAGAATGAAGAAAAAAAATCGATGATGGCCGACATCTATGGAGAAGCTGTCTTCTTAATTATTCCTGTTATTGCACTAGTGATCATTACAGCTGTAAAAAACTCAATTTCAATTGAGGCGATTGTATCTTCTCTATTACTAACATCCGACTGGTCGATTATGTCATCGGTGATATTTGGACAATGTGCATACAAAGTGTCTAGAGTCGTAACCCTTCTAGGCTCAAAAACTGACGGGAGAAGGTATGCCTTCTATCTTGCTAGAAGGATATTTTTAATTACAATTTCCTTACTTGTTTATGCCTCTGTTACTTTTTCTCCTAACTTGTATCTTGGCGTGATTCAAGTAATCCTATTCTTTTTATCTATCTATTTTTTCTTTGTGGATAGCGCTGGAGCTTATATTTTACTTAATCGAAATAGTTTTAAATAACCCCAGCCCTCTCCGCGAGGGCTTTTTTGTGTCCTCTCCCCTCCAAAGAAGTGATCTTCATTCCAATCTGAGATTTATTTGAAAATAAATTATCCGAAATATCAATAGCTTTTATACTAAAAACAATACTTAATACTTTAAGTATTGAAGTATAATAATACTTAAAGTATTATTTATAGTGTCAATTGAAAATAAAGGTGTAAATATGACCACTATACATTCTACCGCAATCCTTAATTTACCGAAACCTGACGTACATACAGGCGTAATATTACCTATGTTCTTGTTTCGTTTCTGGACTAAAACTGAGAATCCAGAGAAAAAAGAAGTTATGGCTACCAGTGCTGAACAAGCTAAAGAGTTACTCGGTAGCAATGTTGTTTTCTCTGCTCAATTTCCTTGCGAGGCTTAATTATGGCTCACGAACTCAACTTAGAATCTGTTGCAAAAAAAAGCTCTCAATTAAATGCACTGTTATTTCAACTAAATAATCTTCGAATTCCTGAAAGCCCTGATGTTGAAACTTTAATAGAACTAGCGCATGAATTATCTGGTGATGTTGTTAACTGGATTCTTGAAGAAAATGCTCAGAGAGATAATGATCATGGCAAAAGAAATAATTAATGTAGATAGCGGAAAAATGCCAGATACATTACATCGAGTAAAAGCATTCTTAATTTTAGCTCAGTTTATTTCTCGTAATAGCGAAGAGCGAGCAATTCAACTTAGCTTATTATCTCAAGCAGAAGATGAAATCGATGAGGTTTTAAATGATGAATAACACTAAGTTAAAAGAATCCGCTTGTGATGAATTACTTTATGCAACTTCTATTTTAAATCTCATTATCAATGATAACGTAACACCTAGCGATAATATGTTTAATGCGATTGAATCAGCAGTAGCCAATATAGAAAGAGCTAAAGAAAGTGTATCGAATATTAATACTGATAAATCACCAAAGCCTATCGGTGAAATTAAAGTCAGTGATAACGATACAATTGAAACGGCTGTCGGGTGTATTTTAAACACATTAGAAACTGCAATTAATTTAAAAGTAGCTGAAGAAAGTGGTCACATTAAAAATTACGACATTCAAATTACAAATTTAATCCAATCAGCAAAATTAAATTTAGAAACCGTTTATGAAAAAGTAAGTTTCACGGAGGCGCAATGAATATCGATGAATTAATTGTTCTTCCTGATTTAAACAAATTATCGGAAGGCGAGTTGGGAAAATTAAGAGCAAACTTAGACTTATCTATTGATTCACTCATTACAGGAATGAAGGTATTCGGCGATTTTATGTTTTGGGCTGATGCTAATGAAAATTATCCCAATGGTAAAGATCATCTTGGTGATGTGGGATTATTTTTAAGCCAAGTGTCATTATTGATATCAATATTAAATGACAAACTTGGTGGAATTGAATACGAAATATCAAATCGAAAAATAAAAGGAACAAGAAAATGAGCAGACAACACGAAGCTATTGAGAAAGCAACTGACAATCAAATTACTATTGCTATGCGCCCTGTTTATATTATTTCAGGTGCTAATCGTGCTTACTTAAGTGAGCGTTCAGCATTAAATAAGCTAGCAAATATCCTCACCGAGCGTGAACTTCATAAGGAAGGCATTGAGACTAACTATGAAGGTGAACAATGCGAACTTGAAAATGGCACAATCGCTTTTAAGCGTGGCGAACCTACCGAACACTTTATGGATCGCAAGGAAGCTAAACTAACCGAACTCCAAGAGCGATTAAAGCAAGAGCGTAATATTGAACGATTACAAAAAGAATATGCTAAAGCTGTCGCTAAATATGATGATGCAGAAAAAGAAGCTGATAGACTATATTACGAATTAAATAATGCTTTAACCAATAAATAAATCATCCACTAAATAAAAATTAATTATAGCGTTCATGCTAGGGATTGCTGCGCTCTAAATCAGGAGTAAGCAACATGGATAAAGTTAATTTACTTGAAGTAAGAAGAAAGCGTTTTATCAACTCAGTGCTTATTTATATTAAACAAAATGGAAAGAAAGCTGAGTTTAAATCAAAGTTAAATAATAAAACTGTTATTACAGAAATTAACTTTGAAAATTTAAATAATTTCTTCCGTGATGTCTATGAAGAAAAAGATTGCCGTCAACGTTGTAAGTGGAGTGATAAAGATATCTACAATACTTATGAATGGTTATATAACTTAAATGGCTCGATTTCTGATATGGGTAAATTCATGATTGATTATATTGTTGAGTATTTACCTCCTTACTTAAATGGAGAGGAATATAAATATCATGACGTATTCTGAATTCATGAAAAAAGGTAAGCAATTAGAGGGGAAAGGATTTTATAGACGCGCACTAGAGCAATATAACCAAGCTTTTATTATCGCAGTTCCACCAGCTAAAGGCGCAATGAGTTATCAACAAAAAATAAGTAATCAATCATCTAAGCGTTGTTTAGATAAAGCCAAAATTAAAATACCGGGTGGCATGTTATGAATAGTAAAAAAATGACAACAAATGAAATCATCGAATATTTAAAAGAAAAAGGTTTCCCTGCTTCCTTATTAGATAAAGAAGCTATTAAGTCAAATCGTAAATTAACACCAGAAGAACAAGAGATATTTGTTAAGCACATTGTTGATAATTTAAGAACGATTGTAGCAAATAAATATTTAATCTCCTGTGTAACGCGATTCGGTCCTGGTCTTAATGAGCAGTTTTCATTTAGACACAAAAATATTGTTGTCGATTTGGATTTAAAAATTATCGAGAAGCTACTCATTGTAAAAGTTGAGTCAGTCATTCTCGATCAGTCAGGCGATGGCGTATTCGCCCTGTTCCGTTTTTACGAAGGTAACAAAGCAAAAGGCGAAGAAGGTGATAAATGGATGCAAGACATGCTTGATCAACTACTCATCAATAGCGCCACTTTGCTTATCTCACAAGGTAAAAGTCAATTAATACACTAAGGATAGTCAATATGAATAATTTAATTAGCACCAATGCGTCAATGACCTCTAAAGAGATCGCCGAATTAGTTGGTAGCCGTGAAGATAGTGTTAAAAGAACTATCGAACGGTTGGCAGAGAAAAATGTTATATCCGAACCACCAACGGTGGATGGGATTAAAGCAGCAAACGGAACCACTCCACTACATTATGTTTTCACAGGTGAAAAAGGTAAACGAGACAGTATCATTGTCGTTGCGCAACTGTCCCCAGAGTTTACAGCTCGGTTAGTTGATCGCTGGAAAGAACTTGAAGATGAACGAGTCAAACCAAAATCACAAGCAGAAATTATTGCTGCTATGGCGCTGGCTAACTTAGAAAGCGAACGCCGTATATCTCATGTAGAGCAAAAAGTTGAACAAGTGAATGAAGTCGTTGAGCAAATAAAACAAGGAACGATCCCTGTAGGTTGGGTTGGGTACTCTCTGGCGAGAACTAAATCAGGTATGACGGTGGATAAATGCAAAACACTCACCAAACAGTTCAATGTTCGCAAAAATAAAATAACTATTCTTACGCCCGAAGGTATGCCTAGGCCTATGGCCATTATTCATGAAGCTGATTTTATATCTGCATTCAAGGCAATGATGAGTGAAGCCGAAAAACGTGGCACTCGCTGGCATCATCCTAAAATGGGATTGTTTCAGGCAATTGGCTGGGAGGGTAAATAATGGCTTATTTTACTGATACTAGTAATGGCGTTATTTCTGATGATGGTGCTTTAATTTCTTACTCTGAAGCTGTAACAGCCCTTGAATCAGGTCAATACGATAAAGAGTTATTGAAAGGTTTATATTTAGCCGCTGCAGTCATGGGTAAGTTAGCTGATGAACCTGAAACATTAACACCTGAACAGAGAATTTCTGTCTGGCGCTGGGTGGTAGCAACTTGCTTTATTCGTGAACTACAAGAAAAGAATGGCACCACTGAAATTCGTAATGAAGAAGGCGGTGTTGATCTTGCCACTATTTACAGTAACGGAGAAAACGCTTTAACCATTTACCCAGCTTCTTTGCGCCTTTGTCTTGCAAGCCATTTTGAAAGCATTCTTATCGAAGAGTTAGGGGGTATCTATAAAGATTATTGTCCTGACTTCATCATAAAAGCCTATATCGGCTTTCTGGACATCTCCCTTGAACATGGTCCTCGCCTATCAGAAAAAGGACGTGAAGGGCTCTGTATTCTTCATGATGATTATATTCGCGAGTTAGAAGCTAATAACGGATTTCTAGCTATGCCAACTATGCACTAAGGACGGTAAAAAATGACAACTAAATTACCTTACATCGAGACAAGCCAATTAAGAGCTGCACTTACATTATTAAAAATGAGTGATGATGTTCGTCTTGTTACTAACTGTGTACATATCAACGTTGAACATATCGAAGTGTCTAATGGGCATGTAGTATTACGCATGAAACACAACTCTGAATTCAGTGATGATATTGTTATTCAATTTGATGAAGCAATTCCTAGCGATGCTGAATATACACATATTAAATCATATGACGATGGTTCTTATGTCGCTATTCATTATAAGCAAGAGAAGGATGAAAATTTCTATCCCTACTATAAAACAAAACTCACTTTAATCAAAGATAAGTACCCGTCATTTAATCGTCTTTTTGAGCAGGAATTTATTAAAGGTGAAGCACCTTTATTGCAGTCCATGTATTTAGCCTTGCCTTATCTGCTATTTGGCCGTGTTATTACGGGAATGCTGAAAACAAAAGATAGCAAAAGTGTGCTTTTCGATTTTTCACTTCTGACAAAAAAATCATTTGGTGATCCTAAATTACTTGTATTAGCAGTGGCTGATAATGCTTTTGATATTGCTGATAAAGTTTACAGCTTAATTAAGGATGATGATTAATGACAACTTTAGATTTCAATCTCGTTAGTGTCATCAAAAATACAGGTAGTGATCCCGGTGATATAACTGATGCAGTCTGGAAAGCCGGTTATCGTAAAACAGATTTTACCACTGAGCAGATCATTGATATTGCAGTAAGCATGACGGGTGATTCTATTTGTTTAAAATTACCCCATGACACCTTACCTAAGACTTTAGATGACATCAGTAAATATCATTTAAACGATATCATTTTTGATGCCCATTGGGATAACCCACCAGCGACTATCGCACAGTGCATTATGGAGAACGGGTATAGGGAAGGAAATAAAAAATGACAACTGTGACTCGATACATTAAGTGGAAGGAAATGATCCAGTTAACTGGCAAAAGCAAACCTACAATTTGGAGAATGTACGCAAAACGAAATGAGTTTCCCAGACCAGAAAGAACAAAAGGTGGTACGTTTTTAGGCTGGCCAGAACATGTCTATGAAGAGTGGGTTAGAAGTGAAAAACTGTAATGCTAACTTGACCCGTTACTTGACCCGCATCTCTTGCGGGTTTCTTTTTAAAATCTTGTAACTCATTGATTTTAAATGGTACGCCCTACAGGATTCGAACCTGTGACCTACGGCTTAGAAGGCCGTTGCTCTATCCAACTGAGCTAAGGGCGCCTAGAAGAAATTAGACGTCAGCAATCACTGCTGATAACGGGTGTGAATTATACGTTCAACATTCTGAGAGTCAACGATTTTTCAACGATATCAAACTATATGGTCAAAATATGGCAAGTATTCGACTGACAGATTGCTCTTGATCTGACAAAATAGAGCAATATCGTAATTGAATAATTTGGATGTATAGATGTCAGCAAGAATTATAGATGGGAAATCGATTGCGCAGACCATCAGAAGCGAAGTTGCCGAAAAAGTAAAACAACGTATTAATACAGGAAAACGAGCGCCTGGTTTAGCTGTTATTTTAGTGGGTGATAACCCAGCATCACAGATTTATGTCGGAAGTAAACGCCGTGCTTGTGATGAAGTTGGTTTTATTTCTCGCTCTTATGACTTACCTGATACTACCAGTGAAGCTGATTTATTAAACCTGATCGACCAGCTTAATGAAGATAACACGATTGATGGTATTCTCGTTCAACTCCCCTTACCTGCCGGAATTGATAACGTTAAAGTACTAGAACGTATTCGCCCAGATAAAGACGTGGATGGTTTTCATCCTTACAATGTTGGTCGCCTATGTCAACGTGCACCAAAATTACGCCCTTGTACGCCTCGCGGTATTGTCACACTGCTAGAACGTTGTGATATCCCTATGAATGGTTTAAACGCGGTTATTATTGGTGCGTCAAATATTGTGGGTCGTCCAATGAGCCTAGAGCTCTTACTTGCAGGCTGTACAACAACGGTTACTCATCGTTTCACTAAAGATTTACGTTTTCATGTTGAACACGCTGATCTTGTGGTTGTCGCGGTAGGTAAACCTAACTTTATCCCCGGTGAATGGATTAAACCTGGTGCCATTGTCATTGATGTCGGTATTAACCGCCTTGAAAGTGGTAAAGTGGTGGGCGATGTTGAATTTGAAGTCGCTTCACAACGCGCAGGTTGGATTTCGCCAGTCCCTGGTGGTGTCGGTCCAATGACTGTTGCCACACTTATTCAAAACACTTTACAAGCATGTGAAGAGTATCACGACCCTGAAACAGGAAATAATTAATCAATGGAAACATTTCAATTAGATGGGCACGACTATGTCGAGCTTTGTGATTTATTAAAACTTCAAGGTTGGACAGAAAGCGGTGCTGCTGCTAAAAGTGTCATTGCTGAAGGCTTAGTTAGCGTTGATGGCATAGTTGAAACCCGTAAGCGTTGTAAAATCGTTGATGGAAAAATTGTCACCTTTGGTGAGTTCTCGGTCAGTGTCAGCAAATAATCAGCAAGTCAGTTAAAATTAAAAAGTGCTGCTACCCTAAGTGGCACTTTTTTTCTTTTGAACACTTTTCTTCTTTTTTCCTCTGTTTTTCCTTATTTAATCATCTTAAAAAAAAAGAGATAATCATAACTAATTGAATTAAAATCAAAATAACAAATTTAGTTTAATTTAATTAAATTCAAATCATTATTTTTAGGTATATCTCTTGGTATAATCCCTCCTAGATGTTCAGCACATTATACATTTCATCAAGAAATAGATAAAAAAAACCATGTAAGTTATTATTTTATATATAAATAACACTTTTTAACCATTACTGTAAAACTTCAGCAACAAACCTTTTTGCTGACACTTTTTACTCATTTGTTCATGTTTAAATGCACTAAAATGTGATTTAGATCTAATTTATTTCTACTTTTATTAGGTAAAAGAACATTGTTTGTACTAAATTACACGCTATAATTTGAAACGATTCAGCCCAATGATACAATCTTAGTTGTTATTTTGTGATATTTAGATCTTTTTTGCCCTTCATCTAACAGGAGATTTTATGCTCGGCCTACCCACTCAAGGTATCTCTATCATTGCTAAACAACAGCAAAAAATGATGCCTATTCTTTTATTTAAGGTAAGGAACTAGCATGAAACGCAGAGTTGCGACCATCACACTTAACCCTGCTTATGATCTTGTTGGTTTAAGTAATCCTATTGAACTTGGTGAAGTTAATCGTGTTAAAACAGCAGGCTTTCATGCTGCTGGTAAAGGTATTAACGTTGCTAAAGTCTTAAAAAGTCTCGGCGTTGATGTCACTGTTGGTGGATTTTTAGGTAAAGAAAATCAAGATGGGTTTCAAAAAGAGTTTAGTGATTCGGGTATTGCAAACCGTTTTCAAATGGTTGAAGGCCGTACTCGCATAAATGTGAAACTTACTGAGCCTAATGGCAAAGTCACTGATTTTAATTTTTCTGGTTTTGAAATTACAAAACAAGATTGGACTCGTTTCGTGAATGACACACTAAGCTGGGCTGGTCAGTTTGATATGATCTGTGTCAGTGGTAGTGTACCTTCAAGTGTTGATCTTAATGATTTCACTGCATGGATGACTCGTTTACGCAGTGAATGCATGTGTTTGATCTTTGACAGTAGTCGAGATGCTTTTGTCGCAGGATTAAAAGCCTCTCCTTGGCTTGTTAAACCTAATCATCATGAATTAGAAATTTGGGCTGGCCGGCCTTTACCTGAACTTTCTGATGTTGTACAAGCAGCCCAAGCATTACGCCAACAAGGTATTGCTCACGTTGTTATTTCATTAGGTGAACAAGGTGCAATGTGGGTAAATGCATCTGGCGCATGGATGGCAACGCCTCCTAAATGTAATGTTGTCAGCACTGTAGGTGCCGGTGATTCTATGGTTGGCGGCCTAATTTATGGACTGATGATGAGACAAACTAGTGAGCATACATTACGTCTTGCAACTGCCGTTTCTGCTCTTGCAGTAAGTCAGACCAATGTTGGTATTCGTGACCGTGAACAATTGGCAAAAATGATGGCAGAAGTAGAATTAACTCCTCTAAAATTATAAGTAATAATACCAGTGGTATATCGAATGATATTAAATAGAGTTACCACTGTTCCAATTAAATATATTAATATCATATTTATAGAAACTCTAAAATAGAATCTCTTAAATTGATTAATATTTACTTATTATTAAATCAAACTTTATTTTTTCTATTTATTCGATAAACTTCACTTTAATAAAAGTTAATAAAGATATTCTAAAGCTAATAAAAACTTATTTTGTTTTTAGGAGAAATTATGGAAAGGCCCATAGTACTTTTATGGATCCAAGTTATTTCAGTACTATTTTTAGGTATAAGTTTGTTTATATTGGTTGCTGGAGCACCGATTTATTTATTAGCAATGGCGATGGGCGGTGGTCAAACGATGCTTCTAGGCCTATTAATTATGCTGTGCCTGATTATTACAATGATAATACAAGTTATTGCATGGATAAAACTCGCAAGAAACAGTAAAAATGCTTACTCTTTTCTAAAAATATCATGGGTATGCTTATCTATTTCGCTATTTTTTATACTAAGTGTTTCGATGTCATTAACCAATATGTCTGAATTTGGTTTTGTTGCTTTTTCTATTATAGTTATCTTAACTCATAGACTCTTTTTTTCTGAGAATGTCATAAATTATTTTAAAGACAAACAAAAAGATAATGAAAGAGAAACCAGTATTATTAGTCAATAAATAAAATACTAAATAATAAATAGCAAAAAAAATATCGGATAATAAATATCCGATATTTTTTAGAAACACGTATTAAGTGTAATGGTACGTTAATTATATTAATTATTACGGCGCCAAGTTGTACCTTGAGGGCCATCTTCTAACACAATTCCCATCGCAGTTAATGCATCACGCGCGACATCGGCTGCAGCCCAATCTTTATTTTTACGTGCATCGTTACGTTGTTGAATTAAAGTTTCAATTTTTTCAACTTCACCAGCATCGTCTGCTTTAGCACTACTTTGTAAAAAGGCTTCCGGATCTTGCTCTAACAGACCTAATACTTTAGCTAATTTGCGTAACACCGCAGCTAAACCATTAGCTTTATTCATATCCACGCTTTTTAAGCGATTTACTTCCCGCGCTAAATCAAATAATACTGAATACGCTTCTGGTGTATTGAAGTCATCATTCATTGCTTCTATAAACAGTGCTTCAAACGCTTCGCCGCCAATAGGTTGTGCATTAGCATCAGTACCACGTAATGACGTATAGAGACGCTCTAAAGCGGTACGTGCTTGTTTTAGATTTTCTTCTGTGTAGTTAAGCTGGCTACGATAATGACCGGATAATAAGAAATAACGTACCGTTTCAGCATCGTAATAAGCTAATACATCACGAATGGTGAAAAAGTTATTAAGTGACTTAGACATTTTTTCTTTGTCTACCATCACCATACCTGAATGCATCCAGTAATTTACATACGGGCCATCATGAGCACAGGTTGATTGAGCAATTTCATTTTCATGGTGTGGGAACATTAAATCTGAACCACCACCATGAATATCAAAATGGTGTCCTAACTCTTTACCGTTCATTGCAGAACATTCAATATGCCAACCAGGACGACCGGCTCCCCATGGAGACTCCCAGCTTGGCTCACCCGGCTTAGACATTTTCCATAAAACGAAGTCCATAGGATTACGTTTCACATTAGCCACTTCAACACGAGCACCTGCTTGCAGTTGTTCTAAATCTTGACGAGAAAGCAACCCATAATCAGGATCGGTATCAATCGCAAACATAACGTCACCGTTTTCAGCAACATAAGCATGGTCACGTTTGATTAACGCTTCCGTTAATTCAATGATTTCAGCAATATGATGTGTCGCACGAGGCTCTGAATCAGGGCGAGCAATATTTAATGCATCAAAATCTTTATGCATTTCAGCTAACATGCGAGTTGTTAATTGCTCACACGTTTCATTGTTCTCGATCGCACGTTTGATGATTTTATCATCCACATCCGTTACGTTACGCACATAATTAACGTCATAGCCTAAATAACGCAGATAACGGGTTATGGCATCAAAAGCCACAAATGTACGTCCATGACCAATATGGCACAGGTCATAAATAGTGATGCCACACACGTACATACCTATTTTCCCTGCATGGATAGGTTTAAATTCTTCTTTTTGGCGAGTGAGAGTATTAAAAATCTTTAGCATCGGTGGACGTTCCCGTTTTCAACTGTACGTGTTTATTACGTTTTTATATAAAAGAAAATAACGACTACTATAGCACGATATTAATTAGGATATTGGATCTTGGAAACAAAGCAAACTCAAGATCTACGCTATTATATTACTCTGCTTAGCCCTTATTTTCACTGTTCAATCGTTGATAGTGAACAATCAAACTTATGTTATTAAGCTAAATTTTGGCGAAAAGTGTTTTTTTCCCTATTTTATATGCCCGTTTAATTAGAAAAACCGCGCAAAAAAAAGATGAATACTGACTAAATAAGGCAACTGTGATATAAAAAACGGGACTATTGTTTATGCCCAAATCTGGGTAAAGCTAAAATTATATTAGGATCTGAATATGGTTACTTTTCATACCAATTACGGCGATATCGTGATTAATACATTTGCAGACAAAGCGCCTGCAACCGTAGAAAATTTTTTAGACTACTGTAAAGAAGGATTCTACGATAACACTATCTTCCACCGTGTCATCAATGGCTTTATGATCCAAGGTGGTGGTTTTGAACCTGGTATGAACCAAAAAGCAACCAAAGCACCTGTTAGAAACGAAGCAAACAATGGACTTGCAAATAATCGTGGTACATTAGCAATGGCTCGTACTAACGATCCACATTCCGCGACTGCACAATTTTTTATCAACGTTGCAGATAACGATTTCTTAAACTTCCGTGCTGAAAACGCAAATGGTTGGGGATATTGTGTCTTCGCTGAAGTTGTTGAAGGCATGGATGTTGTTGATAAAATTAAAGCTGTTTCCACAGGTCATAGCGGTTTCCACCAAGATGTTCCTCGTGAAGATATCATCATTAAAAGTGTAACGGTTAGCGAATAAGCATTACTCTTTATGTGTACGCTTTTTATTGCAGACCTGCATTTAAGTGAACATGAACCGGCAATCACTGCCGGTTTTCTTCGCTTTCTAAAAGAGCAAGCCATTCATGCTAAAGCGCTCTATATCTTAGGCGATTTTTTTGATTTTTGGATAGGTGACGATGATCCTAATCCATTACATCAACAAATTGCTCAAGCACTAATGACACTAAAAAATGCGGGTATTCCCTGTTATTTTATTCATGGAAATCGTGATTTTTTAATTGGCTCTCGTTTTGCAAAAGAGAGTGGTATCACTCTACTTCCTCAAGAAAAAGTGCTCGAAATAGAGAAACATCGCATCCTAATTTTGCATGGTGATACACTTTGTACGGATGATGAATCGTATCAACGTTACCGTAAAAAAGTGCATAATAAATTTATCCAGCGCCTATTCTTATTACTGCCTCTATTTATTAGACTGCGTATCGCTGACAAAATGCGATCACGTAGCCAGCACGAAAATCAGTACAAATCAGATGCCATTATGGATGTTAACCCTCAGGCTGTGATTGATACTTTTAAACACTTCAATACAGAATGGATGATCCACGGCCATACGCATCGTCCGGCAATTCATACCGTCAACATTGATGATAAAACACATTACCGTGGTGTATTAGGCGCTTGGCATACCGAAGGTTCTATGTTTAAAGTCACCGCTGAAAAAATAGAACTGATCCATTTTCCCTTTTAAGTTGCTTCACTTATTTTCTCTATAAAAAGCCTTTTTTTTCTTTACGCAAACGTTTTCCTTGGCGTGTTAGCGTGATACTATCATTCTCAATTTATTAGGCTATATCCGTTTATACTTACAGGAGCAGTTAAGTAATGTCTTCTCACGTTGGTCTAAATACCGCTATTCCTCGTATCGCCATTGTAATGGGATCTAAAAGTGACTGGGCAACCATGTCTCATGCCGCTGATGTATTAGATACACTACACATTCCTTACCATGTTGAGATTGTCTCTGCGCACCGTACCCCTGATAAGTTATTTAGTTTTGCTGAAAAAGCAAAAAGTAATGGCTTTGATGTCATTATTGCTGGTGCTGGAGGAGCAGCTCATTTACCAGGAATGCTTGCAGCTAAAACATTAGTACCTGTATTCGGTGTTCCTGTTCAAAGTGCAGCATTAAGCGGTGTTGATAGCCTCTATTCAATCGTACAAATGCCAAAAGGTATTCCAGTAGGAACCTTAGCGATTGGTAAAGCAGGTGCTGCCAATGCGGCTTTATTAGCAGCCCAAGTTTTGGCGTTACATTCTCCTGCTATTTTAGATGCACTGACTACATGGCGCACAACACAAACCGACGATGTATTAAATAACCCAGATCCAAGAGAGGCACTATGAAACCGGTTTGTGTCCTTGGAAATGGCCAATTAGGTAGAATGCTAAGACAAGCGGGTGAACCTTTAGGCATTGCTGTTTACCCTGTAGGATTAGATGCAGAACCTGAAGCAGTTCCCTATCAAAAGAGCATTATTACTGCAGAAATTGAACGTTGGCCAGAAACAGCTTTAACAAAAGAGTTAGAACGTCATACTAACTTTGTTAACCGTGATATTTTCCCTTTACTTGCAGATAGATTGCCTCAAAAACAACTTCTTGATGAACTAAGCCTAGCAACCGCACCTTGGCAAGCCTTAACATCTCCAGCACAATGGCCTGATATTTTTGCTCAGTTAGGTAATTTTATTATCGTGAAACGTCGTGTTGGTGGTTATGACGGTCGCGGACAATGGCGAGTTCACCCTGGTGAAGAACAGCAATTACCCACTGAAATTTATGGTGAATGCATTGTAGAGCAAGGTATTCCGTTTTCTGGTGAAGTGTCCTTAGTTGGAGCCAGAGATAGAAACGGTCATTGTGTATTTTATCCTTTAACACATAACCTTCATCAAGATGGCATTTTGCGTATGAGTGTTGCATTACCAACACCAACCCCAGAATTACAACAATCAGCAGAAAAAATGCTGACATCTATCCTTGATAAACTCAATTATGTCGGTGTAATGGCGATGGAGTGTTTTATTGTCGGCGATAAATTACTTATCAACGAATTAGCACCCCGAGTTCATAACAGTGGGCACTGGACACAAAATGGTGCCTCAATTAGCCAATTTGAGTTACATTTACGTGCAATCTTAGATTTACCAATGCCAAAACCTGAAGTTTGCCAACCTGCGGTGATGGTTAATTTGATTGGTACTGATATAAATCCTCAATGGCTTTCATTGCCTTTAGTGCATTTACATTGGTATGAAAAAGAAGTTCGCCCCGTGCGTAAAGTGGGTCATCTTAATCTTGTTCATCGTGATAACCAACCGCTGAAAGAGACACTTAAATCATTGAGTCTTATGCTTGATGATGACTATCAAAAACCCATCCAATGGGCTTTAGAAAAATTAAGCTAGCAGTCCGACTCATAAAGTTAGAGAATAATAGCCTTTAAACGAACAGACCTTGATTAAAGAGGTCTGTTATTCGCTATTTTCTCCTGATTATTCAGGTTACTGCACCCGTTTAATGGAGTCAGGATGCAAGCCACACAACAGAGTTTTGGGCCCATTTATCAGTGGAGTATGCTGATATTACTGGGTTTGGTCTATTTTTTAGCTACCGCTACCACATTTACATCTTTGGGTGTTGTTCTTCCTAGCATGATAAATGAGCTAGAGTGGAATTGGACTCAAGCGGGCCTTGGTTTTACGTTATTAGGATTAACCTGTGGTCTTGCTAGCTTTTTACCCACCTTACTTATTCGTAAATTAAGTGTTCGCTTTACCCTTCTTATTGGACTGATGATTTTCGTCAGCGGTTTTTATTTTCTTTATGAAACCTACACCATTGCTCGATATTTCCTTGGTACTGCACTATTAGGTATTGGTTTTACCTTACTTGCAACAGTACCCGGAACTTACGTAATTTCTCGTTTATTTGAAAAACAATCTTTTGCCTTCGGTGTTTATTTCACTATTGGCGGATTAGGTGGTGTGGCGGGACCTTGGATCTACTTTTTAGCCACGCATTTATGGCATACATGGCGTATGCATTGGCTTATTTCAGCGATCACTCTTACCGTTGTTACTCTTTTCACTATTCTCTTTTTACGTGAAGGAAGTAAAGAGCAAGAGCATGCCAAAAGAATTAGCCAACTCCAAAGCACAAAACGTATCTATCAAACTAAAGAAATTTGGACGGCACGCCATGCTTTAAGAACATGGCAATTTTATGTAATCGCTGCCACTTATACTGCTTTTTTATGGTGCGGTATTACCGTTAATAGCTTTGCAGTTGCTCATATTATTGAAAATGGCTTTGGCGAAACCATTGCCGCGACCTTATTAAGTAGCATGGCATTTATCAACGCTTTCTCACGCTTAGCCGGTGGCGCGATTGGTGAATGGCTAGAGCCTAAAAAATTACTTATTGCTAGTTTAAGTATTATCATTATTGGGCTGTTAGCACTCAGCATGGCAAACTCTTGGGTTTATCTGATCCTGTTTACAGTTTGTGTCGGTATCGGTTATGGAATGACCTTTTTAGCATCAAGTATATTACTGGCTAACTACTTTGGTCGCTCTCCTTATCTCGAACTCTTTTCAGTCATGAATTTAATTTCGACGCTTGCTTGTTTAGCGCCGTTCTTTGCGGGTGCAATAAAAGACATCTCAGGGAGTTTCACGCCTGCATTCTTAATTTTAACTATACCTGTGCTATTGATCCTTGCGGTAACACTCTTTATGAAACCACCGACTTACCCTAAATTTCAGCATGCTAGTGAACAGAAAAAATAACGATTAAATAAACATGGTAATAGATCACGTATTATACAAACGCATTTTCTAAGGAGATGTTAAGCTGATGAATGATGCATTAATAATAAAATACTCAATAGGTGTAGGCATTGCTTTAGCCTGTTTTATTGGTTTTGTCGCCGTCTCTCTTTTTCATGACAAAAAGAAAAAACGTCGTAGAAATATTATTATTCATATTAGCCAAGCCATCTTCCTTTGTAGTTTAGTAATTATCTTAAGCCAATACTGTGAAATGGCTGTTGTGGATTTTAATCTCCATTTTATCTCTTTTAGGATGATTAATTTCTTTACTTACGTTGGCATAGCCTTAGTTTTAATGCGTAAGTTTTTCTTACTTATTAATAGATTAGAGCAATCACAGATTAGAAAAGGTAGTGATCCCACTTCTGCCCGTATTATTTCTCGGATATTTAAAATTACCCTTTTTGTCATCATCATCTTATTGTTTGGTGAGCATTTTGGTATGAGCTTATCTGGCTTAATGACTTTTGGCGGATTAGGTGGTATTGCCATTGGTATGGCAAGTAAAGATGTACTCAGTAACCTTTTTTCTGGTGTTATGCTCTATTTCGATCGCCCTTTTAATATTGGTGACTGGGTGCGCTCACCTGATCGTAATATTGAAGGTACGGTAGTAGAAATTGGTTGGCGTATTACTAAAATTATTACTTTCGATCATCGACCACTTTATATCCCTAACTCAATTTTTTCCTCTATTAGTGTAGAAAATCCGGGCCGAATGACTAATCGACGTATTGAAACTGAACTCGGTTTACGTTACGAAGATTCAGATAAAATTGGTGTGATTGTTGAAGATATCCGCACCATGCTAATGCAAAATGACAAAATTGATACGCAACAAACCTTGTTAGTCTATTTTAATCAATTCGCAGACTCTTCACTCAATATCATGGTGTATTGTTTTACCAAAACAACTGTCTGGGCACAGTGGCTTGAAGCTCAGCAGGAAGTTTATTTGAAGATGATTGAGATTGTGCATAAACATGGCGCTGACTTTGCATTTCCATCTCAAACAATTTATATCGAAAAATCGTCTTCTATCCCACAATAATAGAAATGGATAAGTTTAGCCTCTTATAAACTTATCCATTTGCCAATCACCAATAACGGTAAGTTATGCATTTATTATGCATAAAATTATCAATCTTATTGCTTTAATTTATTTCAATCATATTCACAACCAAGTATATTGTTCGCCAATTCTCCGATTGATTAAACACGAGTGTAATGAAAAAAATGAAGTTGGCGTGTCGCCCCTCGCTTTCACACTATTTTTCGTGTGAACGCCCTATTATTGATATTGTTGATGCAAATTTAACGCAAGTATCAGCGGTGATATTGTCATTGCCAGATATTGAGTTAGGTGAATTAGCACGTATTCAACAAACAGGCTTTGAATTACCTATCTTTATTGCTGTTGATCTTAACGATAGCATTGGTGCTGACTTACTTAATCAAGTTTCGGGTGTTGTCATTACAGATGAAAGCGCACATCAAAAGAATAGTATTTTGATCAATAAAGCAGCTCATCAATATGAAGAAAATCTAACTACACCATTTTTCTCACGCTTAGTTAATTATGTTGCTGAAAAAAATGTTGCTTTTGATTGCCCTGGGCATCAAGGTGGCGAGTTTTTCCGACGCCATCCTGCCGGTGAGCAATTTTATCAATATTTTGGTGAAAATCTATTTCGCTCTGATCTTTGTAATGCTGATGTGGAAATGGGAGATTTACTTATTCATGAAGGTGCACCTTACGATGCACAAGCCTATGCAGCACAAGTATTTAATGCAGATAAAACCTATTTTGTCTTAAATGGAACTTCCTCTTCCAATAAAGTTGCCTTAAATGCATTATTGGCACCAAATGATTTAGTGTTATTTGATAGAAATAATCATAAATCTAATCACCATGGCGCACTTATTCAAGCGGGTGCAACCCCTATTTATTTAGAAACAGCTCGCAATCCTTTTGGTTTTATCGGTGGTATTGATGCACATTGCTTTGAAGAAAGCTATTTACGCCAACAAATTGCAGAGATTACGCCTGAACGCCAATTCGATAAGCGTCCTTTTCGTTTGGCCGTTATTCAACTAGGCACTTATGACGGTACTATTTACAATGCCAGACAAGTTGTTGATAAAATTGGTCATCTTTGTGATTACATTTTATTTGATTCTGCTTGGGTCGGTTATGAACAATTTATCCCAATGATGAAACAGTGTTCGCCTTTGTTACTGACGCTCAATGAAAACGATCCTGGTATTCTCGTCACTCAATCTGTCCATAAGCAACTAGCTGGCTTCTCACAAACCTCGCAGATCCATAAAAAAGATGCGCATATCAAAGGACAATCTCGATATGTTAATCATAAGCGTATGAATAATGCCTTTATGATGCATGCATCCACCAGCCCTTTTTACCCTCTTTTTGCAGCTCTAGATGTCAATGCAAAGATGCATTCGGGCAAAAGCGGTGAAGCTATGTGGATGAATTGTGTTAAGCAAGGCGTTGAGGCCCGTAAATCCTTACTTAGACAGTGCCAGTTTATTAAGCCATTTATTCCTGAAGTTATTGATGGTATTGCTTGGCAAGATCACGACACAGATGAAATCGCTCACGATCAACGCTTTTTCAACTTTGTTCCTAATGATAATTGGCACTCATTTGAAGGTTATGCCACCAATCAATACTTTGTTGATCCTTGCAAATTAATGCTTACAACGCCGGGGATCGATCCTCATACTGGAGAATATGAATCCTTTGGTGTGCCAGCATCTATTTTGGCAAACTATTTGCGGGAACATGGCGTTATTCCTGAAAAAAGTGATTTAAATTCTATTTTATTTTTACTCACCCCCGCAGAGCATAATGATAAATTTGAGCGCTTAATTTCATTAATTATGGGATTTGAAAAACGGCTAATTGATGACTCCCCATTAGAACAGGTATTACCTTCTGTTTGTCGTCGTTATCAATCTCGTTATCAAGGTTATACCTTGCGTCAACTCTGTCAGGAAATGCATGATATTTGTATCAAATACAATATCAAATTACTGCAAAAACAGATGTTTAGAAAAAATCATTTTCCTAAGCGAGCGCTAACCCCTCAACAAGCTAATATTGAATTTGTACGTGGCAATGTAGAGTTTTTACCTTTAAGTCAATTAGACGGCAGAATTGCTGCAGAAGGTGCTTTACCTTATCCACCGGGTGTTTTATGTACAGTTCCTGGTGAAATTTGGGGAGGTGCGGTGTTGCGTTATTTTCAAGCCCTTGAAGTAACCATTAACCAGCTTCCGGGTTTTTCAACGGAACTTCAGGGTGTTTATATTTATAATGAAGATGATGGTAGTAAGCGTATTTATGCTTATGTTATAAAAGAATAATGCTTTATTTTTCCATAAAAAATGCTGATGTTTGATGGCATCAGCATTTTTATTTAACTTTATTTATAGCTCTTGTTTCTTTTCACTACTCACCTTGGATCCGGCGGTATTGCCCTTTATCTTGCAACAGCCTTACACCTAAAATACTACCGCACAGAGACAATAGAAGTGCCGCGATAATAGGCACAGTAAGCCACATTCCCCATTGAGGCTGCCAAGAAAAATTAAATACAAATTTCTGCAATAGACCTAATGCCATCTCAGCGCCAATGGCTGCGGCTAAACCAGCCATTAAGCCTAATAAAGCAAACTCCGCCCAAAGAGTGCGTCGTAATAATAATTTACCCGCACCCAGTGTGCGATAAACCACCAGCTCAATGCGTCGTTGTGTCATTCCTACCTGAATTTGAGCAATTAATAATAATGCACCACAAATCATCACCAACCCAACCATAATCTCTAATGCGCGACTGACTTGCTGTAAGATTTGTTGCACTTGCTGAATTAATGCGCCTGTATCTAACACGCTTACGGTTGGGAATTGCCGATTAAGCGCCGTAATTAACGCACCATCTCCATTATAATAAAAACTACTCATCCATTTTTCTGGTTGATTATTTAATCCTTCTTCAGAAAAAATAAAGAAGAAGTTAGGGCGCATATTTTCCCAATCGACATGGCGAATACTCGTCACAACTGACTTAAACTCTCGAGTATCTCCCACAAAAGTTAATTCATCGCCCAGTTTAATCTCAAGTTGTTTGGCAACACCTTGATCAAGAGAAACACCATTACCCACTGGTGGCCATGTTCCTTCTACAATCACGTTATCTTTTGGCAATTCGCTATGCCACGTTAGATTAAGTTCTCGGCGAACGGTGTTATTACCCGCATCATGTTTATCAGCCCACTCTTTGGCATTATTCTCATTAATCTGCGTTAAGCGCGCTAATACTACAGGATAGGCGTCTGTAGGTTCGACGTTATATTGTGCCAATAAGGTGTTAATTTCTTGAACTTGAGGTGCGGACATATTAATCAGAAAATAATTAGGGCTATCTTCTGGCAACTGTTTTTGCCATTTATCTAATAAATCACCTTGGATCAGCACCAATAGCGTTAACAGCATAAATGAAAGTGCAAAAGCAGCCAGTTGAGTCATGGTCTGAAAAGGCTGTCGCAACAAGCGAGTTACTGCCAACCGAGCACTGAGTTGGCGAAATTTAAACTGCTTTAATACCCACAACCCAAGCCAACCAATAATCCCCAGTAAAAAGGCGATAACAACGATACCAAATAGAATTGACCACAATAAAACCCCTGTTCCAGCAAAAAGCGTTAAAGCACCAATGACAATTAACGCTACGAGTGGTAAATAGTAACGCAGAGGCCAGATAGGTGCTGTGGTATCACTTCTTAATACACGAGAAGGTTGGGTTGCCATTAACTGATAGTAAGGCCTTAACCCTGTTAATAAGGCGATTAACAATAAAGAGCCTACTGACCAAAACCACGGTAAAAAACTCGCTTCAGGCAAACTTTTAGGTAAAACAGGGGCTAAAATTTGTAACAGAATGCTTTCAAAGAGAAGCCCCGTCAATGAGCCAACAATGACGGCTCCGATAAGAATAACGCCCCATTGCCCTACTATCCATTTTCGCAATGCGCGTTTATCTGCACCTAAAGTTTTTAGTACCGCAATTAAGGTATGACGACTGCGGCAATAGTGTGCCATTGAAACCGCTACTGCCGATATTGCGAGTAGTAACGTTAATAGAACTGAGAGTAAAAGAAAGTTTTTTGCTCTTTCCATAGATTGTGAAAGCGCACCACTGTCTTGTTTTAAACTATTCCAACGTTGATCGGGCTTTAATAAAGGATCAAAGCGTTGTTGATAACTATCAATTACCGACTCATTACCCGCTAACATATAGCGATAAGTTAGGCGACTACCAGGTTGTACTGCACCTGTTGATTCGACATCATCAAGATTAATTAAAATACGTGGCGCTATTTGGAAAGGGTTGAATCCGCTATCAGGCTCTTGAATTAATACGCCACTGATTGTAAATGTAGCGTCACCTACATCAATTTTATCACCGACTTTTATATCCAATAGTTCCAGTAATCTGGCGTCAACAAGCGCAGTTCCTTTTTCTGGTTTCAAACCCGCTGGCTCTGTTTCTAATTCACCATAAAGTGGATACAAATTATCAGCTGCTTTAACTAATGCAAGCTGTGGTGTATCTCCTTCTGGCGCATAAGACATTGTAGTAAATTGCATTTGGCGACTGAGGGTTAACCCCATTTTTTTCGCCTCAGTAAGCCAGTTTTCATCAACGGGATAAGATGCTCGTAGCACTAAATCGCCCGCAATTAAATCTCGACTTTGGGCATAAATACTTTTATCAATACGATCACCTATACGCCCTAAAGCAAGCACACAGGCGACCGCAAGTGCTAAAGAAAGCCAAACAATTAATAATGCAGGAGAGCGCCATTCACGCCAGAACCAACGCCAAATCATGACTCCTCCTTAAGTTGTCCATCAACTAATCGTAAACGCCGCTGACAACGAGCAGCAAGCTCATTGTCATGAGTAACTAAAATCAATGTTGTTGCATAATCTCGATTGAGAGAAAACAGCAAATCAGCAATTTTATCTCCAGTTTTACGATCCAAATTTCCTGTTGGTTCATCAGCAAAAAGAATAGCAGGCTGAGTACAAAACGCTCTAGCCAATGCCACACGTTGTTGTTCACCACCCGAAAGCTGTGCTGGCATATGGTGCAAGCGTTCCCCTAATCCTAACAGCTTAAGTAAATCTACCGCACGAGCATAACTGTGTTTTTCGGACTCACCTTTTAATAATGCGGGCAACTGCACATTTTCGAGTGCATTCAATGTCGGAATTAACATAAATGATTGAAAAACAAAACCAACATGTTGAGCACGTAATTTAGCACGCTCTTCTTCATTCATTTTTGTGAGATCTTGTCCCATTAATTTCACACTGCCAGCGCTTCCATCATCAAGTCCGGCAATAATTCCTAACAACGTCGATTTACCCGATCCTGATTCACCAATTAACGCAATTGTTTGTGCAGGCTCGACAACTAACTCAACACCCTGCAATATAGAGATCTGACTATCACCTTGTCCTACTTGTTTGGTTAACTGATGAACTTCAAGAACCTTTTCCGTCGACATACATTTTTCCTTATCGTTATGATGATGTTTAGCTTTAAGGCGATTGCTGCTGATACCTTTTTAATCTTTGGTGACAGCTTGAGTGCAGGCTATCGTCTTCCTCTTGAGAGTGCATGGCCACAGCGCCTTGCCGATAATTGGAAAACTACCCACCCTGAAATTAACGTGGTTAATGCAAGTATTAGTGGTGAAACTGCATTTCAGGGGCAAAATCGACTTCCTGATTTATTAAAACAGCATCAACCACGCTGGGTTTTAATTGAATTAGGTGCAAATGATGGCTTACAGGGATACCCTGTTGCACAAACAAAAGACGCGCTACAAAACATCATTGCACAAGTTAAATCGTCGGGCGCAACTCCACTTTTTATGCAAATTATGATTTCACCTAATTACGGGAAACGCTATACACAATCATTTTCAGCGATTTATCCTAAACTTGCAGAAGATAATGCGATCCCTCTGCTTCCTTTTTATATGGAGCAAATCGCAGATAAGCCTGAGTGGATGCAAAACGACAGTATACATCCCAATGAAGATGCTCAGCCTTTTATTGCGCAATGGATGGATAAAACATTATCCCCTTACTTAACACGTTAGACTATTCTGACAGTAGTTAACGTAGATTAAACGAGATTAATTGTAAAATTATGCAAAAAACGGTATTGATTACAGGAAGTTCTAGTGGAATAGGGCTTTGTGCAGCTAAAGCGCTTAAGAAAAGAGGTTATCGAGTCCTTGCCGCTTGCCGTAAAGATGAAGATCTTAAACGCATGGAAACACTAGGATTAGAGCCTATTTATCTTGATCTTGATGATGCGCAAAGTGTTGAAAAAGCGGCATTAGAGGTTATTCATCTAACAAATGGTCGTTTATATGGATTATTTAATAATGGTGGTTTTGGTGTATACGGCCCACTAGATGCGATTAGTCGCCAACAAATGGAAAAGCAATTTTCCACAAATTTTTTTGGTTTGCATCAATTAACTACCTTACTATTACCAGCTATGTTGCCCCATGGTGAAGGACGAATTATTCAAACCAGTTCAGTGATGGGCGTTATCTCAACACCTGGCAGAGGCGCTTACGCAGCTAGTAAATATGCCGTAGAAGCATGGTCTGATGCCTTAAGAATGGAATTAATACATACCGGTGTTAAAGTGAGTTTAATAGAGCCAGGTCCAATACGAACTTGTTTCACTGAAAATGTTGCTCAAGCTGAGAAAGATAAACCCGTAAAAAATCCGGGGATTGCGAGTCGTTTCACATTAACACCTGAAGATGTCGTGAAAAAGCTTGTACACGCTTTAGAAAGTCCAAAACCTAAGATACGTTATCCCGTAACGCTATTAACTTATGCTGTCAGAATATTAAAGCGTTTTCTACCTGATACCTTGATGGATGCAATTTTAAGTCGCCAAAGTGGCAAGGCTTGATTTTTTTGGTTTCACCCTTACTTATTAATGAAATAGCGTTATAAATCGCATCTATATTTAAAACTCTCAAAAAGGGACAAGTTAATGTTAGCAACTGCACATATTGTTGATGTAAATGAATCAAATATTCAACAAGTTATAGAACAATCCATGACCAAACCCGTCATGATGTATTTCTATTCAGAACATAGCCCTCATTGTGCAGAGCTTGGTGCAACATTGAATAAACTGGCAGCCGAATTTGCCGATCAATTTATTTTGGCAAAATTGGATTGCGATGCAGAACAAATGATCGCCTCACAATTTGGTCTACGTGCGATCCCAACTGTTTATATTTTACAAGAAGGTCGCCCTGTCGATGGTTTCCAAGGTCCTCAACCTGAAGAAGCAGTCCGCCAAGTTTTAGCCAATGTATTGCCAAAACCTGAAGAGCTAAAAGCAGCACAAGCAGCGCAACTTCTTTCAGAAGGAAAAGCGGATGAAGCTTTACCTCTATTAAAAGAAGCACATCAACTCGCGCCTAAAAATAGTGAAATTACACTAGCTTTAGCTGGTGCTCTTGTTTCTTTAAATAAAAATGAAGAAGCACAAACACTGTTAATCACTATCCCATTACAAGATCAAGATAGTTATTATCATAGCTTACTGTCACAAATTGAATTACAAAAACAAGCGGCTGATACCCCAGAAATTCAGCAATTACAAAATGATTTTAGTCAACAACCTGCAAATACTGATATTGCCATTCAACTTGCACTAAAATTACATGAAGTCGCCCGTAATGAAGAAGCATTAGAATTGCTATTTAGCTTTATCAAAAAAGACTTAAATGCAGGTGATGGCCAAGTTAAGAAAACACTGATGGATATTTTATCTGCCTTAGGCACTAATGATAATTTAGCGTCTAAATATCGCCGTATGGTGTATTCTTTACTTTATTAGTTTTATTTTCTTATAAAAGCAGACTTAGGACAGATATATGGAAATAGTCATTGGTATTATCATCTTATTCGCTATTATTTTAGTTTTAAGCGGTGTTAAAACCGTTCCACAGGGTTATCAGTGGACTGTCGAACGTTTTGGTCGTTACACACGAACACTCACTCCAGGACTTCAAATTCTTATTCCTTTCATCGATCGTGTTGGTCGCCGTATTAATATGATGGAACAAGTACTTGATATTCCTTCTCAGGAAGTCATTTCTCGTGATAACGCCAACGTCAGCATCGATGCAGTCTGCTTTATTCAAGTAATTGACCCAGTAAAAGCTGCGTATGAAGTTAATAATCTTGAACTTGCGATTATCAACTTAACACTAACGAATATCCGTACAGTATTAGGCTCAATGGAACTTGATGAAATTCTTTCTCAACGTGACCAAATCAATAGTCGTCTTTTACTGATTGTAGATGATGCAACAAACCCTTGGGGTATCAAAATTACCCGTATTGAAATTCGTGATGTTCGCCCACCAAAAGAATTGATTTCTGCAATGAACGCTCAGATGAAAGCTGAACGTACTAAACGTGCAGATATCCTTGAAGCTGAAGGTATTCGTCAAGCCGCTATCTTAAAAGCCGAAGGTGAGAAACAAGGACAAATTCTGAAGGCTGAAGGTGAGCGTCAATCTGCATTCTTACAAGCAGAAGCCCGTGAACGTGCGGCAGAAGCTGAAGCCAAGGCAACACAAATGGTATCTGAAGCCATCGCAAAAGGTGATATGCAAGCAATTAACTACTTTGTTGCTCAAAAATATACTGATGCACTCGCACAAATTGGCTCAGCCAACAACAGTAAAGTTGTCATGATGCCACTAGAAGCCAGTAATTTAATGGGCGCAATCGGTGGTATTTCAGAGCTCCTTAATACCAAAAAAAATGACTCTGGTAACAAGAGTAATTAATGATGATTGAATGGATTAGTGCTCACCCCGCACTTTTCTGGCTTTGTCTTGGTGGCTTGCTGTTAATTACAGAAATGTTAGGAACAGCAGGATATCTTTTATGGTCAGGAATGGCGGCGCTGTGTGTATCGTTGATCACATGGATACTGCCTATTAACTGGCCTATTCAAGGTGTGTTATTTGCGATATTAACGGTTATTAGTGCTGTTCTTTGGCACCTTTGGCTTAAACGCAGAAAACAATCAAAAGAAGCTGAGAACTTAAATCAGAAAAGTCATCAACTGATTGGTGTTCACGCTGTTCTATCATCAGATACAGAAAATGGGTTTAGCCGCATAAAACTAGCCGATGGTAGTTGGCGTGTTTACTCAGACACGCCATTACAAGCGGGTGATAAAGTCGAAGTCATTGCTATTGATGGCATTACTTTACACGTTATTCCACTTAAACCGACTGCTTCTGATGGTGGCAACACCCTGACAAATGATTGATAATGGGGCAATCAGCACCATCATCGCCAGGACATTCGCTGGCTAACAAGAGAAGACGTTGACGAATTGCATTAAGTTCGTTAATAGTCTTCTCAATTTCAGCCACCTTTTTTAACGTCGCTTCTTTCACATCAGCGCTATGTCGTGATGGATTTCTTAATAGCATTAACAATGCACGACACTCTTCTAGGTTAAAACCAACCTCTCTCGCTTGTCGCAATAATGTTAACTCTTCAATATGTTGTGCCTGATAATAACGATAGCCGTTTTCACCTCTTCCTGGGGGTGTAATCAAGTCTTTTTCTTCATAAAACCGAATGGCTTTAGCTGTTAATCCTGTTTTGTTTGCGATTTCACTAATATTCAAAATTCCCCCTTGACCTTCCCCTTGCGGAAAGGTTTAGCCTTTATCTCTGATAAGAAAAAACCTTTAAAGAAAGCAAGTTACCGGATATTGCGCAATAATAGAGGTAACGCTTTTTATTTCGGAGATAAACTAACATGGCAAAAACTACGCTACTCGCATTACAAGGACTTTCATGCTCCCACTGTGTTAACAGTGTAAAAAAAGCACTTGATGCTCGCAATGATATAGAACAGTCAAATGTGACTATTCAATACGCTAAAATTGACAGTGATGCAACTGCTGAAAGTTTAATCAAAACGATTGA
Organism: Proteus sp. G2669; assembly: GCF_009915245.1. Taxonomy (NCBI): domain Bacteria; kingdom Pseudomonadati; phylum Pseudomonadota; class Gammaproteobacteria; order Enterobacterales; family Morganellaceae; genus Proteus; species Proteus sp. G2669. The sequence continues at coordinate 102,855 of NZ_JAABLX010000025.1, read as the reverse complement.
AGACGCGGGTTATGAAGCTAAAATTGCAACTCAGCCTGATGTAAAATTAAGCCTAAGTGGCCTTAACTGCATGAAGTGTGTAGGTAAAACCGAAAAAGCATTATTAGCCGTTGAAGGTGTGGCTGCGGTTAATGTGACAAAGGAGTCTGCTGAAGTTTTTGGCGATACTACTGCAGATACCTTAATTGCAGCAATTACGGCTGAAGGTTTTCAAGCCAGTTTAGCCCCCACAGATAACACAATTTATTTAACCCTTTCAGGCTTAAATTGTGGCCATTGTGTCGGCTCAGTCAAAAAAGCACTTGAAGCGACAACAGGCGTTGATAGTGCTGAAGTTGAATTAACTCATGCAAAAGTAATCGGATCTGCTACCACAGAGACATTAATAACAGCTATTAAAGATGCTGGTTTTGAAGCACAACTAGCAGGTACTGATTTCCCAAAAACTGAGCCGCTGACGCAAATGCATGAACAACTGGAAGCATCGTCAGCGGCTGTTTGTGACATTCCAGTTGAAAATGTAGACATTGAAAATAGCTCAGAAATAGACATTGATGATGACAGCAGTGTTCAGCTTTTAATTGATGGCATGACCTGTGCAAGTTGCGTAAACAAGGTTCACAAAGCATTACAATCCGTTGATGGCGTTGAGAATGTACGTGTAAACCTTGCTGAACGTAGCGCATTAGTGACAGGTGAAATTGATCATGATGCACTAGTGACTGCCATTGAAAAAGCAGGTTATGGCGCTGAAATTATTCAAGATGATGTAAAACGTAGAGAGCGCCAGCAAGAAGTCGCTGTTGCTAATATGAAGCGTTTTCGCTGGCAAGCTGCATTGGCCTTAGTTGTTGGTATCCCTGTCATGATTTGGGGAATGATTGGCGACAATATGATGTTAACCGAAGCTAACCACAGTATTTGGTTAGGTATTGGTATTGCAACATTGTTTGTTATGGTTATTGCTGGTGGTCATTTCTATCGTAGTGCATGGCAAAGTTTAAAAAACCGCAGTGCGACAATGGATACCCTCGTTGCGTTAGGAACAGGAACAGCATGGCTCTATTCCATTACCGTGAATTTATGGCCAGAAGTGTTCCCTGCTCAAGCTCGACATCTCTATTATGAAGCCAGTGCGATGATTATTGGTTTAATCAATCTAGGTCATATGCTTGAGCAAAGAGCGCGTCAGCGTTCATCTAAAGCACTAGAGCGCCTATTAGATTTAACGCCACCTACAGCAAGGGTCATCACTGAAAACGGTGAAGTTGAAATGCCATTAGCTGATGTTAAACAAGGAATGACATTACGTTTAGCAACAGGTGATAAAGTACCGGTTGATGGTGAAATTATCCAAGGTGAAGTGTGGATGGATGAAGCCATGTTGACTGGTGAGCCCATCCCACAGCAAAAAACAGTGGGCGATACTATTCATGCCGGAACCACAGTTCAAGATGGTTCAGTTTTATTTAAAGCGGCGGCTGTGGGAAGCAAAACAACACTGGCACGTATCATTAAATTAGTTCGCCAAGCACAAAGTAGTAAACCTGAAATTGGTCAGCTAGCGGATAAAATTTCAAGTGTTTTTGTGCCTATTGTTGTCATTATTGCCTTAATTGCAGGTGCTATTTGGTATTTCTTTGGCCCTTCGCCACAAATTACCTATGCACTCGTAATTATCACAACGGTTCTTATCATCGCTTGCCCTTGTGCCTTAGGCTTAGCGACACCAATGTCCATTATTTCAGGTGTAGGCCGTGCGGCTGAATATGGTGTGTTAGTCCGTGATGCGGATGCGCTACAACAAGCCAGTAAGCTAGATACTTTAGTCTTTGATAAAACAGGAACATTGACAGAAGGTATGCCTCAAGTCACTGAAATTCATACTTTCAATCAAGTAGATGAAATTCAAGCACTTGCATTGGCAGCATCACTGGAAAATGGCTCTAATCATCCATTGGCTAAGGCAATTTTAACACGCGCTGAAGGCATTGATTTACCCGAAGTAAATAAGTTTCGTACATTAGCAGGTATGGGATTAAGTGGTGAAATTAAGGGTAAAATAGTGCTTTTAGGTAACCCCAAATTGATGGTTGACTCTGGTGTTGATATTAGTGAAGTTAATTCGCTAATTGACTCTCAGGCAGCCAAAGGGGTTACTCCGGTTTTATTAGCACAAGACGGCAAAATTGCGGCACTACTTTCTATTCGCGATCCTCTTAGAGAAGATACTGTAAGTGCGTTACAACGTTTACATAATCAAGGTTATCGACTCGTGATGTTAACGGGAGATAACCCAATTACAGCGAATGCAATTGCAAAAGAAGCAGGCATTGATCAGGTTATTGCGGGTGTGATGCCAGAAGGTAAAGCACAAGCTATTACTGAGCTTCAAGCTGAAGGACGTCGTGTTGCAATGATCGGAGATGGTATTAACGATGCCCCTGCATTAGCCAAAGCTGATGTCGGTATTGCAATGGGGGGTGGTAGTGATATCGCTATTGAAACAGCCGCTATCACGTTAATGCGTCATAGTTTGCATGGTGTTGCTGATGCCGTTGAGATCTCAAAGGGTACGCTACGTAATATGAAGCAGAATTTATTCGGTGCCTTTATCTATAACAGCTTAGGTATTCCTATCGCAGCCGGTATTTTATACCCATTTACAGGCACGTTATTAAACCCTGTTGTTGCTGGTGCAGCAATGGCATTGTCTTCAATCACTGTAGTAAGTAACGCAAACCGTCTATTGCGTTTTAAACCCAAACAATAATACTTAATAAAGTATTTTCCTAAAACCTCTTTTACTTATCTGTAAAAGGGGTTTTTTATTATCTTATTTTTTGTTTTCTATTAATCATTATTAGCATTTTCAAAAGGTTAAAAAAAAGCCGATATTTCTATCGGCCAGTCAAAGAGGAATTTCTCATTATACAAGAGAGTCATTACTCCGCCCTCTTAACGCTAGGATAGCAATATATTATAAGTTTTTCATTAAAATTTAGTGGCACAATAAACTTAAATTATAGTTTTAAAAAAAGAACAAATTTTCATTTAATTTCTATTTATTATTGTAGAAAACCATTATTTAAATAAAATAAAGAATCTCACACAAAAATGATGTTTTTAAAAGGATTTAAAAATGAATTTAAATAAGACTATTATTATAATCTTACCTTTAATTTATTCATCTCATGTATTTTCAGATGAAACATATTATATAACACCAGATAAAACTCCATTTATCGCTATTGAGCCAGATACGATAATCACATCCCCCTCATCTTTTGATCAAAAAATAAGTAACCATTATGTTAAGTTAGAAAAAAATAAAATATCATTAACTGATGAGATAATAGAAAAGCTCAACAAACACATTGGGAATATAAAAACAACATTCGGAGAAAGTATTACAAAGGAAAATATTAAAATAAAAAATAGTTTAATTATTTCACCGAAAGATATAGAGATAAGATCAAAAATTGCTTCTTTTTTTTATAATAAAATAAAAGATAATCTACTAGAATCAAACGATGCCCCACATATTTCATTTAATAAAAAAGCCGTTCTTCACTTTCTAGCCGAACATACAAATGATGATATACAGATTGCACAAACGACATTACCTAACCTCACCATTAAACAATATGATGATATTGTTCATGGAGAAAATAACAATGAAATAAACCAAGGAGATTTATTTTCAATTGAAAATGAATTCAATAAAAAGATCATTACGTTAATCAAAAAGAACAATATTGAACTGAGTAAGTTTGATAATCAAATTAAGCTTAATAAAATGATGAGCAAAGTTAATCAATCTGGTCACGCAATGAATTTAGAAAGAATATTAGCAAATGAAGACAATTTTGGTGCTAATAAAAAAGACATTGATACCAATAAAAAAGACATTGATACCAATAAAAAAGGCATTGATGCCAATAAAAAAGATATTGATAACAATAAAGAAAGTATTGATGCCAATAAAAAAGACATTGATACCAATAAAAAAGGCATTGATGCCAATAAAAAAGATATTGATAACAATAAAGAAAGTATTGATGCCAATAAAGAAGATATTGATACCAATAGAATAGGCATTGATACCAATAGAAAAGATATTAATATAAATAAAGAAGACATAGATAACATTAAAGATAATTATATCGATAATCTAAATATTAATGGAAACAATACTTCATTAAAAAACCATTTTGCTACTCTTTATATGGAACAATCAATCTCAAGAAGCGAAGTTAAAACGCTAAAAAATGATTTTGAACATTTTAAATCTGATACTCAAAATCGCTTTTATAAAGTTGAAAAACGCGCCAACCAAGGTATTGCTTCTGTGGCAGCAATGAGTAATTTACCTTTTACCGATTCTGCTACATTTAGTACCGCTATCGGCATAGGTAATTATCGTAATGCCACTGCTCTTGCTTGGGGTATGCAATATCGTATTAATGAAAATATTAAAATAAGAGCCTCTACTGCATGGAATGAATCAAGCTGGGTCTCTGCTGGCGGTGTTGGGGTAAGCTGGTAAAATAACATAAAAACAACGAAAGCTAAGTAAAGCTTGGCTTTCGTTGTTTCATTCCATTACAAATCCGTTATGCTAAAACCTTGTGATTTTATATTCAAAGGAGCATATCAATGACGGGTATTTTTCAGAAAATCAAACACTGGGTTGGGATAAAAAATACTACCCATTACCCTTATCCCGCTGTCGATATTATGCTACCTAATAATGTCTCTTTGCACCTTGTGGGTAGTATCCATATGGGTGTTCCAACAATGACACCGCTATCTAATGTACTTATAAGCGAAATAAAAAAAGCAGATGCTGTTATTGTTGAAGCCGACATTTCAACTGATGTACAACCTTTTGATCAATCGTCTCTTTTTAGAGACTCATTAGAGACGCGCTTAAATAGCTCTCTTTTTTCTCAAATAACACAGCATTGTGAAGATCTTTCCCTTTCTCTTTATCAGCTCGACAATAAGCCACTTTGGCAAATCGCCTTAATTTTACAATCTACACAAGCGATGCAACTTGGATTACAACCTCAATATGGTATTGATTATCAAGTTATCCAACATGCTAATGAATATGAAAGAAGTATTATTGAACTCGAAGGTATTGAGAGTCAGGTCGCATTATTATTAGATTTCCCTGAAGATGGCCAGCAATTACTCGAAGATACACTAAAAAATTGGCACGAGAACGCACGTACATTGCAAATCATGATCAATTGGTGGTTAAATTATAATAGTAGAGAGAAGCAGCCACCGTTACCAAATACTTTTAGTAAAGCTGTATTTGATATTTTAATGCAAAGCCGTAACCAAAAATGGGTAGGTATATTATCTAAATTACCGGCAGGCCGCTACGTAGTGACTGTAGGTGCCCTTCATTTATTTGGTGAAGAGAATTTGATTGATTTATTAACGCACCAAGCATAAACATATTGTTCTAACCTTGTAAGTAGGAATAACTATGACTCCCGCTGTAAACTTATTAGAAAAACAGAAAATTAAATTTATCCTCCATCCTTATGAGCATGATGCTAATGTTCATAATTTTGGTGATGAAGCCGTTGAAAAACTGGGTTTGAATAATCGTCAAGTCTTTAAAACATTGTTAGTTTCTTTAAATGGTGATGCTAAAAATCTTGCTGTTGCAGTCACTCCTGTTTCTGGTCAGTTAGATTTAAAACTTGTCGCTAAGTGCTTTAAAGCGAAAAAAGCAGATATGGCAGATCCACAAATTGCACAAAAAGTGACTGGTTATTTAGTGGGTGGAATAAGTCCATTAGGTCAGAAAAAACGGTTACCCACTGTAATTGATGAACAAGCCCTTGAATTTAACACCATTTTTGTTTCTGGCGGTAAACGCGGCTTAGATATTGAATTATCAGCAAAAGATTTAGGTTCTGTATTAGGTGCTCAGTTTGCACTAATCCGTAAAGAATCATAATCATTAATGATTTTTTATTTTAAGGCACATCCTCAAAATAAAAAATTAACGTGACTTAAATCAAAAATAAAAGGCGACATTAATGTCGCCTTTTGTCTATATAAGCGTTATTGATAAGACTTATTTTTTGTAAACAATTTCGCCTTTAGGTTCGAAATCAGCAGCTTTCAATGGAGAGTGTGATTCGATATAGCCTTTTAATACTTCAGCATCAACAAAACCGGTATTCACATAACCAGGGTGTGAATCAATCTTAGGATATCCATCACCACCAATACCGTTAAAGTTTAATGTCGCCATACGATAAGATTTGGTTTTATCTAATGGTTTACCTGCAATTTTAACATCGCTGACTTTACAATCGGCATCAACTGTTAAGCTAACATTGTAGAATTGTGCGTAAGCACCGGAGTCTACTTTCATGCAAGCAACGGCTGACAAATAAGGCTCTACCTCTTCACCTTTAAAATCAACATAAACCAGTTCATTTGCAAATGGTTGAACTTTCAATACATCTTTGTAAGTGATATCACCAGATTCAATTGAATCACGCACACCACCACCACTCATAATGGCAAAGTCTGCATTAGCACGTTCAGCTTGAGCTGATAGTAATAAACGCGCCATATTGGTTTGAACAAAGCGAACTTTACTACGATCACCTTCTAATTTACCAACAACCTCACCAACTTTAACATTCAGTTGCTCGCCACCTTTTTCTTGGTAAGGGGTTAGCAATTTCATCATATCTGGGTTATGAGGAATTTCTTCTGTGTAGTAGACAAGTTCAGTAGTACCGTCGTCTTTCTTCACTTTTTGATTTAAGTTGATTGGGATGAGTTGATAATGCTTTAACGTGAATTCACCATTACGGAATTCGAAATCTGCACGACCAACATATTTGCCCCATTCATGAGCCTGAACAATCCATGTACCATTTTGATTATCAGGCGCACAAGGCGTTCCTGGTACATAATCAGCTTGTTTGTAGTTTTTGTTCTCTTGAGACATACAAACAGGATCTTGTGAGTGACCACCCACAATCATATCAAGGTAGCCTTTTGGTAAGGCACGTGCCATTTCCACATCACCTGGTGCGTTAGAACCGTGATTACCATCATCATAGTGACCCATATGGGTTGCAGCGATAATAATGTCTGGCTTTTCTGTTGTACGCAGTTCTTCTACAACTTTTTTAGCCTCATCAGAAGGCTTACGGAATTCAGTATCAGGGAAGTTTGCTGGGTTACCGATACGCACAGTATCATCAGTCGTTAAGCCCAACACTGCAATTTTCACACCTTGCTTATCAAAAATGGTGTAAGGCTTAAATAAACGCTCACCTGTACTTTTCTGATAAATATTTGCAGACAAGAACGGGAATGTTGCCCATTTCTCTTGTTGACGTAAAACATCTAACGGATTGTCGAATTCATGGTTACCCAGTGCCATTGCATCGTAACCCACAAGATTCATACCTTTAAAATCAGGCTCTGCATCTTGTAAGTCAGATTCTGGAACACCTGTATTGATATCGCCACCTGATAACAGCAGTACGCTACCACCTTTTTTAGCCACTTCATCACGGATATTATCAACAACGGTTTTTTGAGCTGCTAAGCCGTACTCACCACGATCGTTATGCCAGAAATGGCCATGATGATCATTGGTGTGCAAAATAGTAATTTCGTACGTTTTATCCTTTTCCCATGCCTGAGACAACGCCGGCGCCATAGCTAAAGAAACGGTCAAAGCGCATGCCGATAATTTAAAAGATAAGCTCATGGTATATCCCCATGTATATTATTTATTGAGAAGGTTCTGCCATGCATCTACTGTAGAAAAAAAAGACAGAAGTTAAATACTTTTGCTGTATTTTATGACGTAGGTTATATAATTTTTTAATTATTTCATTGATCCAATAGTTTTTTTGAGACATGAATCAAACTCTATTTCTCACAAAAGCACTCAACTCCAAATAGATGTAAACTAGACTAATAAAAATAGAAACAATTCATTAACAAAATAATATGACAGGGAATTAAAATGAGTAATGCTGACCCAACGCTTCCCATAGAAGAAACTGATGTTTTACAACGAAAAGCCAACAAGCGTAATACGGTTTTTAGTATTTTAACTGCCATCAGTTTTTCACATCTCCTCAATGATATGATCCAATCATTGATATTAGCTATTTACCCTATGTTGCAATCTGAATTTTCTCTCAGTTTTGTGCAAATAGGGATGATAACGTTGACTTATCAAATTACAGCATCCTTATTACAGCCATTTATTGGCCTCTATACTGATAAATATCCTAAGCCTTACTCATTACCTATTGGTATGGGTTTTACTCTAACAGGGCTTATTCTCCTTGCCTTTGCTGATACATTCCCAATGTTATTATTTGCTGCTGGGTTAGTGGGTACTGGCTCGTCTGTTTTCCATCCTGAATCATCCCGTGTTGCTAGAATGGCATCAGGTGGAAGGCACGGACTTGCACAATCGCTCTTCCAAGTAGGCGGGAATCTCGGTAGCTCATTAGGCCCTCTTTTGGCTGCATTACTGATAGCACCTTATGGCAAAGGAAATGTCGGTTGGTTCTCCCTTGCTGCATTGCTGGCTATTGTCGTGTTATTACAAGTTAGCCGTTGGTATAAAATTCAACAAGAAGCTCAGAAAAAACAACCTAAAAGACTCAGCAATAAAGCAATATTGCCACGCAAAGCCCTTTTGGGATCTTTAGCCATTTTACTTATTCTGATTTTTTCTAAGTATTTTTATCTTGCAAGCATCAGTAGCTACTATACTTTCTATTTAATACATAAATTTGGCGTTTCAGTACAAAATGCACAAATTCACCTATTTGTTTTTCTCTTTGCTGTTGCTGCTGGCACCATGATTGGTGGCCCTGTAGGCGATAAAATTGGTAGAAAATACGTTATTTGGGGATCTATTCTAGGTGTTGCACCTTTTACACTGATACTCCCTTATGCCAGCTTGTACTGGACTGGCGTACTTACTGTATTCATTGGTGTAATTTTAGCTTCAGCATTTTCTGCTATCTTGGTTTATGCTCAAGAGTTAATTCCGGGTAAAACAGGTATGGTTTCAGGGCTTTTCTTTGGACTTGCTTTTGGAATGGGAGGGATTGGTGCTGCAGTCTTAGGGTATATTGCAGATCAGAAGAGTATTGAATATGTCTATCATATTTGTGCTTATCTCCCACTGTTAGGTATTTTCACCATTTTTCTTCCTAATATTGGGGTAGATAAAACTGAATAAGCTGTAATTAACCCTGTTATTTAAATGAACCAATAACAGGGTAACTCTTACCTTAAAAGACAAGACTTATTAAAATAACATAAAAAAACGCATTTGCGTCATAAAACTCAATCAACTTGCTATTTTTATAAATAATCGATAATTTTTAGCGAATTTATTGCATAAATACGTTAAACTATCCGCCTGCTATATACTCGCCCCCCGATACATGTAGTTTTATAAAAAGAAGGAGAATTGATGCCGCATTCAACACCCCTCATTACCACCATTGTTGGTGGGTTAGCACTTGCTTACATTTTAGGCATGATCGCTCAACGGCTAAAAATCTCACCTTTAGTAGGATATCTTGCTGCGGGTGTACTCGCTGGCCCATTTACCCCAGGCTTTGTCGCTGATACCTCTCTCGCCCCTGAACTCGCTGAAATCGGCGTCATTCTGCTAATGTTTGGCGTGGGTTTACATTTTTCTTTAAAAGATCTTATGGCGGTAAAAGCTATCGCTATTCCGGGTGCTATTGCGCAAATTGCAGTCGCAACACTATTAGGATTGGGATTATCGGCATTTTTTGGCTGGGGTTTATTTAGTGGCATTGTATTCGGTTTGTGTCTATCAACAGCAAGTACCGTTGTTCTTTTACGAGCACTTGAAGAAAGAGGCCTGATTGATAGCCAACGAGGCCAAATTGCTATTGGTTGGCTGATAGTTGAAGACCTAGCAATGGTATTAGCCCTTGTGCTACTACCCGCTGCCGCCAATATGCTGGAAAGTAGCGACCAAACCAGTGTTTCTCAACTGATGATTAATTTAGGGATCACTATCGGTAAAGTCGTTGCCTTTATCTTAATCATGATGGTTGTCGGCCGTAAGCTTATTCCTTGGATTTTAGCCAAAACCGCAGCAACGGGCTCTCGTGAACTCTTTACGTTATGTGTGTTAGCTCTAGCCTTAGGTATCGCTTATGCCGCTGTAACCTTATTTGATGCTTCTTTCGCATTAGGCGCATTCTTTGCCGGTATGGTACTCAATGAGTCTGATTTAAGCCACAGAGCTGCTCAAGATACTTTGCCACTGCGTGATGCCTTTGCAGTACTGTTCTTTGTGTCTGTAGGTATGCTGTTTGATCCTATGGTCTTAATTGAACACCCACTCGGCATCTTAGCAACGTTGGCTATCATTATTATTGGTAAATCAGCAGCAGCGCTGGTACTTGTACGAATGTTTGGGCATTCTAGACGAACAGCCCTAACTATTTCTGCTAGTCTTGCTCAAATTGGTGAATTTGCCTTTATTCTTGCTGGTCTTGGTGTTGCTCTAAACGTTTTAGAGCCAGATGCACGTAATCTTGTTTTAGCCGGCGCTTTAGTTTCTATTATGCTAAACCCAGTATTGTTCTCTTTATTAGACCGTTATCTGGCAAAAACAGAGACAAAAGAAGAAGTGGAACAACTACAACAAGAAGAGCTGGAAGAAGAGATGCCAGTTCCTGTTGATATCTGTGGCCACGCTATTATCGTTGGCTATGGACGCGCGGGAAGTATGCTTTCTGAAAAATTATTAGCTAAATCTATTCCATTGGTTATTATCGAAAATAGCCGTAATAAATTCACGGAATTAAAAGAGAAAAGCTTAAATACGGTACTGGGTAATGCTTCAACAAAAGAATCACTTGCTTTAGCCCGTATTGATTGTGCTAAATCTTTACTACTGACTATCCCTAATGGTTATGAAGCCGCTGATATTGCCGAAACAGCAAGAAGTATGAACCCTGATTTAAATATCATTGTTCGTGCTCATTTCGACGATATTATTGTTCGGGCTAACTACGATGAAGAAGCATCTTTTATCCTTGAAAAAGGTGCAAATCACGTCATTATCGATGAAGATCAAACTGCATCTGCAATGGCTGATATGTTAGTGAAGGAAGTAGAGTTTGGTTGTGCTATTGATGATACTCCTGAAAATGGTCAGCAAATTATTGCTCCAAGTGCAGCACAATAACCAAATATAGATAACCTATTAACGCTACAATTTAAGTCAATAAAAAACCTATCAATTTTGATAGGTTTTTTATTTCACTCTGATAAAACAAAACTGAGAAACAATATAAACTTAACGTTCCCAATAGGCTTCTTCTAAGCTGTCTTCTTTTTCAGGTAAACCACGCGTTAAACGAGGTGAATGCTGACTTAACACTTGATAACTCACTCGATTAGCATATTTACACACTTGTGCTAATGATGAGTAGGTTAAATAAGTTCGAGGATGCTTACTCGAATTCGGCACATTAATTCGATGGTAACTATTTGCTGTAATATCATGCAGTAATGCCGATAATGCTGCATCACCCGCACCATTTGTATTCATGATTTTCTCAGGGCCACCCATATAAGGCTCAATATGGGAATAAACTTTTTCTGGCTCTTCACAATCTTTGTAGCGCATTGCACGGCTAAATTCATAACGGTTAAATTCAGCAATTGCACCAGGTAATAAAGGATGCGTTGTTTGACGTTTAAAGCTTTGTTCCGTATACCCCCCCATATAAAGCCCTGCGGGGCCTGCGGTACAAAGAACTAAGTCAACCCATTCTAATGCGACATCAGAGGCAAGGAGAGGATCAGAATGCCCTGTTAACTCAAATGCTTCATCTTCATTCATTGCCACAACAGATACATGCTCTTTTAGGAAATCACGCCACCATTGTGGATCATCTGCAATAACATATTTAGTACCTAATGTAAGCACTACGGGTACGTCATACTTTTTCGCATATTCAATCGCTTTCATGGTAGCCAAAGGCATTGGCTCACCAGGTTTACAACGCACTAAATAAGCGGTTAAAACCAATGCAGAAGCTTCTGCAATCACCTCTTCTGGAATACTCTTAGGCTGAAGTTGGTTCATTTGGCCTGGGCTAATTGCAAAAGTACGTTCACCATTTTCTGTGATCAGCGTAAAACAGCGCCCAATAGCACCATCAACACCTTGAAGATAATTCAAATCAGTGCGGCTAGACGTGTTACATAAATAGCGATAAGCATAGCTACCAATCTGAATGTTATTACACATAGTACCTAATAACACAGAACGGTCATCAGCCAATACAGAGTAATTATGCAGTGTATTACCAATAGTGCCACCCGCAAATTCGTGAGTGATTAAGTTATTATCTGTTAATTCACGATAAAGCGCTTCTGCGACATCATCTTCAATAACTAGAGAGTGTCCCTGACTCAAGTTATAACGGGTAATAAATGCCTCATCAACTTTCGCTTCGATATCCACCAATGTTTGGTCAATGCCGACAATATAGGCGCGCGAAGATTCGCTCTCCGTCATATTGATGATGGGTTGTAGTAAAGGATCTCGTAAACTAACGGGAAAATAGTGTTTGGATTTTCGTTTGCCAGGGAATTTCATTGTGAACGATGCTACACAGCTAAAAAAGATGCGCAATGTTAACACAATATTATGGGAGAGACAGTAGGTGTACGTCTGTACACCTACTTATTTGGCGATATTTTTATGCAGCTTTACGACGGCTTCTTGCCATATAGCTCAGTAAAACACCCATTACAGAAAGGATAAAACCAACAAAAGCAGCACCGACTAAAATCAGAGCACGTTTAGGCGCATCTTTTTTAGTGGGTTCATAAGGCTTCAACATATATTTGAATGGTACAAATTGAAGCTCATCTAATTTCACTTTTTCTAACTGCTTCATGTTATATAAACGGTTTTTCAGATCAGCACTCACTGTTGTTGGATCAGTGATAGCTTCTGTGATAGCCAATTTACTACTTAACGCATCAGAACCCATGGCAATAGAGTAATCAGGGTCATCTTTAATTTGTGCGCCTTCACTTGAAATTGGTTTTTTTACTCCTGCCGCATTAGCAATCTCTAACGCATATTTTAAGCGTTGAACATTTACATTACGTGCATTAGCAATACGTTCTAAATCCATTTCATACGCTTTTTGAGCAAAGCTTAATTTACGTTCAATTTGATCATCAATCTCGTCTTTCACTTCCATACGTACTTTGGTGGAAATAAAACGAATATAGCCTGAAAGTAAATCGTAAGCCTCTTCTGAGGTTGGTGCCGTAAAGCTTAGATTAATTTCGCCACTAAACTCTTCTTCACTGTTTTTATCATCTGAAGCTTTTAAATTAATATCTTTCGTTACGATTTCTTCAATTAATTTACGTTTATCGAGTGGCGTTGGCTCTTCCATTTTAGCCAACAAGCTTTTGTAATAATCTGTGCTTATCAAATACTCTTCACGCAAAACACGAGAGTTATAGTTATTGATAAATTTTTGATAAACGGAAGAACCATTAACACCCGTATCAACATCCACTAGGCTTAGTTCAGTCAATGTCGCTCTTAGTTGCTTCATTTCATCGAGCATTGGCTTGGTAATTGCAGCTTGGCTTGTCCATTTTTGGGGTAAAAAACTTGCAACAGTAAAGCCAACGATAGCAAATAATAACGTGATACCAATAATGACAAATTTTGATTTATAAATAACAGAAAATAATTCAAAAAGATCGATTTCATCGTTCTGTTTTAGATAAAAGTCATCAAAATTCCCTTTATCAATTTCTGAAGATTGTGGTTTTGAAAGCTTACTATTCATTTTCCTGCCTAAATTTATGTAATGCAGTGTCCGTTTATCAGCATTTTAGTGATTAACACTAAAACACTTAAAAAATGAGAAAAGATAAGTTTATATATAACTGAAATATGATCAAATTAATATATCATCAAATCCGATAATTTTATTTATAGAATTCAGTAATTATTTTTTGCATATCTCACGGATCATCACCTCTAGCAAGTCAATATGCCCAGGATCATCATTTAATGCAGGGATATATTCATACTGTTTTCCCCCTCCATGAATAAAGAATTCACGGTTCTGTTCGTTAATTTCTTCTAATGTTTCCAAACAATCAGATGAAAAGCCTGGGCATACAACTTGAACGTGTTTAACACCTTCACTTCCCAACTTTTCCATTGTTTTATCAGTATAAGGTGATAACCAAGGCTCACGTCCGAAACGTGATTGGAATGTCAACATGACCTGCTCTTTAGGGTAGCCTAATTGTATTTCTAATTGTTCTTTAAGCTTTTCAGTTGTAAGGCAACATTCATCATAATAAATATCCCCTGTTTTAATAAATCGCTCTGGAATACCATGGAAAGAGAGAATTAAACGATCAGGTTTTCCATATTGCTGAAAGCTCTTCTCAATAGAGGTAACAAGTGCTTTGATATAAAGCGGATGTTCAGGGTAGCTACGAATAAAATTTAAGGATGGAATAGTGCGCATCCCTTTCAATATTTTGCTTACACCATCAAATACCGCGGCAGAGGTAGAACAAGAGTATTGAGGATAAAGTGGTAACAAAATAAGGTTCTCAACACCTTGTTGTAACAGTTTTTCAATCCCTTCATTTAGCGATGGATTGCCATAACACATCCCTAATTCCACAGGTATATTAGGTAATCGCTGAGCAAGCGCGCGTTGTTGGGCGCGACTATAAACTAACAGAGGGGAACCTTCTTTCATCCATATTTGTTGATAAAGTTTTGCTACTTTAGGAGAACGAAACGGCAATATCGCGCCCTGTAATATTGGTTTCCAAATTAAAGGAGAAACATCAACAACACGAGGATCGCTAAGAAATTGTGCTAAATAACGTCGGACAGCACCCGTTTTCGGCGCATCAGGTGTACCAAGATTAACGAGAAGAACGCCATACTTAGCATGATTCATACCATGACTCCTTAGAGTTATTTTTATTAGGATAACCAAAGGGTAGAAGAATAAAGGAAAATAATGAATTGTGCTTGTCAATTTATTGGATCGAATTTTTTAACTTATTTTATACCGGTTAAATAAGGTAAAAAAAATCCCGGCTCAACCGGGATTAATCATAGCGATGACAAATTAGCCAAGGATACTTTTCAGTTCAGCATTAATTTCGCTAACTTTTTGTGTACCATCAACTTTGAAGTATTTTGCATTGCTTGCTTTAGCTTCATTCTGATAATAAGAAACTAACGGTGCCGTTTGAGTATGATACTCAACTAAACGTTTACGAACGGTTTCTTCTTGGTCATCTTTACGTGTTGTTAACTCTTCACCTGTCACGTCATCACGATTTTCCACTTTAGGTGGATTAAATTTCACATGATAAACACGACCTGATGGTGCGTGAACACGACGGCCAATAATACGTTCTACAATGATGTCATCTGGTACTGCGAATTCCAGTACGAAATCCACATTGATCCCTGCTTCTTTCATTGCATCAGCTTGCGGAATTGTTCTTGGGAACCCATCCAACAAGAAACCATTACGGCAATCGTCTTGTTTGATGCGCTCTTTAACTAACGCAATAACTAATTCATCAGTAACTAACTGACCATTGTCCATCAGTGCTTTTGCTTTCAGTCCTAGTTCTGTACCTGCACTTACTGCCGCACGTAACATATCACCAGTTGAAATCTGTGGGATACCATAGTTTTCTTTAATGAATTGAGCCTGAGTGCCTTTACCAGCGCCTGGAGCGCCTAGCAGAATGATACGCATCGCGTAAATCCCCTTGCATTTAATTTTTTATATTTAAACTCGAAAACGCATTACCATACCATTTTGTGAGGTCATCGCTCAAGAAATCACGGTAGCGATTGCATTTTATTTTTGTCGAAAAAGAAAAAACCACGCTCTCTTTTCAGAGAAACGTGGTTTAAATGTTTGAAAACGAAAACAGTTACGCTTTTTGAACTAAAAGTTGATTCACTAAGCGAATAAACTGGTTTGGATCTTCCAAAGAGCCTCTTTCAGCAAATAATGCCTGATCGAGTAATAAATTAACCCAATCAGCAAATAAAGCGTCATCCGTTAACTCGGCTGTTTGTTTCACTAATGGATGATTTGGATTTAGCTCAAAGTTATATTTTACTTCTGGCACTTCTTGTCCTGCTGCTGCAAACAATTTCGCCATTTGTGTGGTCATTTCATCCGCACTGGTTGTCACAATCGCAGGGGTATCTGTCAAGCGGTGTGTTAATTTCACCTCTTTAACTCTGTCGCCCAACAAAGTTTTAATGCGCTCAACGAAAGGTGCTAATTGTTTATCTGTTTCTTCTTGTTCAGCTTGTTTTTCTTCATCAGCCAGTTTATCAAGAGATTCATCTGCTTTACTGACAGATTGGAATGACTTGCCATCAAACTCTGTCAGATAATTCATCATCCATTCATCAATACGATCTGATAACAGTAATACTTCGATACCTTTTTTGCGGAACAGCTCTAAATGAGGGCTATTTTTCGCAGCAGCGTAGCTATCAGCGGTGATGTAATAGATTTTTTCCTGACCTTCCACCATGCGGCTAACATAATCTTCCAATGAAACCGTTTGAGCATCACTGTCGTTATGTGTTGATGCAAAACGCAGTAACTTAGCAATAGTTTCAATGTTAGATGAGTCTTCTGCTGGGCCTTCTTTTAAGACTAAACCAAACTCTTTCCAGAATGCTTGATACTCTTCAGGCTTATTCTCAGCCAGTTTTTGTAACATTTGTAATGCACGTTTAGTTAATGCACTACGTAAGTTACGTGTAACAGAGCTGTCTTGTAGAATTTCACGCGAAACGTTTAGTGGTAAATCATTAGAATCAACTAACCCACGAATAAAACGTAGGTAATTAGGCATAAACTGCTCAGCTTCATCCATAATAAAAACACGCTGTACATACAGTTTTAAACCATGGCGCTGTTCACGATTCCATAAATCCCAAGGCGCTTTTGAAGGCACATATAATAAACTTGTGTATTCTTGTTTACCTTCAACGCGGTTGTGTACCCAGCTTAATGGATCAGCAAAGTCATGAGAGATATGCTTATAAAACTCTTTATACTCATCATCACTTACTTCAGCTTTATTACGAGTCCACAGCGCTTGCGCCTTATTAATTTTTTCCCACGTTACTGTGCCGTCTTCTTCATTTTTCGTTTCAATTTCAACAGGCAAAGAAATATGGTCAGAATATTTACTAATAATGCTACGTAGACGCCAATCATCTAAATACTCATCTTCGCCTTCACGCAAATGAAGCGTTATTTCAGTACCGCGATCCGCTTTTTCAATATCAGCAACGGTATAATCACCTTCACCTTCAGACTCCCAGAAAACGCCTTTATCGGCTGTTTCACCCGCAGCACGAGTGCGCACAGTCACTTTATCTGCAACGATAAAAGCTGAATAGAATCCCACACCAAACTGACCAATTAACTGGCTATCTTTAGCTTGATCTTGTCCGATAGATTCTAAGAATGATTTGGTACCTGATTTTGCGATAGTACCTAGATTATCAATGACTTCATCACGAGTCATACCAATACCATTATCACTGATAGTCAGAGTTCGGTTCTCTTTATCAGTGGAAATGCGCACATGCAATTCACCGTTATTTTCATAAAGTGCTGCATCTGATAATGCACGGAAACGCAATTTATCAGCCGCATCTGATGCGTTCGAAATCAATTCGCGAAGGAAAATTTCTTTATTGGAGTAAAGAGAATGGATCATTAATTGAAGAAGTTGTTTAACTTCTGACTGAAATCCTCTTGTTTCCTGACCTTTCATACTCATTTTTACCTCAATTAATCCTAATTTGGCGAAAAAAAATCAATATGAGTAAAAAGTGGGGATAGATAAGCAAGTTTCAAGGGTTGAGTAAAAAATTAAGCTTATAAAATTAATTAACTACCTTATATGATTAAAGTTTGAGCAAAAATAATACTTGCTGTATATTTTTAGCTGTATATTTTATTATATAGCGATATTAACTTAGGTTTATGACTATGAAAGCTTTATTACAGCACTGTTTATTAGGTATTGGCATACTCTCCCTTTCTTCCTTCTCTTACGCAGACAGACAAATCGTAGACCAAATTGGTCGCACCGTGACCATTCCAGATAAAATAGAAAGAACGGTGGTTTTACAACATCAAACACTGAATTTACTAGTTCAACTTGATGCTACAGATAAAGTTGTTGGTGTAATGTCTAACTGGAAACAACAATTAGGTGATGGCTATGCACAATTAGCGCCCTCACTGGAAAACACCCCAAAAGTGGGCGATCTCACCAGTTTTGATGCTGAAAGCTTAGTAAAGCTACAACCTCAAGTTGTTTTTGTAACCAATTACGCCCCAAAAGAGATGATCGATAAGATCTCTGCTCTTGGTATTCCTGTTGTGGCGATTTCATTACGCAAAGAAGCTAATGAAGATAAATCAACACTCAATCCAACATTACAAAACGAAGAACAAGCCTATAACGAAGGGCTAAAAGAAGGCATTTTGTTGATTGGGGATATCGTCAATAAATCAGAAAATGCAAAAACCTTAGTAAATGATACTTTTAAACAACGTGAGCAAGTAAGTCAGCGCTTACAAGATATTCCTAAAGAGCAACGAGTGCGGGCTTACATGGCAAACCCAGACTTAACTACTTATGGTTCAGGTAAGTATACAGGCTTGATGATGGAGCACGCTGGCGCATTCAATGTTGCGGCATCAACCGTCAAAGGATATAAACAAGTTTCTCTTGAACAAGTTATTGCATGGGATCCTGAAGTTATCTTTGTTCAAGACAGATACCCACAAGTTGTGGATGAAATAAAACAAGATACACGTTGGCAAGTCATTAATGCTGTTAAAAATAATCGCATTTATTTAATGCCTGAATATGCAAAAGCATGGGGATACCCAATGCCAGAAGCCATGGCAATTGGTGAGTTGTGGATGGCAAAAAAACTATATCCTGAAAAATTTAGCGATATTGATATGCAAAAAGCGGCTAATGATTGGTATCAAAAATTCTATCGTACTCAATATCAAGGGAAAGAGTAGGATATAACACAATGACATTTTCCCTTTTTGCAGCAGGTAGCTTAAAAGCAACGCTACCTGCTTTTATTGAGCATTATCAGCAAAAAACTGGTGAAAAGTGGGCACTTACATTTGGGCCTGCAGGATTATTACGCCAACGAATTGAACAAGGAGAAGTTTGTCATTTATTTCTTTCTGCTGATAAAAATAATCCACAGCAATTAATCGATAAAGGTTTAGCACTACAATATGCCCCTTTTATTGCAAATCAACTTTGCATTACAACTCGTCGTAATGATATTAATGAGCTGGATACTTGGCTTACTGTATTATCAAATACCGCATTAAAATTAGCGATATCCACACCAAAATCTGATCCATCAGGTGATTATAGTTGGCAGCTTTTTGATAATATTGCACAAATTGATCCTGATTTAAGCCAGACATTAAAAATAAGAGCGCTCTCTTTAGTTGGCGGTGAACATTCACTTACTATTCCTAAAGGTAGAATGGCAGCCCATTACTTAATTACAACTCATCAAGCCGATGCCTTTATTGGTTACCAGCACTATCAAACACAATTAAGTGAATTTCCTGAACTAAAAACATTCACTATTCCAAAACCTTTTAATGTCACAGCACACTATTGTGCAACACTCATCCATTCACAAGCTTATAGTTTATATCAGGAAATTTTATCCCCTTATGCAAAAGACTATTTTATTAAAGCCGGATTTTTACCGCTAAGCTGATAGTGTTCACTTAGCAGTAAAATGGATAACTAATGATATAAAATTATTTAGCATCACCCACAACAATGGCTTGAGCGCCTTCTTTGGCTTCATCAAGCGCGTGTTTTATTGTATCAGCATGGGCAAGTACAACACCTAAACGGCGAGAGCCTGCGATTTCAGGCTTGGCGAAAAGGCGAATTTGACGGTTCGCCTTCAACGCTTTTTCAATACCAGAATACACAATATTCGTACTATAAAGCTCTGGTAAAATAACCGCTGATGCACAAGGGCCTAATTGGCGAATTCCACCAATGGGATAGCCTAAAAAAGCACGAACATGAAGCGCAAACTCTGATAAGTCTTGAGAAATTAGTGTCACCAATCCCGTATCATGAGGGCGAGGTGAGACTTCATTAAAGAATACCTCATCACCTTGAACAAACAACTCTACGCCAAATAAGCCGTACCCACCTAAATTTTCTACCACTTTACTTGCAATATGTTCTGCTTTAGCAAGGGCTATATCACTCATTTTTTGAGGTTGCCATGACTCACGGTAATCTCCTTTTTCTTGCCGATGACCAATGGGAGCACAAAAATGGATACCATCAACAGCATGAATAGTCAGTAAAGTAATTTCAAAATCAAACGGGATCATTTTTTCAACGATAACACGCCCTTTTCCTGCTCGTCCGCCCTCTTGAGAATAGGCCCAAGCATGTACTAAATCATTTTCACTACGGATAACACTTTGCCCTTTCCCCGACGAGCTCATAACAGGTTTGACAATACAAGGAAAACCGATGTCTAAAGCGGCTTTTTTAAAATTCACTTCATCATCAACAAATTGATAATTTGATGTTGGTAAAAGTAATGTTTCTGAAGCTAAACGACGGATACCCTCTCTATCCATTGTGAGCTTTACAGCGCGGGCACAAGGAACAACTTTTTGCCCTTTTTGTTCTAATTCAACCAATAACGAGGTTGCTATCGCCTCAATTTCAGGAACAATAAAATCAGGTTGCTCTTGTTCAATAATGAGCTTTAATGCATTGCTATCAAGCATATTCACCACATGATGGCGATGTGCAATATGCATCGCGGGTGCATTGAGATAGCGATCAACGGCAATCACTTCAATTCCCAAGCGTTGGCATTCTATCGCGACTTCTTTGCCTAATTCACCTGCACCTAATAGCATTACCTTTGTTGCATTAGCTGTAAGAGCCGTACCCAACACAGTCATTCTTCATCCTCACTATTTATAAAAAATACAATGACGCAAACGATTGCCTTTGAGTAGCATAACGGATTTTACTTGATAGAAAAATAGGCAGGCAAAAATAATCACTCAAAGAAAGAAAACCATTACAAAATTTGGCTGCGTTTTCCTTTTTGGATTTTTAGATAATTAAGACGTTTTCGAATAAGTGCCAAGATACAGCATAAAAGCCCCAGCCAAATTAGAGAAAAGCTGACACCTTTAACTTCATCAAAAGCTTCATGAAATAAGAAAACAGCCAGTAAAAATTGAATAGTAGGTTCTATATATTGCGCTAGTCCAATAACTGTTAGCGTAGTTCGTTTCACGGCTGCCGTAAAAAACAATAATGGCAAGATGGTAACAGGTGCAGTTAAAACATAATAAAAACGAGTCAGATTATCTGCAGAAGGTAACGCGCTTTTATCTGTCATAAACAACCAAATGGTCGCGCCTATTGCTAATGGCATTAGCCAAAGAGTTTCCATAAATAAAGAGGTTATGACATCAAAACGAATAAATTTACGAATTAATCCATATACAGCAAATGCGCCTCCCATCATAATAGCCAGCACTGGTAATTCCCCGTACATCCACAGCTGGTATCCCACCCCCGCACAAATTAAAGTAACCGCCCACTTTTCTGCAGGATTAAGCTTTTCTTTCAGAAAAATGACACCTAATAAAATCGAGAAAAGTGGATTAATAAAATACCCTAAGCTCGCTTCTAATACTTGTTGATGCGTTAATGCATAGGTAAAAGTACACCAAGAAACCGCCATTGCCATTGAGCTAAATAAACACATAAAAACAGAACGTTTATCTTGGAAAACCGCACACCATTGAGTTCTATTCTTGATAAAAAGCCGCACTAGCAATAATAAAGGAATAGACCAAATTAGACGCTGGGCTAACATTTCTAATGGTTGGGCACCCGGTAAAAGCCGATAAAACAGAGGAGTGATACCCCAAAGAATATAAGAAAAAATGGCTAATACTGCGCCCGATTGAGCCCACATTTAATGTTCCATCAATAAAAGTTGATATGTTTTAATATCATACGCTTAAAACAAACAGAACAATATGATCAACATCGCTGATTGATTGATAAAAAATAGAAGCGTCTAATCGAAAAGATAAAAAAATCTCCACTAATAATGGCTTCGAGAAAAACCAGTATTAATGGAGGGTAAGGAAATACCATTAAGAGAAAAGCGTGGTAAAAACCACAACCAGAAAAAATCAGTGAGCTATCAGAAAATCTCCCGAACATGCAAAGGAGGTTGTTGTTGAACAAAATCATGTAATTTTTTACGACTTGGTGCCGCTGCTATCGCCCCTTTTTGAGTTGTGGCCAAAGCACCACAAGCAGCCGCTTGCGTCACTATTCTTGATAAGTATTGTTCATCTTCAGCAAAACCATATTCTGCAAGTGCCGCCAACAAACCAGACATAAAGGCATCCCCTGCTCCCGTAGTATCAATACACTCAACGGTAAAAGCACTAAATGCAACTTGAGTATTTGGTGTTAACACTAAACATCCTTTAGAGCCTTGAGTGATCACTTTTAAACGCGCGGGATAACCTTCTAATTTTTTAAGGGCATTATTCAATGTCACTTCTTGTGTCATCCACGTAAGTTCATCTTCTGATAATTTTAATATGTCGGCTTTATGCGCATAATTATCGATAACTTCGCGCATTTCTTCGTGATCACGCCACATTTGAGGGCGTAAGTTAATATCAAAACTCAGCAATGAATCCGTCTCTTTAATACTCTTAATCGCTGTATCCAAAGTTGAGCGACAAATGGGATTCACTAATGCTAAAGAGCAAAAATGCAAAATATCTTTTTCGAACGCTGGTAAAGATTTTTCTGTTAAAAATTGATCTGCAGATTCAGCGACTAAGAAAGTAAAATCACGTTCACCATTTTCTTGTAAAGAGACAAGAACTGTACTGGTACGGTGAAACTCATCAAATTCCATTGCTCGAGTATCAACCCCCAGATCAAACAATGTTTTTTGCATAAAATGGCCGAACGCATCTTCACCCACACGCCCAATAAAACCACTTTGTTGACCAAGTTTAGCAACACCCGCAGCAACATTGACAGGCGCGCCACCAGCACATGCTTCATATTGCATATTTTGCAATGGGATCAGGTCAACAACAGCATCACCTAAAGACCAGACTTTCATAATCTCTCCTGAAGATAAGCAATTATTTTTCTTCACTATATTCTGTTTTTATAACTATTCATAACGATTAAAGGAAGATATTGCTCGTAAATCCACTCTGATAACGTTAACATAATGAGATATTATGATAAAGTCAATCTTATGAAAAGTGTTTTTTTGCCCTCTAATGTTATCGTTAACAAAGAAGGGAAACGTATAGTTTAATCTGTTTTTTTATTCTTTTATAACCTAAAAACGTGGGCTAACGACACTGAAAATATAATAAGGATAATGATATGAAACACCGTTTAGAACAATCAACAAATGCCTTAAATACCTTGATTGAAAAGCGAGGTAATACTTTTTATCCCCAATTTCATTTAGCTGCACCTGCGGGGTGGTTAAATGATCCTAATGGTCTTATTTATCATGATGGTTTATATCATGCTTTTTATCAGCACCATCCTTATTCTCAAGATTGGGGTCCAATGCATTGGGGACATGCCACAAGCACCGATATGATCCACTGGCAACATCAGCCGATTGCGTTAGCTCCTGGTGGTGATTACGATAAAAGTGGTTGTTTTTCAGGTTCAGCTATTAGTCATGACGGTAAACTCTACCTTTTTTATACTGGTCATAATTGGTTAGGCGAAGAAGGTGATGATAGCCAAATTTATGAAGCACAATGTGTGGCTATCAGTGAAGACGGTATTCATTTTGAGAAAAAAGGGATCGTTTTAGAACCTCCTAAAGGTTATATGCATTTTCGTGATCCTAAAGTGTGGTATCAAGACGGGAAATGGTGGATGGTTGTCGGTGCCAGAGATGAAAAAGATCAAGGGCAAGTTTTACTTTTTTCTAGTGAAACCTTATTTGAAGAAGGAAAACAGTGGAGCAACGATTACACTATTTTGGGAAAAACTGACGATAAAAACGTCTATATGTGGGAGTGCCCTGACTTCTTCCCGATCAGCCAAGACAATCAATTCGCGATTGTCTTTTCGCCCCAAGGAAAACGCGCAGAAGGTTATCAATACCGGAACCTCTTTCAAGCTGGCGCATTAATCGGTCAATGGTCACCAAGCCAACCTTTTAAACCACAAGGTCACTTTGTTGAGTTAGATAATGGCCATGATTATTATGCCCCCCAATCATTTATGACTCCTGATGGTCGTCGTGTTTCTATGGGCTGGATGGATATGTGGAATTCACCCATGCCATCAAAAGCGGAGTTTTGGTCTGGTTGCTTCACATTACCTCGCGAAATTACCTTTGATAAGAGCAAAAACCGTTTACGTATGGTGCCAGTCAAAGAAGTTGAATCATTACGCCAAGAAAAAAACACCATTAAACCTCTTACATTAAGCCATCAATCTATAGAGTTAATTGATAACACATCAGCTATCGAACTCGATTTAACATGGTCTTTAGACAGCCAAGCCGAAAAATTTGGCTTATGGCTAGGTGAAGGGCTTGAGCTTTTTGTAGATAATCAATCAAATCGTTTAGTGCTTAATCGTCATTATCCTCAATACAATATCAGTGGTGCTCGCAGTATTCCATTACCTGAAGGCTGTCAATTAAACTTGCGCATATTCATTGATCGTTCATCAATAGAAGTCTTTGTTAATCAAGGTGAATATACATTAAGTAGTCGATATTATGCGCCACAAGACGCACGCTCTTTACGCCTTTTTGCAATGAGTGGTGAAGCAATATTGTTATCAGGTGAATATTGGCGATTAAATCATATCGGCTAATTTTAAAAACATTCATTCTATTTGAATGATGATAAAACGTGAGTCCTTATAACGACTCACGTTCAACTAATTGGCAAGGTACGTGTACTGTATTTTGATGATTTCGTTCTTGAATAATATGTAATGTTGCTTCTTTACCTAATTCATAATGAGGTAGTTGAACCGTTGTTAATGGAGGATAAAACAGATCTCCTATACCAATCATATTGTCATATCCTAAAACAGCAACCTGATCTGGAATACGCAATCCCATAGACAACAAGACTTGATAAGCCAAAAAAGCAATACGGTCATTACCACAAATCAGAATATCAAAATCTGCTTTTTGATGAGTGCAATGCTTTTTCAATATTTCAATCACATCACGATAATGCTCATCACCAAACATCATCGTATATTGGCGTAAATGCGCTAATGGTAGTCCAGCTTCTTGCCAAGCATCTTCAACCGCTTTACGGCGAATAGGCCCCGCAACCGATTCTTCAGGTATATAGAAGCACAAAGGATGACGATATCCCTTTTCAATGACTTTTTTCATTGCATAATATTGCCCATGATAATCATCTGGAATATAAGTTGGAAAAGAGCGTGCCTTATCCAAACAGTTCGCTAACACTAGATTCTTATCATGCAATTTTTCATGCACAGAAATTTCACGTAATCCCATTGTCGTGTAGATGATCCCATCTGGGCGCTGGGCTAAAAGCTGCCAAATAGCATTTTCATAACAATCTTGTGCAGTCAAATTGACCACAAATGAACTCCATCCAAATTCTCTTGCTGTTTGTTCAATAGATAAAATCATTTCAACAGAAAATGGTGTCGTTGCGGTATCAATTGCTAAAACGCCAATTGAGGAAACTTTTGTTCCTTGTCCACGGATTTTTCGTGCAGAATAATCTGGAACATAGTTAAGTTGATCAATAGCACTTTGGACTTGTTTCAGTGTTTCTGGTTTTAATAACTCAGGGTTATTAATCGCTCTTGAGACTGTCATCAAAGAAACGGATGCAAGTCGAGCTACATCTTTCAGTGACGCCATAGTATTGGCTCGATTGGTTTATTAAAAGGAATAGGTATAAATAAAGTGCTATTTTACAAGAAGTAAAGTCAAAAAGCCACAAAGGGAATTTTATTGTAACTAAATATAACTATTAATTTCCTCGCTAATAGACACCTAGATATATTATTTTTTTTACTTATTGAGTGTGTTTAATATAGTTAAAATCACTTACGGTAAAAAACTTAGTTACAATTAATAATAGTTATTCGAACATCCATTATAGAAATAAATTATTCTTATCTTTAAAATACAAATATTGAAACAAAACAAAGTTCTGATATTTTATCTATAATATAATACAGAAGTATTAATCATTTTTAATTTGATATATTCTGAATATGGCTCCGTTACGTGAATGTTACCCTACATAAAAAATTTATAAATTAGTCAAATTTCGTTACTCATTCACTTTTAGTGAACGAGCTGAGTAAAACCAGGAGCAACATATGGAATCAATAATCCACTTAATCACATTTGAAGATGACAGTACAAAAGTTCAACTTAAAGCTGTTCTTTCTTCTTTAGCTGCTAATGTGAAAACCTATTCAAACGAACAGGCTTTCTTGAAATACTATTTTTCTTCAACAAAAGGAGCACATAAAGAGTGCATCATCATTAATACAAAAAGCAGTGCGGCACCATCAATTGCACTGATTAAAGAACTCAACAAATTGAAAAACATCATCCCGGTTATTATTATTTCTGGGGATAGTTCTATTGAGAGTTGTCGTAGTGCATTTAAATCAGGTGCTTTTGAATATTTAACTCGCCCTTTAAATGTAAATGAACTTCTTAATATTGTCTCAGAATCATTCCTTCATTATGAAAGTGAAGTTGAGCAATTCCGAACATATATATCTTTAAAAGATAAGTTTGGTAAGTTATCAAATAGAGAAAAAGAAGTTATGGAAATGATCCTTGAGGGAAATACGAGCAAAGAAGCGGCAGAAAAACTTTCGCTATCACCTCGTACAGTTGAAGTACATCGCTCAAATATGTATACAAAATTGAAAATAAGATCACTACCACAATTAGTACAAGAATATGATTTCTTTAAGAAATATGACTTAAGAATAAACTAATTTCCTCAAGTGATTTTTATTTATCAATAGGTTGTATTATCTAAAGATATAACGATATGACCTGTTTAATTTTCATTATCTATTATTAATGAGAGAAACCTATACTTCTAAAATATTCTATTTGGGATGATTTGCACCTAATATGGGAATAATTAATACGTTAGACTCCATTCTACGATAGAAGGGGCGGCAACTTATTTTGATGCCACCCTTTCATTATGGTTCGTTTAATTTCGATTTAAAACATTCGTATATTTTATTTTCATAATCGCTATTATCAATCACTATAATGACTATTTTTTATTAACCATGCAATATAAGAATACATGAAGCATTTCATTTGATATAAATCATTTTTTACTTTTTATAAATATGAACATTCTTATTTTAAATTTCCATTTTCTTTTATTCTTATTTTACGATAGAAATTATTAATGATTAAAAAATAATACAAAATGGATCCTGGTCTCTTTTTCTTATGTTCATTTAGAGATTGTTTTTGCGATTTAACTTTCGATTTAAACGAAATTTTATTAATAAGAATATTCTAATTAACGTATTTAAATTGTCGTAAATTTAGTCGTAAAATAAGAAAGAATAATAAGTATTATCCTTTATACTCCCTTTTACTTAAGAAATTTATTCTTTTTATAGTTTAATTAATGTAATACATTATTTATCATTTCTACTCAATAACACTCTAATAAAGATAATCATTAAATGAATATAGCAAGTAAGTATAATGCACTACCATCAAATAAGTATTAACCCCTAGAAAAGTAAATATTTATTGATACTTATTTATAGTCTTGATTTGAGCATCATAAGATGGGATAAATATTCACTTTTGAAATATAAGATAAACTTATACGTTTATTCTTATTCTCACCTTGACCAAATAGCCTTATGCTATCCCCTCCTAACTCGCTTTTTTACAAAGAAAAATGAATAATCAAGATAAAAATCGCCGTCCTATAAAAGCAAGACAAACAAACTGGGCAACAAAGTCAAGTCGCTATTTACAGCAAAAAGGGGCTACGCCCAACGGTATTTCGGTGTTTAGCATTGTATTTGCATTGCTTGCTGCCCTATCACTCTTTTTTGCCCTTTCTTATTCTCATGGCTTATTACGCTCGTTCTTATTGATCCTTGGTGCTTTAATGATCCAAGGTCGCCTTATTTGTAACTTATTAGATGGCATGGTTGCGATTGAAGGCGGAATGAAAAGCCCTGTTGGAGCGGTTTATAATGAATTACCAGACAGAATTGCAGATACACTGATCATTTTAGGTATCGGTTATGGTTTATCCAACGACTTTTCAATGGCTATTACTTTAGGTTGGGTAGGTGCTTTTTTTGCAGTAATGACTGCTTATGTTCGTGTGTTAGGTGGGAGTTGTGGATTAGAACAACACTTTACAGGCCCTATGGCTAAACAACACCGAATGGCTTTACTCACTTCAATTGCTGTAATTGCTGCTTTTATTCCTAACCTTTGGGGAGTATGGCTCTTTTTTATCGCATTATGGATTATTATTTTAGGTTCAACGCTAACCACAATTTTCAGAACCCGTCGAATTTTACGGGATTTAGCACAAGGTGTCTGATTAATGAAAAATGGAAAACTTGCTTTAGACGCAAAAGTGGTGTCATCCGTATTAGTCTCTATCTGTCGTTTTCTAACGGGAATTCGGGCCAAACAAACGTCTCCGATAGCGAAAGATACACCTTGTATTTATTACGCTAACCACTCTAGCCATTTAGATGGTTTGGTAATTTGGTCTTGCCTTGCGCCTGATATTCGTCCTTATGTACATCCCGTTGCCGCTGAGGATTACTGGAATAAAAATCGCCTACGTCGTTATTTATCTCGCCGTATTTTTAGGGCAATCCTTATCCCTCGCCATGCTGCTAAAATGAATATTACTGAAGAAAGTCACCTATGCGAAAAAATACTTGAACAATCAACGGACGAAACTGCATCATCAACATCGAATAAAGTAAATGCACTAGCTATCATGCAAGATATTTTAGACCAAGGTGAATCTCTAATCATTTTCCCAGAGGGCACTAGAGGCAATGGCGAATCTATTCAAGATTTTAAAGCGGGGCTTTGGCATCTTTCTCGTAAAAATCCGAATGTTCAATTAGTCCCTATTTATCTTGAAAACTTAAATCGGGTACTCCCTAAAGGCTCTCGCTTAGTTGTTCCCGTTATTTGTAGTGCAATTTTTGGCGCTCCCATAGTGCCTACTCATGAAAATGAAAGTAAACAAGAGTTTCTGATAAGAGCCAAAAGTGCGTTAGAGGAGTTACACAATGGAACGTATTAATAATGAAGTCCTCTGGATATTTATCGGACTCTTCTCTTTCTTAATTGTTGCCAGCATTATTGGCGCTATTCTTGCAGCAATTAAAGGCCCTACATCAACAATTACTAACCTTAACTCAAGGATCAATGCTTGGTGGGTAATGTGCATTATTGCGGGTGTTGCAATCGGTATTGGTGCAATTGGCTCAGTGGTACTGTTTACTATTATTTCATGGCTTGCTCTTCGTGAACTCATTACATTAACCCCAACACATCGAGGCGATCATGAAGCCTTGTTTTGGTGTTTCTTCGTGATCTTGCCTATCCAATACATTCTCGTTGGTGTGCAGTGGTATAATTTAATGGCAGTATTCATTCCTGTTTACGCCTTTTTATTAATCCCAACACGCATGGCACTTTCAGGTGATACCCGTCATTTCTTAGAGCGTATGGCAAAAGTACAATGGAGTGTGATGATAGCCATTTATTGTCTAAGTTATGCGCCTGCACTATTAATGTTACCTATTGAAGGTTTTGAAGGCCGTAATATCAACTTACTGCTCTTTTTAATGATTGTGGTACAAGTTTCTGACGTACTCCAATATGTCTTTGGTAAATTATTTGGCAAACATCCTATCGTGCCTAAATTAAGCCCAAATAAAACAGTCGAAGGATTTTTTGGTGGCATTATTTCTGCCAGCCTGATTGGTATGATGTTGTGGTGGGCAACGCCCTTCTCATGGTGGGCAGCCTTTTTACTCTCTTTAGTCATTACATTGGCGGGGTTTGCCGGTGGTCTATGTATGTCAGCGATAAAAAGAGACAGTGGTGTAAAAGACTTTGGCACAATGATAGAAGGCCATGGTGGCATGATGGATAGAATGGATTCACTCTGTTTTGCGGCCCCTATTTTCTTTCATGTTATTCGCTATTTTTACGTTTAATTTTTACACTATTTAGTCAAAAATAAGCGAATTCAAGACAAACAAACATGCCGATATCCACATTATCGGCATTTTTATATATTCACTTTTATCCGATTACTCATACTAATTTAATATCAGATATTGATTATCAACATAATAATTAAACAATTGTTTTGATTTTAGACTAAAAGTAAATTTCATTATTTTTATAATAAAATCAAATTATTAATTAATAACATTCTTAATCAAGAGGTCTGATTTCTGTATTTTTTATTCATTATGATAGCCTAAATGGTAGCTATCTTTTACCCTAACGCCCCTTTTCATTCTGAATATCTATAATTATGATCACTTGGCTACTTCTCGCTGCTTCTTTATTATTTTTAGGTTTTAATCGCATACTTGCACTTATTACACTTGCAGTCACCGCACTTAGCGCATTTATAACAGGCATTATTACATGGCAAGCCTTGCCGATTATCTTTAGTATTCTGTTATTAACGTTTGCTTATTCCCGTTATAAAACACAACCACTGCTTCGGGCAATTATCATTCTTGCTCTTATTATCATTGCTAGTGGCTTAGCCTTTCATCTTATTCCTGGCTTTAACAATTTACGTTACCTTTCACACACCTCTATAGGAGTAAAAAGCGTCCCTTTTACGTTTTATTTCAATGCGGATAAAGCATTGATACCCTTTATTTTTCTCATTTTCATTCCCACCCTTTTTGTCTGTCCTCCATTAAAAAAAGCGAATAAATTACAATGGATAATGTTGATTATCGCTATTCCTGCATTGTTACTTATTGCCGTAAAATTAGGGGGATTAGCCATTGAGCTTCATTTACCACATTGGTTACCTGCATTTATTTTGGCAAATATCTTTTTTGTCTCTCTTGCTGAAGAAGCTTTATTTAGAGGTGTTATTCAACAAACCTTATCACGTTATCTTCCTCCTTATGTTGCACTATTAATTGCGGCCATAATTTTTGGCCTTGCGCATATTGCAGGAGGAATATTGTTAGTTGTTTTCGCTTCGTTGGCAGGGATTATTTATGGTTTGGCTTGGATGTGGAGTGGTCGGCTTTGGGTTTCGACCGCGTTTCATTTTGCGCTTAATTTAACTCATCTACTCTTTTTTACTTACCCATTTAAAATAGCCTGATCTCTTTTTTACCTCTTATTGAAGATTTTTTATCCTGACTTTCACCACCTTTTACTGATATCTTAACTTCATCGGTAAAAGGATGAGTGAAACGTGAAAGCAATCACACAAATGGAATATAGATATTCTTATTTGCGCCCATCATCCGATGAAATTTTTGTTAGTATGCTTTATCGCTTATCTATAAATAATCAAAACTTCATACGGTACACAGTATCAAGCCAATAATAATAACATCCATTAACACGATAAGAAGTTGTCTTACTTTGCAGTATAGACCTTAGAAAAAATAGGTAAGCTTTGCTTTGTTTGCTTTTTTTAGTTCAGCATTATCTGCTGAAATTTTGCCTCTCTTATTACCAGGACAAAAGATATGTTAGACCAAGAAATGATCCGTACTTTTATACAGGTCGCCGATTGCCAAAGTTTTACCAAAGCAGCTGATATGCTTCATAAAACATCCGCAGCCATTAGTTATCGAATTAAAACATTAGAAGAAAATATCGGCACTCAACTTTTTAATCGTACAACCAGAACCGTAACGTTAACCCCTGCTGGTGAATATTTATTAGAAAAATGCCGTCAATGGATTGTATGGTTAGAATCAATGCCGGTGGAACTTCAGCAAATGAATGCAGGTGTCGAACATCAAGTGAATATTGTCATAAATAATCTTCTTTATGATCGCACTGCGGTTGCCAGTATGCTGGCTTGCCTTCATCAACGTTTTCCTTCAACGCAATTTCATATTACTCGCCAAGTTTATATGGGTGTTTGGGATGCACTTATTAACGAAGATTATCATTTTGCTATTGGCGTTACGGGGAATGAATCCCTTAAGAATAATATTAACATTTGTGCGATGGGTGAAATTCAATGGCAATTTGTTGTTGCACCTAATCATCCTTTAGCCAATATCAGTGGCGTATTAAGTGATGACCAAATGCGCATGTATTCTGCGGTTAACGTCGAAGATACATCTCGCCATCTTTCTAAACGCACAGCATGGCGCTTATCTGGTCAGCACGAAATTCGCGTACCTGATTTACACACCAAATTAGCCTGTCATTTAAAAGGCGTCGGTATCGGATTTTTACCATTAAGTTTATGCAAACCTCTTATTGATAGTGGGCAACTAATTGCCAAGGAAGTAAGGAATCGTCGTCATAATTCACCACTTTCTTTAGCGTGGTGTGAAGATAAAAAAGGTGCGGTAGTCAGTTATTTAGTGGAATTATTTAAGCAAAATCATCCCAGCGTGCAATCGTTTTACGATCCTTTAAATTAAAAGGGCAAACCGAAGTTTGCCCTTTTGCTGCTAATTCAGTAACTATCTGAATAGATAACTATGCTTTTGCTTCTTCATTATTATTGTTGCTTTCTTTAATAAAGAGGCTTGCCACAATACCAATACAAATCAGAATAGCGGCAAAGTAGAAACCTGAGTCCATACTTCCTGTTTTATCTGATAAGAAACCCGTTAGTGTTGGCGCAAAAACAGAACCTAACATACCGATACAGTTATAAACACCAAACGATGTACCTAACGCATGACGCGGTGAGTTATCAGCAACTACAGCAACTAATACTGGGTTTGTACTGATTTTACCTACAATACCGTAAAGGATCAGTGCACCAATTAACACAGGCATTGATTCTGACATTGGTACAGCCAAAATAGCGACTAATGACAACGGTAACATGATCAGTAATACAGGTTTACGACGACCAATTTTATCTGAAACCCAGCTAAAAATAAGTGAACCAGGAATAGCAAACCATGGCATTAATGATGCAATAGTTGAAATTTGTGTCCCTGTAATTCCACGTTCAGTTTCTAAATAGTACGGTAACCAAGTAACTAGTACAAAGAAGCCATAGATTGAACAGAAGATAGTGACATACGCAAGGTTGATATTGCGATTACCAAATAAATCTTTAAATGTCAGTTTAACTTTCTGTTTTGGTGCTCCAGCTTCTGTCGCAGATTGTGCTTTTGGTTTATCTTTAATGATCCATAACATCACCAAACCAATGATGATAATAGGGACACCAATAATATAGAACGGCGCACGCCAGCTCATTCCCATCTCACCAACAGAAATACTTGAGATGTAATAACCAATAGACAGACCAAATGCCATACCACTATTGATAATCGCACTACCTAGCGTAATACGATGTTTCGGTATCGCTTCTGAAGATAAACCATACTGAGGGCCATAATAGAATCCTTGGAAGATCCCCACCATGACCCATGCAAACATAAAGGTCACGTAAGTTGGCATCATCCCCGCAATAATGGTGAATCCACCAAAGAGCACAACCCCAGTTACTAATACTTTTTTCTTACCTAAATAGTCACCAATCATGCCTGATGGAATATTGAGTGCCGTATATCCGATAAAGAAAATACTCATGATAGAACCAAGTTGAGCTTTAGTAAGATCAAACTCAGCACCAATATTTACCATTAATGGGCCGACAATGGCGCGGCTACCATAAAGTGCAATCCAACCAAAGAAGAAGATAATGGTCAGTTTGACCCAATAAGGGACTTTGCCTTTCTCATTCACTTGTGCATCGTTCATAATGACGCTCCTGAAAGAATTTTTATTAAGACTTATAAATTAAAGTGCCAGACTGACCTTCAATAACTTGTTGAATATTTTGTAATGCACCAATATGTGCTTGTTGCCCAGTTGCATTAACAAAATCACTCACCGCCATAATTTTTGGTCCCATTGCACCATCAGCGACAGCCATTGGTGCAAGTTCTTCTGGTGTTGCTTCACGAATTGCGGCTTGTTCTGGTGTACCCCAATTTTTATAAATAGCATCAGCCTCTGTTAAAATAACAAAGTGTTCTGCATTTAATTCACGAGAAATTAAAGCCGCTGTTAAATCTTTATCAATAACCGCTTCACTACCAATAAATTCATTATTTGTGTTGTTAACTGGAATACCGCCACCGCCACCACAAATAACAACATGGCCTTTATCTAATAAAAGTCTTACCGCTTCGATATCAATAATCTTTTTCGGTGTTGGTGATGGCACAACACGGCGGTAATGTTTACCATCTTGCTTAAATGTCCATTGATACTTCGCAATTAATTCTTCTTTATCAGCTTCATCATAAATAGGGCCAATAAATTTACTTGGATCGTTAAATGCTTCATCATTAATATCAACAGAAACTCGCGTCATTACCGTTGTAATAGCTTGATCTGGGTTATTTTGATTAATTTTTTGCATCATCATATAACCAATCATACCTTGGCTTTCAGCCACTAGAATATCCAACGGATATGCAGGAACATCTTGATATGCCAGGTTTTGTAGTGCAAGCAATCCAACTTGAGGCCCATTGCCGTGTACTAATACAACACGGTACTCTTTTGCTAACTTATTAATTGTCTCTGACATTAATTCAATATTTTTATATTGATTCTCAGCAGACAAAACTTCTCCGCGTTGCAATAATGCATTTCCGCCTAAAGCAATAACAATTGTTTTCATAATTATCCGTATCCGAATGTTTATATAAATTCTTTTATTAAAGAAATTTAATCAATATGCTGTTGTTGTTTTTTAGTTTGGTAACCAATCCATAATCCCAGTAATGTATCTGCACCGGAATGATGACCAATAGAGAGTATTTCCAACATATCCTTAAAAATAATCTCTTTATTCTTTATTTTTTTACCTAGTTGAATGAGATAGGTAGAAAATATTCCCTGGGTGGCATATTCCAAATAATGCTTACTGACAACGGTGGTCAATTCAGATAAAGGAGGTGTGTTATTAAAAAAATAATTAAGTTTTTTTTCTGGCTCTGCTAAATAATGTGCAAATAACATTCCCACTAGCATATCATCTGAACTTGGCGTTAATCCTGGGCCTTTCCCTGTAAAAATGGCCCAGTTAACAGCATTGCCCACTAACTGATTATGAAATAGCTTAATTAATAACTTAATTTCACTGAGTTGCGCGATTTGGCGATAATTTTTTAATGGTCCATATAACCCTGTTGCAATTGAGGGTGAGAGTAGAGAAAAAAAACTTTCTAACCAACGCAAATCTAGTTCCGCTTTATCTTGTAAACGTAAATTTTCACTCTGACCTGCGAGTAGAGTGAGTTTATTTGCAAGTATTGCTTGATGATCTTTTAGACTCATCATGACCGAGGGATGGCACTGTTTAGCAAAATAATCGAAATCATCTTGTTTCAATAACCATCCCATCGGGCTTAATCCTCTCCCTTCGCGATGAAAAGTGATTAAGCGTTGTTGAGGGCAAATGAAATTCAAAGCATGGTCATAAATGCCCACACATTTAATCTCACCTTCAAAATCAGTGATATGCTGGCTGGTTTGAAGTGCTTGAATTTGCATAATGCCCCCTTTATTGCTGTGATTAATCGTTACAAAGCACGATTAAGCGTCGATGCCTAATTCTTCTGCCAATGCAACAATCGCTTTTTCAAAGCAACCTAAAGGTGCGCGTACAGTACCTGCACCAATCTGGCCAACACCCGGCTCTTTATGTGCAATACCCGTATTAATCAGCGGGGTAATGCCCGTTTCAACAACGCGACGAGCATCTAATCCTAAACATGCACCTTGGAAATCCCAAGTTGGAATTTGCAACATCATGTTACGAGCAAGGTAGATCTCAGCCATTTCTTCAGTCACTTCACGTGCTGCATCCATACCACCTGATGCACCAACAAAGCGTGTTACACCCGGAGCTGCAACCATTGCTGCGCCACCAATACCGAAAGTTTCAGTAATCGCACTGTCACCGATATCTGGGTTTGCATCTGCTTGACTAAAACCAGAGAAGAACAGACCTTGTGGTGTATTTACTGGGGCCGTAAACCATTGGTCACCCATTCCACTGATTTTGATACCAAAGTTGCTACCATTACGGGTCATAACGGTAACGATAGTGCCTTGTTTGATTTGAGCACCTGCATCCATCGCAGCTTTACAGTAAGCCATTGCTAAGTTCAGGAAGAACTGATCTGTAATGCTCAGGAATTTAGTCACTTTTGTGATTTCAGCATCTTCAAAATCTAATGTACTTAATACTGGAGCTAATTGACGCAGTAACAGGGCTGAAGCTGCGATATTACGTTGGTGGAATTCATCACCCATAGTAATTGCCTGCCCCATAATTGCAGTCAGATCGATACCATCTTCAAACGTTGCTATTGCGGCTTTTAATACTGGTGCTAAGCTATTTTGCATCCAATGTAGACGCTCTTGCACATCTGGGCCGTAAGCACCAAAACGCATCACTTTGCCGATGCCTTCGTTCATGTTGCAGTAAGCGTAGTTACCATGAATGTGGTTTTTGATAACTAGCATTGGCATATGAGCAGAAGTAA
Source organism: Proteus sp. G2669 (assembly GCF_009915245.1). Taxonomy (NCBI): domain Bacteria; kingdom Pseudomonadati; phylum Pseudomonadota; class Gammaproteobacteria; order Enterobacterales; family Morganellaceae; genus Proteus; species Proteus sp. G2669. The sequence goes on along the minus strand of NZ_JAABLX010000025.1, from coordinate 65,793 downwards.
TACCGCCCATTGGGCCTACTGCATTTACGTTGTGGCAAGGAATAAACTCAATTTCACCCGCTTCTAACATCGCTAATGCTTGTTCTTCAGTTTCTGCCCAGCCTTCAAATAAAGAAGCACCGATACATGCACCGCGAACAGGACCACTCATTTCACCCCAAGTTACAGGAGGACCTGCATGAAGTAATTTTTTGCCTGTTTCTAAAGCCGGTACAACTTCTTTTGCTAAGTTAACATCACACCAGTGAGGACGGGCTTCACGGATACGTTCGATAACTGCTTCATTCGCTTGTTCGATAGTTGAATACATATCTGCAATTCCTTATTTCAATTTCTTTAATATTTCAGCCAGTTTTTTATTACCACCTGCGACAGGTGCCCACTGATAATGCACAACAGGAGTCCCACTTGATTGCAGATCATCTGCAAAACTACGTAGACCGGCGTTGATCACGGAGATCCCGTTAAGCAGTGGTGACACTTCAGCATGTGCTTCTGCTGGATGTGGCTGGATTAATTCTTTTGCTAATAAAACCGCTTCTGGCAACGTATCCATGACAATAATGCCCGCTTCTTTTAGCTGTTTTTGCTGTTCGCTACGGTTTTGCGGATCGTCTTCAGTACCAGTAATGGTTGCGATGGTGATTAATGGATTGGCTTCGCCACGTTTTTCATTCAGTTTTTTGATTTCTTGAATTAACGCACCGGCAGGATCTTGAGTTGCACCATAACCAATAACAAAATCAACCAGTAACACGCCAGCTTCTGTTTTATTGCTTAGCTCACTGATAAATTTGTTACGTGTAGATGGGTCAATCATTGGGTGTGGTTTACCCTGTGTATAAAAATCATCACCCATATCGATGATTTTGTGACCATCAGCATCTAGCATTGTGCCTTGTTTATGCTCGTTATCGACTTCAACATTAAGTTTTTCAGATAACAACATGGCGCATTCAGCCGCTAGCGTACCACCGGCATAAAGACCAATGATTTTCTTACCTGTAACTTTTGGTAATTCCGCTGCGATATCTTCAACACGCGCTAGTTCAGCCGCAATGCGCGCCGTTTCATCTAACGTGCGAGTAAAATAGATATTGTCGTCTTGGAATTTCTCAGGTGTTGTTCCTAAGAATTGCGCCACAATCGGTTTATTATGGCGTTTCATTTCAGCAATAATTTTTTGGCGAACCGCTGGCGCTGGTGGCTTAGAAACAAAAGCAATAACACGCGTATTAGGATCTGCCGCTAGCATATTGATAGCAGTAATTGCACTGATACCACCAATTTGCTCTGTTAAATCACGACCACCTAGGCCAATTGAATGAGAAATACCTTGGCGTTGTAAAACGATTTGAGAGGTAATTTCTTGAATACCCGTACCTGATGCGCCAACAATACCAATAGAGCCTTTAGGTGCAATGTTAGCGAAAGCAAGAGGTGCACCTGCAATATTTGCAGTACCACAGTCAGGCCCCATCACAATCAGACCTTTTGCTGCTGCTTTTTCTTTTAGTGCTTTTTCATCTGCAATAGAGACGTTGTCAGAGAACAGCATGACGTTACAACCATCTTCTAAGCCCGTGTCAGCCAATTCCGCGGCATATTCACCAGCAATAGAGATAAGTAACATATTGGCATTAGTGCTTTTTTGTTTAGCGGTACGCCAGCTACGTACTGTCGTTAATTTGTTACCGCCTTTCTGGCCACTTGCAATTTCAGCTAATGCTTCTTCTAAAGCAGTAGAAATCATATCGATAATGGCAGGATCGTCTGATTCTGCTTTAATCGAAACACAAATGTCATTCGGCGTTGCTTCGTTAAACATGTCATGCCAAAAGCCGGTGACATCAAGAAGAGATTTATTCGCTGGTGTTCCCATCATGACGGAAATTTCTTCCACCTCTGGGGCTTCACTTAATTTTCGGGAAATAATCATCAGGCTAACTGAATCCTGAAAGCTCCCTTTTTTAATAAAAGCATGGATCATTATGATATCCTTAACGCATTTAATATATGTAACAGCACATATCTATTTGCATTTCGTTTTTTTGATAATAAGAAGCCTATTTGCTTAAACTGTTAAGCAATATAAATAAATGTCTGATTTATTAATTTTGAATCTCTGCGTATAAACATACTGAAGAAATATCGAAATGTAGAGTGATTGAAGTCACACTTATTTATTGTAAAAAATTTTTATTTAATCGGATGATATTTATTAAATAAATTATGATGAGGAAAGTTTATTAATTCAGAGATAAAACCAAAAATAGAAAGGTAAAATTTAACGGATAATAAACAAAACAATAGTGATAAAAATCATATAAAACAATAGGAAATAAAAGTAAAGCAACATTTCGATAACATACAACATTAAATCATTATTATCAACGATTAAAAATAAACTCTCTTTTAACTCTATTTTTAGAATTTAACGCCTAACTTAAATTATATTTATTATTATATAAAAACAGGAAAGGCCTCATATTTAATAAGGCCTTTTCTATAAAATAAAAATAAAATATGACTTAATTTATTGCTTAATAGCTTCAACTTGAATTTTTAATGTCATATTATCCGCCATCCCTTCTTTGACCAAAAAATCCACCCCCCAATCTGAACGTTTAATGGTTGTTTTAAAATCACCACCACAGACTGGCGCATTAAACACAGGGCTTTCATAACAATTAAACTTGGTTGTTGTTAATTTAACTGGCAATGTTTTTCCTTTCATCGTTAATAGCCCTTCAATGGATGTGGGTTTATTATCAGAGAAATACCATTTTGTTGAAGAAAACTGAATTGTTGGGTATTTATCTGCATCTAAGATATCTGCACTTTTCACATGATTATCAAATGCCGTTAATCCCGTATTTAGTGTTTTAACTGGAATAGAAACGTTTATTTTTCCTATATTCTTTTCTGGTGAGTATGTTAAATCACCTTCAATTTCATAGAAACCACCACTGTTAGTTGAAGTCCCAAAATGATCAATATAAAACATTGCCTTAGTATGCGTTGGTTCAAGCTTATATTCATTAGCTTGTACTGCTGGCACAAGTAATAATGAAGATAATACGGTAGATAAAATAAATTTCATTATAATTTCCTAATCTATTTTTTATAAAATAATGCCCATAAAGAAAATACTTTATAGGCATTTTTAAACACAGATAATATAAAGTACAAAGAGAGTTGAGAATTAATTAACGCTGAGAATCTAATATCTCGTTATTTTTTAATACATCTTGAGCTTTGCTATAGCTTTCAATTAATAATTGATAAGCTGGGAAAATTTGGGTGTATGCTTGCGCCCATTGTGCTGCATCATCACGATTCCATGTCTTCTGAATTTCAGAAGCAACTGCCGCGGTATCCATTGGTACAACCCCTGCTTGAACGATACGAGCTAAGGTAATTTCTTCAGCCATTTTACTGTAAGTACCTGATGCATCAATCACTGCAAAGACTTGATAACCTTCAGCAACGGCACTAATTGCAGAGAATGCCATACAAACACTCGTAATAGTACCAGCAATAATTAATTGCTTTTTGCCTGTTGCTTTAACGGCTTCAACAAACTCTGGATTATCCCAAGCATTAATTTCACCTTTACGTGCAATATATTTTGCATGCGGTGCATTTTGGTGAATTTCAGGAATTAATGGGCCATTAGGGCCTTGTGGTACAGAAGCTGTTGTAATAACAGGTATGTTAGCTAATGTTGCTATTTTTGCTAATACTGAAGCACGCGCTCGTAATTCAGTCATTGGCATATCACCAACAGTTTGGAATAAACCACTTTGGTGATCAATTAATAACATAACAGCATCTTCTGGATTAATTACAGGGCGCTGACCATTAAAATTTGCGGGAGTGCTCATTTATTTATTCCTTTTAATTAATAAATATTGATTATTAACTAAGTTAAGGAGAAATATTAAAAAATGATATCTTTATATCGTTTCCCCTCGTTGTAATAAACAATAGTCAATTAATTAAAATATCGGTAGAGTCAATTATGATAAACACTATTCCAAAAATAGAACACTGAAACATATTATTATTGTTCTATATTCAGAATAATGAAATCTATTTTTAATACTACTTAAATATATTAATCACTTTAAAATACACCTATAGAAATTTTATAGGAACATTATGATGAAAAAGATTATTGGTATTTATAAAGCACCTCGTCAACATTGGGTTGGTGATGGCTTTCATGTTCGTTCACTCTTTAGTTATAGCAACCATGGTAAATATTTAAATCCATTTTTACTATTAGACCGAGCTGGGCCTACTGATTTTCCTGCATCTCAAGGCCATAACCGAGGGGTAGGTGAACATCCTCACCGTGGATTTGAAACAGTGACCATCGTTTACAAAGGTGAGGTTGCACATCATGATTCAACGGGTGAAGGCGGTGTTATTGGTCCCGGAGATGTCCAATGGATGACTGCGGCATCGGGTATTTTGCATCAAGAATACCATTCTGATGCTTTTACCAAAGAAGGTGGTGTATTAGATATGGTGCAATTATGGGTTAATCTCCCATCAGATGCCAAATCAGCACCTGCTGGTTATCAATTACTGAAAGAAAGTGCGATCCCTGTATTGCCTTTATCTGATAATGCAGGGCTGCTTCGCGTTATTGCAGGGGATTATCACGATACGAAAGGCGCAGCAAAAACCTTTTCGCCTGTTGATGTATGGGATATTCAATTAAAGAGTGCAAAATCGACCACATTACTAACGAAAAAAGATCGTTATGTTGGTTTAGTGGTTTTACATGGCAGTGTTTATCTTGATAATCAAACCCAATTACAAACTGGAGATTTGGTTATTTTAGATAATGAAGGAGGCTCTGTTAATCTTGAAGCCATTGAAGATGCCGTTATCTTATATCTCAGTGGTGAGCCTATTAATGAACCTATTGTAGGTTATGGCCCTTTTGTAATGAATAGCGAAGCTCAAATCAGACAAGCCATTGATGATTTTAACCAAGGTAAATTTGGTCGTATATCTAACGAATAACGTTTTTATTTTATACAAAAACAATGAAATCAAACGGCTCCCTATTCTATTCGGAGCCGTTTTTATATCAATCTTACTCTTTCATTGGTGACATATTATCAGCAAGGTATTCCAACAAGACTTGGATTGCAGGTAATAGCCCTTTTCTTGATGGATAAACAGCATGAACCACATCTTTAGGAAAACGCCAAGATGGCAATACCTCAATTAACTTGCCATCCTGTAACTCTTTTTCAACCACACTTAAGGGTAATCTTGTTATTCCCAATCCCTTTAATGTTGCTTTATAAAGAGTCAAAACATCGGTTGTGGCTAATTTAGGCATAACATGTTGTGTAGAAACCGCACCATCTTCATGAGTGAGTGTGAGTGTATAATGCTGGGAATGTTCGCTATTTGCCAAAATGGGATAATCTGTAAGTTGTTCGGGGGAATTGGGGATCTCTCTCCCTTGAAATAACAATGGGCTAGCAACTAACACTCGCCGAGAATAACCTAGAATTTTCATTGTTAAACCTGAATCATCTAGCGGCAATGCTCTGACTCGTAATGCAAGATCAAGGCCTTCACTAATCACATCAACTGGGCGATTAATGGCTAATATCTGAATATTAATATCCGGATATTTTTCCATAAAATCGACCAAAATATCTTGAATATATATTTGTAATAATGCGACAGGACAAGAGAGTTTAATTGTGCCATGAGGATGCCCTTGTGCTGAACAAATAACCTCTTCCGCAATCTCAGCTTCAGCAACCACATTTTTACATTGTTGATAAAAAGTTTGCCCAATTTTGGTGACATGAAATTGTCGCGTAGAACGATATATTAAAGAAACATTGAGCTTTTGTTCTAAATCAGCAATACGGCGACTCAGCTTAGATTTAGGTATTCCTAATGTTTCAGCCGCTTGAGAGAAACCACCAAACTCAACGACTTTCACAAAATAGTAGAGGTCATTTAAATCATACTTCATTGTGTATCACCCATTAGGTTATTTTACATATTAAGCTGAATTGTTTCAGTTATTGATGTTATGGAGAAAATAATTGTAATTACTATTTTCCATTATTCAACTTTTGTTAATAACATTATAATCACATGGGGTAATAAAATAAAGACGACCTAAAATAATATCATAATTCAAAAAAAACCAATTAAATTAATATTACAAATGTGACATTGAATTAATTCACTTACCATAATTTAATTTTATTACCACCTATCACTGAAATTTGTTTTTATTATTAAATTTTGATTGATTTAGTAAAATTTAATATAAAACATAAAGATAGATAATTACTTTGCATATTAATAACATCAAGTTACATAAAAAAACTTATTTTAAAAACAAGTTAATAAATAATTTTATTTTTATGACATTAATCAATGAATATTTAATAATATGTTAATAAGATCATCCTTAATAAAAATACTTATTAGCTTTATTTTTACTTCCGATTATTTATTTAACCTGCAACCTAATGGAATAACCTGATGAACAAATTAACTCCATTACGACCCATACCTACCTTAATCGCTATTTCTATTACCCTTATTATCTGGTTTTTTATTCCCGTTCCAGAAGGCGTTGATCCCAATGCTTGGCATTTATTAGCCCTTTTTGTTGGTACTATCGCTGCTATTATTGGTAAAGCACTTCCTATCGGTGCTGTTTCTATTATTGCTATCGCATTAGTGGCTGTTACAGGTGTCACTAACCCTAATTCAACTAAAGCTGCTATCGGTGATGCATTAAGTGGTTTTTCCAATGATCTTATCTGGTTAATTGGTATTTCCATTATGGTCTCTATGAGCCTAAATAAAACTGGGCTTGGTGCCAGAATTGGTTATTATTTTATTTCGTTATTTGGTAAAAAAACGATTGGAATAGCCTATTCATTAGCCATTGCCGAAACAATATTAGCGCCAGTAACGCCCAGTAATACCGCACGGGGTGGCGGTATTATTCACCCAATTATGCGTTCAATTTCAGACAGTTTTAACTCTAAAGCAGAAGATGGCACAAGTGGAAAAATAGGTCGTTACCTCTCTTTAGTGAACTACAATATAAATCCAATTACTTCTGCCATGTTTATTACGGCAACAGCTCCTAACCCACTTATTGTGAGTTTAATTATCAGTGAAACTGACCCTACACATGAACTTAGTTGGTCTATGTGGGCAATTGCTGCGTTTGTGCCCGCTATCGTTTCATTAATATTAATGCCAATTGTTATCTACCTTCTTTATAAACCTGAAATAACCAGCACCCCGAATGCTCCACATTTTGCTAAAGAGCGTTTAGCACAATTAGGCCCTATTTCGTTACCTGAAAAAATAACCCTTGCAGTCTTCGCCTTATTATTAATTATGTGGGCGGGTGTACCTGCATTGTTATTTGGTGATGGATTTAGTGTTAATGCCACAACAGCCGCATTTATTGGCTTATCGATTTTATTATGTACAGGTGTTTTAAATTGGGATGATATTTTAAAAAACAAAGGTGCATGGGATACCGTTGTTTGGTTCTCTGCCTTAGTAATGATGGCATCCTTCTTAGGAAAATTAGGATTGATTAAATGGTTGTCACTCAGCGTAGGGGCAAGTATTGATAGTATGGGAATAAGTTGGGTCAGTGGCATGATATTACTGGTACTAATTTATGTTTATTCTCACTACTTTTTTGCCAGTACCACCGCGCATATTACCGCAATGTTTGCCGCTTTCTATGCCGCAGGCTTAGCCCTTGGCGCACCACCAATGTTATTAGGGCTTATTTTGGCGTTCTCATCTTCATTAATGATGTCATTAACACATTACGGCACTGGTACTGCGCCAATTATTTTTGGTTCAGGTTACGCCACATTGGGCGAATGGTGGAAAGCTGGCTTTGTGATGAGTGTAGTTAACCTTATTGTTTGGATAACGTTGGGTAGTGTATGGTGGAAAGTATTAGGATATTGGTAAGATTTAAAAAAAATAGCCTTAAATAAAACAAATATAAGATGCCTAGTTTATTGTTAGGCATCTTATAAAGTTAACGCCAGATATCGTTACTTGCGATAATTGACTCTGATTGATAATGACTTTTTTTATTCTCTATTTTATCTTTCTCAACGGTATGTTGAACGCCATCAAAAAAATAATTTAAATCAACATCAAAAAGATAGGATAAAATATAAATACTTTCTGCATGGATGTTTGACTCACCATTTTCAAAACGAGATTGATGTTGCTGGCTTATTCCCAATAAAGCACCAAACTCACTGCCACTCATACTGTGTGTTATTCTTAATTCTCTAATTTTAGCGCCAACTAATCTTGATATTTCTTTATTCATAACATCTCCAAAAAATAAAATTGATAATATCAAAAATACACTCATTAATTATTCATACAAAATATTTACTGTAGCAATTGAGTTTGCACTTCCTGGTGTTATAGTGCTTCCTGTTTTTATATAGCGCGCTTTCCAACCAAAAATATAATCGCCAGATGCAACCTGATTTTGTAAACTATTTTTAGTATTTAATTTAATAGGATTATTATTTTTATCTAATAACTGAATTCCAATTCCTGTTGCTGGATTTGTACCCGATAACTTTAATTTACCTGTATTTACATCAATATATCCAGCACTACTCGTTACAGTAGCTTTAATATTGGTTCCGGCGGCACAACTTAATGTAATAGGAATACTTATCTCTTTACTTACATCACCAATATTTTTAAATTGCGTATCATACCAAATGCCCATATTAACATTATAACTTGATGATTTAGTTGTACACTTTAAAGAGTTTATTCTTATTGCATTTAACGGCAAATATAATGATGATATATTCCAAGTAGTATTTCTAGGTAATGTATTATTTTGTACAACTTTAGCAAGCATTCCCCAATTCACACTTCCTGATTCAGTAACTCTACCTGTTTTTAATATTTTAACAGTCCAGTATGGATTTATTATTGTATAATGATTTCCTGATGGATTTACTATATTACTATGAGTTAAATTTAACAGTCCTAACTCATGTAGTTTAACTTGTATACCAATACCAGGAATATTGGTCTGCACTATTTTATTAGCATTAGGCACCCAACCATTAATATAAGTACCTGAGACTGTTGCATTACCACATTGCCCATCGTTACCAGAAAATGTATTTATAGGTCCATTTTTATAATTTATACGAAATTCATCTAATACACGTGTTCCCATATCATCATATTGAATTGAATAAACTTTATTCGGTATATCCACTCTAATATTTCTTAGATTTGGATTTTGAATACAAGCGGAAAAAGTGTATGTTGAATAAAATAAGACTCCACTTAATAAAAGAATAGTTTTAGTGTTTACATGGCGCATTTTTATCTCCTAATTTATCTATTATTTTAGTTTTCATCTCTTTTTGTTCTTCTTCATCTAAAATAAAAAATTGACTTAAACAAATATCAAAAGCACGAGCATATTGATAAAGTCTATCCAAACTAACTCTATTAATACCTCGTTCATATCTTGATTGCTGTTGTTGACTGATACCAATTATTTCTGCCAGCTCACTTAAAGTGTACCCATTCATAACTCTATAATAAGCTATTTTTTTTCCAATCATTTTTGAGGCAGGATAAATATGACTCATTTTTATTTCCTTCATTATTCGTTAATTATAAAGAAGCGTAAATTCAAGATGACTTTTAAATGAACCCACAGTGATATTACTTCCATAACCTATAATTCTTGCCGATAAAGGAAATTCAGCATTGTGTGTCTGCTGATTAACGTTCACTATTAATTTTTCATTATTTTTTATAATACTTTTATTTAATTGTGTCGCGATATTTAATGCCGTACTTTTTGCTGTGCCACTATTAATAAAATATTCTGGATAATTAGGATCAACAATCCCTTTTAAGGTCATTGTGATTTTATTCGTTGTTATTGGGCAATTTTTAAACTTTATAGAGAAATTAACCCAATCTGATTTTTGATTGTTTTTAATATTTCTAATATTTATTTTGTTAAGATCAATCAAATAATTTTTTGTTTCTAATTCACAAGGTGATGCAATCACAGATCCATAAACATTAATATTAACAACACTTCCTACTGCAAAAGGAGAAAATAAAAACAATAAAGATAAGTGTATGATTTTATACATAATGTTCTGCCTCTACCTATAAACTATGGTTGCTGTAATCTTTGCAGATACCGTGCCTGGCGTGGCATTTCCAAGCTTACTAAATGCCCGTGTTCTTAAAGGAATATTCACTGATGACTGACCATTAACCGCGATATACAGTGATTTTTGATTGCCTAATGGTATTAATCCATTACTATTTTCATTCTGCAATTGCACAGCAATATTCTTTGCAGTTCCTTCATTTTTATATAAATTATCGACATCAGCATTATCTGGTGTACCGGTAAATGTTAGCTTTACTTGATTTATTGTAGGTGAACAATCAATTAATTTAATCGTGAAATTATTCCACACCGAACTCGAATTTGTTGTCTTAAATAAATTTGCAGGCATCTCTTTTAAATCAATATTAATATTACTTCCTCCAGAAATATTACAAGTTGCTGCTCTAATATTTCCAGAAAAATTAACAGTAACCGTATCCCCAGCGAGTAAAGGAAAACTTATTATTACACTGGTTATTAAAATAAAAAATCTTATTAATATAGTCATTTCACTTTCCTACGCGTAGCAAATATCGACAGCTATAAAAGAAATAACTGGGTTTAATATATTAACTTTAATGCTATTTAAATTTACTACTGACAAGTCACAGTGATTTTATAGAGTCCTAAATAATCAAGAACATCTGATAAATCATAATTTACATGACATGTTTCATTGTTGTATTTAATAGTTAAGTTTCCGCGTTGTTCTAACCCAGATAAATAAACCTCTCCATCATTACCAACAATACTATTCAATTGGCTGTTATCTTTAAAAATAACTTGAGCACCAAATGGAACTGGTTTTTTATTTGCAAGATTAACCGTCATCAATACGCGATAACCTACGTTAGCAGAAAAATCAGCTTTGACTAAAGCTCCTCGACTAGGTGAAATCGTTTGGCTAGTCAATTCCATTTCTGTATTTTCAGGCAACATTAATGTATCAATTTCTAAGGTATTCTTGCGATATGGTGTAACGTAAGGCACTAATGCATAACCCATGCTATTAGTTTTGACACCCGCTTGGTTTAGTATCGCAACATCACCTGCATTGGGAATATCAACAATTGCAGACGTTTCACCCAGTTGTTGTCCAAGGACTATTCCTCCAGAGTGAGCAACTACGCTACCATTGACCCCATAATAAAGATTATGGTTATCTTTGCTATAACTATACCCCCCCGTAATATCACCTAGTTGACCTTTATAGGATGCATTGATATTTCCAGAAGATCCTTGATCTTGGTTGGTAAATCCTTGCTGTGCGCTCCAATTTAATTGATTATTGAGCTGAGACGCAGAAATTCCGACACTTCCTGTACTTGCATTGTTACTACTACTATTTGTATTAAAGTTATAATAGAAAGTATCGTCAAATACACTAAAAGGTACACTTACTGAAAAGGCGAATTGATGTTCATCATCACTTTGTGTTTTGTCTCCCGTCACATAAGAGTAACGATTAGTATTTTTATTATAGGTATAGTTCATCCCATAACTGATACCTTGCCAGCTATTGTTATAGCCTAACGTTGCTGATTGCGTTTTTTTATCACTATTCCAGTAATCTTCTTTTATATAGCCTATGGCTAAAGAACCATTTCCTTCACCTAAATTTTGATTAATCGTAATTTCAGCACGATTACGGCGACGTTCAACTTCTGGACTATAATTTGTACGTCGAAAACTATCGAATACTTCAGATAAGCTATAAAAACCGTTTGTAGAATAACGATAACCCGCTAACGCTATATTTGTGCCCACATCGTTCAGATTTTTATTGTATCTAAAACGGTAAGATTGCCCTTGCTGCTTAATACCATTATCAAAAGCTGAACTTGCATGTGTAATATCGACAGATATTGCACCAAAAACACCTAAGTTTTTTCCTGCACCCAAAGAATAAGATTGATAGTCTTGGCTTAATTGACTACCACCATAAGTTGTCACTCCATAAGGTAGGCCATAAATTAATGTAAATTGCCCAAACTTAGTTTTATCCACATTCTTATCATAAGAGCGATATTCACCTCCCGTCACACTATAAGATAAATAGCCTTCACGTTGTAAAACAGGTAAAGAAGCAAATGGCACGATTTGATGCTGTTCACTCCCATTAGATTCTTTTATCGTGACGTATAAATCCCCACTACTCCCTGTGGGATATAAATCATTAATCTCAAAAGGCCCTGCGGCGACTTCTGTCTGATAAATAATATATCCATTTTGCTTAATAGTAATTTGGGCATTACTGCGCGCAATACCTCTAATAACGGGAGCATAACCTCTTAAACTTTCAGGATACATATCATCATCTGTTGATAATTGAACACCTCTAAATGGCACACTATCAAAAATAGCAGATGGAGAAACACCATCACCTAACATTAATTGGCTTTTTATCTTATTTATATTACGCGATAAATAAGTGTAAACAGTATTCCACTTTCCTGATTGATTATCTGAATTTGACCATGTGGTATAATTGCGCAATCGCCACGGTCCAAAGTTCAATCCAGGTCTTAAATTTATATAATGAGACGTTTCACTTGAATTATTATCTTTGCGATCGTAATTTCTCGACCCACTGTAGCTATAATTAAGCAAAAGTGCAGTGATACCATTATCTATCTTATTTAAATCTATATACCCTCGAGGATCCTTAGATAAAGCAATTTGAGGAATACTCAAATATAATCTTTGAGAATCAAATTCTAATTCACTTTTAGCATCAGGTATCGCAGATAAATTCACACAGCTATCAGTCATTGTATACAGTTTTGGATAATCCGTTGTTTTAACACCAAAATCATTAAGATCTTGCATTGATAAACAGGGAATAAGTTGGTTGTTTTTATTTTTTTCAAATCTAATATTTTTAGTTAAAATCAAGTTAGTATTTACATAAATATCAACGTAATAATTCCCCGCTAATTGTTGGTTATTTTCGAAAGGAGATAAATCGATACTTTCTTTATCCGACGATTCAAGGAAATCAGGATCAAAATAAATATTATCTGACTTGTCGTTTTCCGCATATGATAAAGCCGTATAGCCCAAATATAAAATTAGGCTAATACATATTTTGCTAATTTTCATATTAAAACCTAAATTTATAATTTATTATATTTTAACTTCTGATAAGTTAACGCTAGCACCATAATCATTAATAACTTCCCAGTTTATCGTGCCATGTTCATTACCATCATTTATATCAAATGATTTTGTTGAAAAAGGTTCAACATAAGAGACATCATTTACTGATTTCCCATTAAAATTAATCATCTGAAAATTAAAATAATAAGGTGTTGGATTATTCACACTGATTTTATTTCCAACTTTTGACCATATTAATTTTTTCTGCTCTTCCTCAAAATTCACCTTTTTTAAATTTTCAGGTCGGTAAATTAATTTCATTTGAGTCTTAAAAGCAATCTGCAATGAATTTTCTGTTTTTTCTGTAGCAGGTATTGTTTTTATATTTAGCCAAAATAGAGACTCTTTATCACTAGGCAAATTTCCTTCAGTTAAAAAAATCCTCAGCGTATTCGCCTTATCTGGATTTAATCTAAATAAAGGTGGAGTAATGGTAAATTTTGACTGTTTATTTTCATTAACATCATCTATCCAAGACTGGATTAAATAGGGAATTTTATCTGGATTTTCAACATTAATACTAACGTTTTTATTCCCTTCTGTATAAATAACTCTAGTTCCACCAATAATAACGCCAGCAGAAGATTGATTAATAAAAAAAAGAATAGAAATTAAAAAGACAATAATAGACTTCATATTATCACCACTGTATTTTTATAATAAGGTTCAAGTCCTTTTAAACCTTAATTTATATTTAATCTTATTTAGTTATAGTTAATAGTAAATGTTGCATTACCATTTGCTAAACCCGCAGTAACAGAATCTGTTTTAGCAATATAACGAGCTCTAAAATCTAAATTATTTTCAATATTTTCTTTTAATGGATAGGCTTTAGATGCTGTAAATAAAGGTACTACAACATTCGCATCATCCGTAATTTGAATACCCACTCCAGTTGCTACACCCGACTCTTTTTTCAGGGCAATAACACTGTCATCACCTACATATGAATCTGCGTCAAATTTAACAGATGCAGTGGTCACTGTTTTAGGGCAATTAATTAATTTAATTGTGAATTTTGTCGCTGCGGCAGTACTTCCGGTACTTGGTAATGCTTTTTTAGAGACGGTACCTAAATTAACTTTTAAAGCATCAGAACCCGCAGCTAATTCACATGCGTTATCTATAATTTCCCCTGTAAAATCAATAGTACCATCCGCTGCTAATGCATTATTAGTGACAAAGATAGTCGCTGCAGCAATTAATGTTGCAAGTAAGCTTTTTCTCATTTTTTTCTCCGATTAATTTTTATTAATAAAACCAAATTAATTAAAAAACACTTAATTAACTCAGTATGTGAGTATTATCTAATTGTTTTTTATAATAAACAAGTTTTGGTTATAGCGGTATAATATTCATTTTTTTGATTTAAATCAGGATTTAAAACCAAGCAAACCCTTTATTAGTTAATCAATGAAGTTTATTTTTGATTATTTTAAATTTTCATATATTGATACAACATTGTTAAATCAAAATAAAAGTTAAATACTATTTTTTATTAATAAACACATCTTTTATTTCATTTTATAACGCATATGGTGTGAATAAAAAAAAGTATTATTTCCTCTTAATAATAAAAGCTACTTTTTATTCTATTTGATTAAAATAACTCTTTAATGTGTTATTTTTGAACAAATTCCGACTTAACCTATCAGTTACAAATTGAATGAAAAAAGAATAAAAAATATTATTTATAAAATGTATGGCTTTATTGTCATAGACAAAAAAAGAGCAAGGTTTCCCTTGCTCTGATTTAATATCGGAGTGCTTTTTAGATAGTTACATAATCTCAATTACAACGATTAATTTGAAAACCACTTCTTATTAATCTTAATCAGCGACATTCTTATCTGGCATATAGGAACCAATATTATAAGCTTCTAATTTTGGTGCTTTATCAGAATTTAAGTCAAAATTTAATATTGTTATTGTTCCTGGTGTTGCAGGTAATAAAAACTCTGGAGATAGATTTAAAAAGACTTTGCAAGCTGCGCGGATCACACCACTATGCACAACAGCTAATAAATCACTATCTTCTTTACGTACCCATCCTTGTAATGCCGCACCAATACGATCGCAAAAATCAAACCAATTTTCGCCTTTAGGTGGCGTATATGTACCTGCTCGCCAATTTTTATATTTGTCTGCATGGTGTCTTATAAGTTCTGGTTTTCTTTGTCCTGTCCATTCCCCCATATTTAGCTCACGCAATAACGGTTCTTTAACTGCTTCTGGATGACCGACAATCTCTGCGGTTTGTACTGTTCTGCCTAAATCTGACGTAATAATCCGAGTTGGCGATAACAATTTAATGCTCTCTTTTATCGCCATTGCTTGATTAATACCTTTTGGTGATAAACATGAATTAGCATGTCCTTGTAAGCGCGATTCCATATTCCATAAGGTTTCACCGTGTCTTAATAAAATTAGTCTCATTATTATTCCTTAATTTAATGGTTTAAAGACCATATCCAAGAATTTGGAACCAAGTAAATATCGCAATAGAAATTACCGATGCCCCAACAAAACAAGTAATTAATCCATATTTCATTTGCTCTAACACACTAAAGTAGCCGCTTGAGAAATAGATAGTATTTACTTTCGAATGTGGTGGTAAGGTAATGGTATAAGTCAGTGTAAATGACGCAGCTAATGCCAATGTAACCGGATCCATGCCCAATGTTTTAGCAAGTGCAATAATGGCTGGAATTAAGATGGTTGTTTTTACTGTTTTACTGGTAAAAATTAAATGGCTATACATGCAGATAAAGACAACCACAATATAAACCATTGTAGTGCTCATATTTTCTAGCCCAAGCCCATAAACCATTTTACCAATTAGCCATTGTGCGCCTTCTGTAGATTCTAAGGTGTTACCAGCCGCATAAGCACCTGCTGCAAATATCATTAGATCCCATTTGATATTGGCTTCATTCCACGTTAATAAGCCAATACGAGGCATCAGGCAAAGAATGGCAGCAATAACAGCGGTCATATAAACGCTAATCTTGAAGCCAAACATATCTTGGTGATAGCTTTCGGTTGCCCATAAGAACACTGCCATTAAAAAGATATACATGGCTTTTTTCTCATTCTTAGTAAGCGCACCAAGCTGAGAGCGTTCTTGTTTTAATTTTCCCAGTGAACCTTCGAAATCCACCTCTCCTTTGAAGGAAAATAATTTTAATCCAATAAAAAAGGAGATAGTCATACCAACAATTGCCAATGGGAAAGAGGCAATTAGCCAATCCATATAACCAATAGAACCACCTGCTTGTGAATTAATAAATCCAACCGCAATAATATTGGCAGCAGTTCCTGTCATAACACCGGATGTTGCTAAAGCGTCAGCCTGTACCCCTTGCAACATCATTAATTTCCCGTAATTGCTTTTTCCAGGGATCGCCTTATGTATCTCTAATAAGATCATACAAATCGGCACCATTAATGTCGCACGTGCTGTTGTTGAAGGTACAAAGAAAACTAAACAGAAGTTAATTAATATCAGGACAAATAATGCTTTTTTGGGTGTCTGACCAAAGTTTGTGATCATCCATAAAGCAAAGCGTCTGGCGATATTCGATTTGATCATCGCTGAAGTTAAAACAAAAGCTGAAACCATCAACCATATAACGTCATAACCTAACGTCCCAAAAACAACTTTCTCTTTTGCTACAGTGCCTGTTATTGGTAATAACACAATGACTAGCATCGAGGTTAAATAAATAGGCAAAGAACCACAAACCCATAAAATTAACGCTGCGCAAAAAATAGCAATCGCTTTTTGCCCTTCAATACTTAATCCATCTGGCGTTGGCATAAAAAATAGAACTAGCAATACTAATAGAGCTAAAGGTATTCCTATTGTTTTTAACGTTATTTTATTACCGTTTTGTTTTGGTGATGATGGCGCTGGTTTAGCGATATCATCTCGCTTCGCAGTCTTTTCCATAACCGATTCCTCTTAATATGTAGGGTAGGAAAATTCAGTATAGAAATATTGAGGTATAAAGATAATTGTATTAATATATTATTACTATAAAAATAATTTATGGTTTTGATATGAATTTAAGCCAATTAGATGCCTTTCTATTACTTGCTAACGGTTTTAATGTGACAGAAACCGCAGAGCGCCTATTTTGCACTCAGCCTAGTGTCAGTATAAAAATTCGAAAATTGGAAGAGGAGTTACAAACAACATTGTTCGAAAGGATCAACAATCGGCTTTATTTAACGCCTCAAGGTAAGGTATATCAACAATACGCAACCCAGATTATTAATTTAGTAAAATCCTCTTCTGAGCATATGCGACAATTTGATGATCCCTCTAAAGGTGAAATTAAGTTTGGCGCTAGCCATTTTGTTGGTGTTTACCTATTACCACAAATTATGGCGCAATTTAGAGAACAGTATCCTGACGTAAAACTCAGCATGGATATTTCCAGTTCGACACAACTTATCCATAAACTTGATACCCAAGAATTAGAGTTTTTAATCATGTCAGATCATATCTATTTAGATCCGACTGAATATCATCTTGATACTTTCCTTATCGATCCCCTCGTGCTTATCTGTTCTCCAACACATTGGTTAGCCAAAAAGAAACGTTGCAGATTTTCTGATATTGAATCTGAAGTTTTTCTGATCAAGCCAGAGCACTCTGCCACTCGTGATTTTTTATTAGACAGGATCAAAGAAAATAATAAAGAGATCAAAAATATAATGGAAATAAATAGCTTAGAGGGGATCAAGCAAGGTGTTATTCATGGATTAGGAATTTCTGTTTTATCTCGCTTATCTATTTTACAAGAGTTAAAATCAGGCCTTTTATGTGAGATTTCTTTTGATGATATTCAATTTAGCCGAGGCATTCGTTACTTTCATCATAAAGAAAAGTATATCTCTCCTGCTACTAAGAATTTTTTATCCGTTTTACAATCTCAAGCTCAGATTTTAACTAAAGATATCAATAAGTAAATTGATTATCCAATCTCTTATTTACCTTTTTTTAGGGATATTCGCGTATCAATATCTCTGTTAAATCGTTATGATACATCCTCAATTTTCTACCTTTTCTCTAATACCGTTTAAAAGGATTTTATGCGTAAAACACTCTCATCCTATCACCCTATTCTTTATACTTTGAGAGTGGCGCAACGTCGTTTATTTCGTTCGCTAAGCTGGCGATTTTCAGGCCGGAAATACAGTAGAGACATTCAACCAAAACAACGACTTTTATACCGTTATCTGAAACATACATCTAAATTAATTAGTCGCCGTGGCGAAAGTGATATTCAATTACAATACAATAAAATAACAAATCTTAAATTAGTTGAAACAGCACTTGATGGCGTTATTATCCATCCTGGTGAGTATTTCTCTTTTTGCTATCTAGTTGGAAAACCTAGTTATAAACGAGGTTTTATTGACGGCATGCAACTTTCTTACGGTGAGGCTAGAAAAGGTGTCGGCGGTGGAATTTGTCAGGCAAGTAATTTAATTCATTGGCTAGCACTACATTCTGAATTAAAAGTGATTGAAAAAGCTAATCATAGTTTTGATCCTTTTCCTGATGAGGGAAGAGTTCTTCCTTTTGGATCTGGTGCTGCTATTTTCTATAATTATGTGGATTTAGTTTTATATAATCCAACACCTTATGATTATCAAATTAAATTACATGTAGCAGAGCATCAATTAGAAGGAGAATTGCTCTGTAGCGAAGCGAGGGAGTATCGCTATCATATCTACGAAAAATCCTCTGCGTTTATCAAAAAAGGAGAGCATGTGTATCGCTGCAATGAAATTTGGCGAGATATTTATACTAAAAATAATGTAGGTGCTTTCCCTAAATTACTGAAATCTGAATTACTTTATAAAAATAGTGTTGTCGTAAAATATGATATTTCAGATGAACAATTGGATTAATCACAGTAATTATTTTTAATATTCTAAATTAAACTTCCTATTATCAATAAAAGATTACATTATTCTTAAAATTAAGACTTTATTAAAATATAGCCTACTTTTTATTTGGAAGTCATTGAATTATCAAATAGAAACTATATCTATTTATTAGAGTCAAAGAATGGTAATTATGCTTCTATTTAATAGGTAATATAATGATGATAAAACTTGATTATCCACAAGAATTAGAAGTTGGTGATATTGTATTTACATGTATTGGTACCTCTTTATTTCGTCAAATTTCCTCCGCTTCTTTATGCTGGAGTAATCATGTTGGCATTATTGTTGGCCATAATGGTGAAGATTATTTAGTGGCAGAAAGCCGTGTTCCACTATCAACAACAACGACATTAACTCGCTTTATTAATCGTTCATCAGGTAAACGCTATGCAATACGCCGTTTATCAACACAATTATCAGATGAACAAAAAAACGCACTTATCGCACAAGTCCCTGAAAGATTAAATAAGCTTTATCACACAGGATTTAAATACGATTCTTCCCGGCAATTTTGCTCTAAATTTGTTTTCGATATTTATAAATCAGCACTTTCTATTCGTGTAGGTGAAATCGAAACCTTCCAAGAGTTATTAAGTAAAAATCCCAATGCTAAATTACAATTCTGGAAATTATGGTTTATTGGGCAAATTCCTTGGGAAAGAACGACCGTCACTCCAGCGAGTTTATGGCAACATCCTCATTTATCTTTAATTTATCGTAGCCATGAAAGTATTAATTAACACATCACATTAATATGCTACGAAATAAAAAGAATAACATAGCCTTCCATTCTTTTTTTATAAAAATCAGGACAAAAAAACTCTCCCTTTCTTTGTAATAGGGAGAGTTTTGGTGTAAAACTAAAAAACAATATTTTGTAAATATGACTTAATTATTATTCATCTATTATTCGTCATTTAGGGATCACCATGAAATACCAAGATGTTACGAAATCACCCTGTGAGAATGCTTATTTTTTAGTTTTTAACCTCACCCACTCACCTGAAAATCGCGAAATTCTGATCGATTTTTGTAATAATTTTTCTGGCCTAATACGTAGTATGAGGACACGTTTTCCTGAATTGGAAACAAGCTGTGTAATGGGATTCGGTGCAAATGCATGGACAACATTATTCCCCAATCAAGCAAAACCCAAAGAACTAAATACCTTTAAAGAAATCAAAGGTGATACTTATACTGCGGTTTCTACTTCTGGCGATCTCTTTTTCCATATTCGTGCTCTCAAAGTTTCAGCTTGTTACGAATTAGCTTCTATCATCAGCCAAAAGCTAAAGAATATTGTTACACCTGTCGATGAAGTACATGGATTTAGATATTTTGATGGGCGCTCTATTATTGGTTTTGTTGATGGAACTGAAAATCCTGAATATGAAGATGAGCGTGTTTCTTATGCCGTTATTGGTGATGAAGATCCTGAATTTACAGGAGGTAGTTACGCCTTTGTACAAAAATATATTCATGATATGGAAGCATGGGAAAAACAGCCTCTTATCGAACAAGAAAAAGTCATTGGTAGACATAAGTTCAACGATGTTGAATTAACCGATGAAGAGAAAGAGCCCGGTTCTCATAATGTTGTCACTAATATTCAAGATGAAAACGGTGATGATTTGAAAATTGTCAGAGCCAATATGCCTTTTTCCAATCCATCAAAGAATGAATATGGTACTTATTTTATTGGTTATGCACGTTATTTTTCAACAACCCATCGTATGTTAGAAAATATGTTTGCAGGCACACCTGAAGGTCATACTGATAAATTACTTAAATTCAGTACCCCTGTAACAGGCACATTATTCTTTGTTCCATCACCCGAGTTTATGGATGATCTAGCGTAATTTTCATTGTAAGTAGATATATAGGGCGGTATTTATATATCTACTTTTTATTCTCAGATAGCAGTTCTATTTCTTGGTTTATCTTGTTCAATAACAATTCAAAATTAGAGTAAATCTGCCCATAATCATCGATATATTTCCATCCATACCAATAATTTACTCCTATTTTATAAGAGGTATCAAATACGTTATTTAATAGTTTAGCAATTTCTTCATTAAGTCCTGGTTCTTTATAAGAATGAACTTTCACACCAATATAAATATTCGAACTATCTTTTTCGATAGCAACAGAAAATTTATTTTTATTATAATCGATTAAAACACCAACATACTTTTCATTTATCTCACAGTTGTCATCTGAAAATTCTAACTGAGGATAATCATTTTTTATTTTATTTCCCCATAAAGTAAAAACTCTTTCTATTTCTCTAATTAAGAGAGTATTTAAGTTTTTTCTTAATGATTCTGTATCATTAATGATCTTTTTTATCTCATCAATTCCGTCATCAATGTAATTCTCAGATACATTTATTGCATTAAGAATATAGTCATTTATTTCATCATTCATTTTGTTTTTTTCTTTTTCATATTTATTTAGAAATTTAATTTCTAAGCTATCTTTATATTGATACACAAAAGAATCAAAAACTTTATTATTTTTATCAGTTTTATTTATCTGAGGGTAAACATCTTTTTCTAACCACATTAATATTTCACATTCAAATGAAGAAAGTTTAAAATAAACCTTATTACTCTCTTTATACTTACCAAGACTCTCAGGCAGGTAATCTTCTTTCTTATATCCCGTTAAATACAAAACAAAAATATTCTCTTCTTGATACCCATCAGAGATAAATTTTTCAATATATCTTTCTAATTGTCGTTCTTGATCTGGCGCATTACAAACTTTACTTTCTATTATGATTGCATAAAATCCATCTTCAATACTAATATCAACTCGATTCTTTTCTGTTTTGATTTTTAGTTCTTTATAATTAAAGATAATTTCTTTCTTTAAAACCCGTTTTAAAAAAGAAGGGATAAATTTATACTCATTACCTTTTTTATTATTTAATATTTTCTTTAAAATAATACTATGCTTATTTTCATTAATATTAAGAACATCGACTAAATTAGTAGAGCATAAAAGATTATCTTCTAATTCATCATGTTTTAAAACCGTATTTCTTGCTAAATTTATGATGGTTAAGTATTTGTTTTTTACTGATCCATCACAAAAATCTCCCTGTTTATCAAAAACAGTCATATACCCTCTTAAGAAAAAAACCATCATAACGATGGTTTTTTATCTGAATCAATTATAAACCAAATACATTGACATAAAATTCTTTGCCATCATCCGTGCTTTCGATGGTATAAGTAATTGGAATAGAGTTCTTACCGCCTTTACCTTCAAAAGAAAGTTCAGCAGCACACGAATAAGTATCTCTTTTTTCGTCATGTTCACGTGTACGTACACTTTCCACTTTGATCTTAATTTGATCGATCACGGCTGCCATTTTTTGGTCACGTAATTCGTCTTTTGTAATATCAACCACTAAGTTCTTTGCTTCAGTACTATCACAATTAGGTGTTCCATCACCACATCCAACCAAAGGTAATGTTAATGCGCCTAATAATGCTAATTTTAGAATTCGAGTTTTCATGCTGATTATTTCTTCCTTGCTGACAAGATAAAATATTTTTCAATATTTTACCTAATAATTATCTTGCAACAATATCGAGTTATAATAGTTAGAATAAGATCACGATAGAAATTAATATTAAAATTTTAAGACAATCATTAAGTAAAACCGGTGGTTTTTAACACTAATATTAATCTACTTCTGCCACTTGTGTTTTCATTACACCAATAATATCAACTCGAATATTACGAGTGTCTGCCCGTCCTTTATCATCCACAGCACGAATGCGGTAACGGCCACTTTCTTTTGGCTGCCACTCTATTGAACGCTGATTGGTACTGTTTCCCAAATAAGCATCGTCAACAAACCAGTAAATTATATTACTGTCATTATCTGCTGTTGCATTAAATACAATGGATGTATTCGGCGTTGATGTTCGTTTAAAGGTGTACGTTGTATTTCGTAATGGCGATAATATACGAGGAGGTGCTCCTGTCACTGCCATATCCCCATTTTTACAATGAGCAGTAGAAGGAGGGGTTCGCTTCGGTAGCCCTGCTTGAGCAAATACTTTAGCTAAATCAGAAGGCCAATATTCAAAAATTTCGATATTTACCTGATCTTCATTATACGGGGGACAGACAACCTCTCCCGTCGTTTTATCAATTGCTAGAGGCCGATAAATAGCATCCACTTTAATCGGTGATTTTCCTGGAATAAACCATGTTTTACCCTTACGTTGACACCATGGTGTAGGTAAATTACCACTCGCCAGACAAATATCGACTTGTTTAATATTTTCAGGCAGTTTAAATCGAGGCTCTTTTAACTTCGGATAGTCTGCAACTATATTATCTATAATATTAAAAAATAGAGGTGCAGCAGCTTCGGCACCAATTAATGCACTGTTTCCTTTACCATCAAAGTTACCTATCCAAACCACTAAAACATAGGGGCCAAAGATCCCACTACTCCATGCATCACGAAATCCCCAAGAGGTGCCTGTTTTCCAATAAATGGGTAAAGCCATAGATTTTTGCGCCAAAGTATCATCAGGTCTTCGATGTTGCCCTAACATATCTAGCGTGATAAAACTTGCTTCTTCACTTAGCAATCGAATAGGTTTGGCAATAGTATCCGTACTTTGCATTCTTAATGGTTTAAGCTCTCCTTGATTAGCTAATATTCCATAAAGCTTTGCTAACTCTTGTACCGTAATTTCACCGCCTCCAAGCACCAGCGATAAACCATAATGTTTTTCACTGGCCATATTACTAACACCTGACATTTGTAAAAACTGATAGAGCGTAGGCTGTTTCAATTGCGAAGCTATGGCTACTGCTGGGATATTTCGGCTGTAATTGAGAGCTTGAGTAGCAGAAATAGGCCCTAAAAAGCGTAAGTCAAAGTTCTCTGGCGCATAACTGCCAAAGGTTGAAGGCACATCTTTTAAAATTGTTCGAGGATGTAAAATGCCTTGCTCTAATCCTAATGCATAGATAAAAGGCTTTAATGTTGAACCCGGTGAACGCTTTGCATTGGTGCCATTAACTTGCCCATGAATATCAACATTATAATAATCAGCCGAACCAACTAGCGCTTTAACGCCCATATCTCGTGTATCAACAAGGATCACTGAGGCATTTTTAACACCAAGGTGTTTATTTCGTTCAATAAATGCATCAACTTGTTTCTCAACTAATTTTTGTAATGGGAGATCAATTGTTGTCACTATGGTTGTAGGCTTTCTTGGATTAAACCTTTCCTGCTTTTCAATTTGTTCAACTAAATGAGGCGCTATATAAGGCATCTTCTCAGGCTGGCGTAGCCGAAGCGGTAATTGAAAGAGTGCTGATAAATTGGCATCTTTAGGATGCTCTTTTAACCAATAATCATAAAGCTGGTTTCGCGTTTTCATTAAAGAAAGGCTAATGCCATCACTATTTGGCTCGATTCGGTAACTCGGTGATTGAGGTAATACGGCAAGTGTTAACGCCTCAGGTAACGTTAATTCTTTAGGATTTTTATTAAAGTAAATCAGGCTTGCTGCCCCAACACTCTCTATATTTCGCCCATAAGGTGCATAGTTAAAATACGCTTCTAAAATATCATGTTTTGAATAACTAAGTTCTAATTGAATAGCGCGTAATACTTGAACAAGTTTTCCCCCTACATTTCGCGTATTTAATTGCCAATGCATACGCGCTAATTGCATTGTAATTGTAGAGCCACCTTGTAATCGTTCACCATAAATATAACTGACGAAAAAACCACGAATTAAACTGTAAGGGTTAAAACCTATATGATAATAAAACCAGCGATCTTCATATCGCATGGCGCTCTCAACCATTAAAGGCGAAATGTCGTCTAAATCTGTCCATAATCGATAACGCTCATCATTAGCAAGTGTTAAGCGAAGTAGGTTGCCATTGCTATCATAATAAGCTGTTGAAGATAAGAAACCCTCTGAAAGTGCTGGATGAGGAAATAATCGAAATCCTACACAAAAAAGGGCAACTAAAAAGCCACCCATCAAAATATTTTGTAAAACACGCTGACTTCTGACCATCTTAGAATAACCACAAATCAGCGTTAGAAACCCAACTTAATTTCATTTTACACTGCCATTATTTAACGTCGGTTTATTAACAGTCATAACTCCTTTACCAACAGCTAATGCTTGTATTTCTCTATCATACATCGCTTCTGCAAATGCTGGCGGTATTGTAAATACCCCAGAATTAGTCGCTTTAATTTGATAAACAAATTCTTGTACCTGTTGGTTAGCCCTACCATAAATAATGACTCTGTCTTCTCGAATATCACTGTATTCTGGTGACCAGCGTGTTCCTTTTGATCCCGTTGGTGACAACCATTCCACTTCAGGGTTATCAACATCATCCATTGATTGCTGTACAACCTCAAATCCTCCCGGAAGTAAGTCCACCAGCACAACATTATCAACACCCTGCTTTGCATTGGCTCTGACTTTTATATGTACATAAAGCTTTTCACCTAACGTTGCACTATTTACAGACTCACCTTTTTCATTCACGTAATCACGAGAAATTTCTAATCCTCGTGAAAGCGCTTCTTTAGGTTGCTCACTATCAAAACCAGACTGTGTAACAACATACCAAGCAGGATTATTTGTTGAGTTATTAAATAAAACTTCGTTAATACCTGCACCAAACTGGCCAATCGCAGTTGCATTTGTCATTGATGAGATCACTATTGGCGGATTTTCACCTTTTTTAACGCTCACTGTTAATGGTTGTGCTGACGCTGTGGTGCTTTGGATCTGTTTAGTGTAATGCTCTAATGCCAAAATACTCATCGCTGATGATTGTGTGGTATAGCGCTCCTCTTTAAAGCGCAATACCATATTCTCTAAGAGCTGCGGTGGAATATCAGCCGCTTTTTCAGGAAAATGTTTCACAATCAAATACAATCTTGTACTGTCTAGAACCAGCGGATCTAAATAGTTTTGCGACCACCATGCTTTACTATAAGCCTTGCTTAGCTCTTGCCATGTGGGCTTTAACAACTCGTCAGCTTGCTTATCCATTTTCAGCATTTTGTAAGAAGCAGCTAAATATAAAGCACCTAAATCACTCTGCCATGTTTTTGGATAGTTCTTTTGCATACGCGTTTGAATAGCAGCTATTTCACTGGTAGTAACTTTGCCTTGACGCGTTAGCAAATAGACTGCAAAAGCACGCATTCTAAGTTCATCTTGATTATTTAACCCTACATTGACGGCAAGCTTAGTTAAATATTCATTAGATGATCGTAATAATGTATCAGATACAGGGTAATTTGCTTCTTGTGCCTCTAGTAAAAATTGAACCACATATAAGGTGACAAAAGGGTCTGTCGATGGTGTAGAGCGCCATGTTCCTATCGCCCCTTGCCCATTTTGACGAGTGAGTAATGTCGCCATTGTTTGTTCAAGCTGAGAACGAATTTTATCTTGTGAATAGATCGCCTTCATTTCAGGGTTACGTTGATGGAATAACAACGGTATTGCCTGACTGGTTATTTGCTCTGAACAATTATAAGGATAATTAGCTAGATATTGAGCTAATGCACTACTGAGCACCAAAGGAGAGTAAGATACACGCGCATCTCTTTGCGCATACTCATCATACATTTGACGAATATACGTGACACTCTGCTCTTTTCCATCCATACGACCTAAGCTTGATTGAGTTCGATAAGCTGAAGCAGGGCGAATAGAAAGATTCATCGTTCTTTGAGTCACTTTGCCTTCATTATTCACTGAGAACGTGATAGCGCCATTACCCAATTGCGATTTCGCTTTTACTCTAAAGGAAACTACCGTTTCTTTTTTCTCACCTAATTCTAGTTGATAACTCTTTTGTCCTATTACCTCTAATTGAGCTTCTGGTGTTATCGTGACATCCAGTTTTGTTTTAACACCATTAAGATCAGTGAGATTATTTGCAATACCTAAAGTCACATCAAATTCATCATTTGGTGCGACAGTCGTCGGTATATGTGGGCTTAATACAAAATCATCACGCACTGTAGTATAACGTTGTGCATTCCCTATACGATTTTGGGTAACAGATATCGCCATTATGCGGATCTTGCCATTAAAATATTCAGGCACTTTATAATTAAAGACAGATCCACCCTCTACTTCCGTAATACCAGACCAATAGGCCACCGGTTCTTCTTTTTTACGTTTGAATGGGTTTAAATAGAGATCAACACCTTCTCCCGCATCTCCACCCGGTGCCGATGTCAGTGACATCATTTTGCTAAACTCAGGCAAGATAAGATCGAGTATTTGTGTGCTTTCAACTTCTAATGATCGTTTACGGAAGAAGTAATCCAACGGATCTTTTAATTTATATCGTGCAACTTGTAAAATGCCTTCATCAACAGCAAATACAACAACTTGTTGTGGAGTCTCTGTTTTTACGGTGATCGGCAAGGTCTCACCAGGCTTAATAACCTCTGGTGATTGCAATTCAATATTAGCTTGGAAATTTTCACGACTCACTTTAAACGGTATAACACCATAGCTAAGTGGACTCATAAATATTTCATCAGAGTTAATATCTCGAACAAATTGGACATTGATATAACCATTACCTTGTAACTCATCAGGAACACGGATCTTTTGTACTGAACTTGTTGTTGATGATGTAAACCACTGCCAATGATAAACCTTATCTTTTTCTATAGTGATAATGCCACTGCCGATATAAGGCGCATTAATGGCAATTTCTATCTCTTCACCAGCTTTGTATGTGTCTTTGTTTAAAGTGAGTTGTAGCTCTGCTTCCCGATCAAGAGATCGCGTAACATTCGCGTTTCCTGCGACTGTATAATTGATACGGTTGAGCACATTACCTGCTTTATTTTTGACTAATAATACAAAATTACCCGGTGTTTGCGTCTCTAATAAAAAGTGGCTACCATTTTCATCAATAGAAAATGGTACTTCATTAATAAAAACTTCTTTTAATTTAGATTGATATTTATAAACACCCGAATTTTGGCGAGTTAAAACAGAAAGGTATTTTTGCTCATAACGTTCTAGTGTGAGCGCCTCTTGGGTGACTTGTTTTAATGTTGGATCAATGGCGATGAAATTGAGATTACGTTGTGCATTTTGATTGATATAGTCAAGTGTTCCGTCTGCTTTTACACCAACGAGATAATCATGAGGAGATACCATTACACGGGCCGCTGCAGTGACTGAGCGACCACTTCCTGCATCAAAAGCTTCAGAGATAAGTTGTAATTGATAAGTTGCATCATCATAGGACTCTAGCCCTAAATCAATATCAGCTATCCCTTCATCATTTGTTATCGTCTCTTCTAACTCTGTTTCAAAGCTATCATGATTACGGCGGTTTTCATAAAAACGATAATCAGAATAACGTGAGAAATTAGGATAAATTGGTCGTAACGTTAATTTAGATACAACACGTCTATCTTGTGCTGGTGTACCAAATAAATTTTGTACGTCAATTGATGCTTTTAATTCAGAAGGTTTAACCCACCCTTGTTGCCTATTAGGTTTCAGATTAAGTGCAACTTTAAGTAAATCAGGTTCAAATTCTTTAACGACAATGCTCGTACTGCCTAATAAACTGGCATCTTCATTATTCTTACCCACCAAGTAAAGATAAATATTCCAATCTCCAGTAGGCGAATTTTCTGAAGTAGTATAATTCAATTCATTAAAACCAAACTCGTTTAATGTCATGGAATTATTTAACATTAATGTATTACGAGGATCACGAATTTCAACACGTAGAGGTACACCTTCAATAGCCGTTTTCCAGTCAAATGTCCGTGTAATTAGCCCAATATTGAAAGTTTCACCAGGTCTATAAACACCTCTATCAGAAAAGAGAAAACTATCAAGAGTCCGAGGATCATTGGGCGTTTCATCACCATAAACATCAAAGCGAGAAAGATTTAGTTGTCTATCGTAATAAGCATTTGTCGGTAAAAATGAAATATCCCCTTCTTTTTCCACTAAAAAAAGAACCGCAGTTTGTTCATTTCTAAAGTCTTTAAGCGTTGGAAAAGCAACATGCCCATCAGCATTAGTTATTTTGCTAAGTAACGTTGTTCCATTTTTAGCAATGACAGAGACTTTCGCGTTACTAACCGGTTCACCACTATAAATAGATTGTACAAAAACATCTCTTGAACCATTAATCGAGGATTTCGCGATAATGCCTAAATCAGTGACAACAACAAAGCGAGCATCAGAAACCTCTTCATCATCGTCATCATCATCTTCATAATATTCTTCGTCTTCATCATCTGTTCTTGATGCTTTGTTCGGATCCCAAGAAGTCAGTTTTAATAAAAATATGCCACGTTTAGCATTAGGATCAGCAGATAAATAGCGACTTAAATCGATACCCTTATATTGGGTTTCACCTTTATTTTCATTGTTAAGCGCTGTTTGATAAGTAAAATGCTCTGTAAAATATTCATCATTCAGACGGTTAAAATTTGTTGAAGTAAAATATTTATCTTTAAAAGAAACGATATGTTGTAACTGATTTGGAATAACTCGCTTAATATCTAATTGTAACCCCGGAAGATTACGAGCAGAAACGGTGATCCGTTTATCTCCTGTCATAGAAAGTAAAGCGCCTTCAGATACAAAACTCAGCATTTGTGGGTAATCAGGGACACGGACGATTTGATAACGATCTTCTTTTAATTGGTATCCTCCAACAGATGTTATTCCACTTGAAATTTTAACCAATAAGGAGCGATAAGCAGGTGCATTATATTTAAAAGCAAAGGTAGCCTGATTTTCTTGCTCATTATCACTTATCTCAAGTGTTAATTTTTCTGACTGTTCAAGAATAGTGTTACTAACATCATTCAAATTCCAATCGTAATAATCATCTTCACCTTGGTTAAGGTCAGCATTTTGTATTTCTAAATTATGTTGAGGTAGTAGCCATGCACTAACTTCATTTTTTATCTCTTTCTCATTCAACGCATCATTTAAAGAAACAATAAGCACACGCGCATCTTTACCATTTTCAGACTCAACAAGCTCACTTTCTATATTGGAAACACTAAGGCTATATAAGCTTGGAACATCCACGCTATAGGTTTTTTCTTTTGATGTTGAATTTGCTGTCACTGCACTCACAACACCAGGTGCAATTTTAAGGAATACTTTGCTACTAATATCTTTTAGTGCTAACTGTTCAGAATGAACCCATGCCGTTAATTTCTTATTATCATAATTAATAACGTATTTTAGTTTCTCATTATCGCCATATTTCATTGAAAGCCGTTTTTCAAAGCTCTGAATATCGACAGGGGCATTAAATGCAATTTTAATAATGGCGTGCTTTTGAGCAGGATTCTGAGGATCTTGATAAAACTCACCATTCCCTAAGCGATAATCAAAAATGGACGTTTTAAATTCATATTTTTTTAATTTAAGTGAAAACTGAGGCGCTAACAACAGAGATTCATCGAGTTCTATTTGATATTCGCTTCCCATTGCAAATGGTTTTTTCGCTGTAAAAACAAGGGTTGAACCATTTTGCCAATGCCAATTACCCTCAATCGCAGGTGTTAATGTCACACCTTCAGTGACTTCTTTATCAATAAGTGTAATCGGTGCGGCAGAACGTGAAAAAGATAACGTTATTTTCTGTGATTGAGGATTGTCACTGGCATAATTGATTGGCGTAGGGGCAGTCAGTTTTATATCAACTTTTTGCACAACAATGGGAGCAACATCAATAGGAACAGGGCGATTAAGATAACTGTGATAACCGTAGTAACTACCGAATGATGCGACTAGAAGAAAAATAATAGAACCTAATACCGTTTTCGGGTGGTCCACTATACCCTTTTCAATATTTCTCAAATGCCGAGCAACAAAACTAATCCATATAGGTGTACTCCATTGTATTTGTCCTATAAACGGGCTAAGTATTTTTTCAAGAAGACGAATACAAAAAACAATAGCCCAACCCAATAAACGGATCAGTTTAAACGGAAGGCTAAGTAAAAAGCGCAATACATCCATATAGATAGTCCTAGATTGCTCTGATAAAAATACATTTTTTTATCAGTAAAATTAAGTCAAAAATTGAAATAATTAGGGTTTCTGTAAGTAAATAAGCATTAGTACTTATTAATAAATAAGTATATAAAGACAGATTACATTCTTAATATTTTTTTCCTAGCATTCAACTCTATTTCAAGACTCTTCTGAACTTTAGTTTGAATCATCTTTTTCTAATAATCATTTTATGTTTAATAAAATACAGAATAAAAGGCAATTTTTGCGAGAAGAATCGCACTATTAAAGTGCGATTTACATTTTCTCGGCGCAAATATTACTTCGCTATTAAAGAGTTATAATTCTCTATCAAATATTTATATTCATTTGAAATCGTATTTATGCTACTCGATATATCTTTATTCTCATTGAGTTTTTTCTCTAACACTTTTAACTCAATAACAAGTTGTTGGTATAATTCTAAATATTTTTTAACTGAATAATCAGAGCCTTTCATATTTTCTTTATTCAGCAATGTTTCGTCACCAAATATTTTTTCTAATTCAATTGATTGAGCTTCAATTTTGGTAATTGCAGCAGAGAGTATAGCCACATCTATTTTATCTGGGTTCATTGAATCAAGTGTGTTGGTTACTGTATCCAGTGATTGCATAATTTGATAGCGAACAACCAGACCTTCTTTTTTCACTAATTCAAGCTCTTCAATATGCATTGCTTGATAATAGTTTTCATATGCATCAGCAGCTTTTTCTTTCTCATCGATTAGTTTGGCATAAGCATTTTTCACTTCTTCATACAAATTACTGGCTTGAGCGAAATCATCTAAACGATAAGTCTCTTTTACAACCAGATAATCACCCAGCTTTAGCAGTTTTTCATATAAATCAACATAACTTTCACCATAAGTATTACCTACAGCATCTAATTCTGGAAGTGTGGGAGGAAGAGTTTTCATAAATTCAAAAGATTCTTTAGCACGCTCTGCTCCTGAAGCACTCAAATGCATAGAGAAAGCGCTTCTAACAGGCATTATCGCACTGCTCGCTTTCATTTTTTTTATTTGGTCTGTTTCAGTTTCGAATATTTTGAAAGGTGTTAAATCAATGCTTTCACCATTATCAGAACTTAAACTTGTTAAAACTGTTTTCGTATTATCTAAAAGATTAACGTTAATTGTGCCTGAAATTCTGCCCGTTTTTTTCTGTATAATGGTGCCAAAATCTTCGTTAAACGTTGCTAACCACAAATTACCTTTTTCAATTTTTTGACTAAACTGAACTTCATCTGATTGGATATTTTTTGAATCAGGTTGAGATTGTGTTGTTTGCTCTGTTTTATTTTTATCTTGCGAGGGTGTTCCTGTATTCGAATTTTCATTTGAATTATCACAACCTACTACTGATATTAATAAAAGACTTATTATCGATGCTAATATGCTCTTTCTCATAATCCCTCATTATATTATTAAGTAATTAACTCGCTATAGACTATAATGAGTTTAATAATTAATGACTATTATTTATTAAATTAATTTTAAGAAACATAATAACACTCTTAATAAGAGTATTAACATTTGATTAACGACGTACATTTACTTAAACATAATATTATATATTTATAAGTATTTTTTAAAGATTTTATAGATATCTATATTAACTATTTTCAATTCCTTCTTTTAACGCCTGAGCAATAAGCTTTAATATAAAATCCATAAAGCAGGTACTATCACTCTGTTTATCAACCCCACCTAATACTCGATAATAATCATCTTGATGTTGCTGGATAAGTGTTTCAACTGGCAACCAAACTAACCCTGTACGTCATTTACTTAAAATAACAGATTGCCATAATCGCCCCATTCGGCCAATTCAAAGTGTAGCTAGGCGACCAGTAAATGAGTCGCTAGGTGTGAGTTCGGTCGGTGAATGAGGACCTTGTTTATCGGGAAGGTTAATCTGATTAACCCAACATAGGCATAAATGATGAAGTTGACCAAAAAAACAAGTTATCAATACACTGTCGCTGCCACTTGTATTGCCCAGCCCCTACCTGATGTTCTCGCTGCTGATAAAGGATTACGAACAATTCTAAGCACTAATAAATGGGGGCTGGCTAAGCTGCTTGACCGTGAATTACTTCCGATCCTCTTCAAGTACAATAGATTTTATTAGCAGAAACGGATTCGATGAATAATGCCGCTGTGAGTACTGCGACATTATGAGGCTGCTAGTTCTGCCAGTCATTTAAAACAGGAGGGAGGAAAGGAGACTCATGGGATGTATACTCAAACAAGCTGCTCCTTGCGTCATTTCAAGCCTGAATGATTTCCTCCGAACCATGCATCTTCCTTAATGTGTTTATGATGTGATCATATACCCTTATTCATTCAAACCGCAGGTTCGTTGGCTGCGCTCAGCCTGCAGCTTGAATTACATTGGGTATATATACCGGATTAAAATATCAATTAAGTAAGGTAAGTATTGTATTTTGAATAAATAACTTTTTTAATATTTTTAGTATTGGAAGACATATTGAGAATAACGCAACGTGTAGAAATTTAAAGGGAAATGCGAAGGTTTATCGGTGCCGGTTAAATAACCGGCACCAGGGAAATTAACGCCAGCGTTCTGTCGCCCAAGCGACCTGCTGTTGTGCGTCGTGGAAAGTCCAGGCCACGAAGCGACTGATTTTTTGCCCCTGCGCCATTTCAATGGTACGGACTTCGGCCGCACCCACCAGCTTCAACGCGTGATAAATCGAAGGCAAGGTAGTGTTTTTAGAAATCAACGAGGTGAACCACAGGCAGTTTTGCGCCAAGCTAACGCTCTCCTCTACCATTTTACGCACAAAGGCTTCTTCACCGCCTTCACACCATAGCTCTTTATTTTTACCGCCAAAGTTCTGTACCGGCTTGTCGGCTACCTCGCCTTTACCCAGCTTGTGCAGTTTGCGGCGGGTGCTGGCTTGCGCTTCCTGTTCAGAGCTGTGAAACGGTGGATTACACAGTGTGGCATCAAATTTCTCCGCCACGCCGATGATGCCGTTCAAAATAAATTCGGGTTGTTTTTGTAAACGTAGACGCACGCCGTTTCTCAGTGTCGGATTCATCTCCACGATCATTTTGGCCGTATTGAGCGATACCGGATCAATCTCCGAACCGGTAAAACGCCAGCCGTATTCACACAGGCCAATAATCGGATAAATACAGTTGGCGCCAACACCCACATCAAGGATCGCCACGCCTTTACCGCGAGGGAACTCACCGCCGTTGCTGGTCGCCAGCAGGTCGGCCAGATGGTGTAAATAGTCGGCACGCCCGGGGATCGGCGGGCACAGATAATTGGCGGGAATGTCCCAGTGTTCAATGCCATAAAAATGTTGCAGCAACGCACGGTTGAGCATTTTAACCGCCGCTGGATCGGCAAAATCTACCGAGATGTCGCCCCAGGCATTCGGCTTGACGAACGGCTCCAGTGCAGGACAACTGGCGATCAGCGCCGGAAAATCATAGCGTGAACGATGACGGTTACGCGGGTGCAAGCCGCTTTTCTGCTGTAGGAAGGTTTTCTTTTTTTCCACCGTGAAGGGCTCTCTTAAAGGTATTTCTGACGCGTACGATACCATATACCCTATAGCTTTCAAATTGCAGCTAACAGCTCAGGATGAATCCGTATTAAGCCTGCATTCAGAGTTTATGCCGGAATGCCCTGCTCTTTATACCCAACGTCATTCAAGATGCAGGAAGGCGGCAAGGGAAGATAGACAGAGAACGACCCGGCTGGCTAGGTACGGCCAACGAACCTGCAGTTTGAATGAATAAGGATATATACCATCCGTTTTAAGCAATAAACTGCCTAGATGTAAGATTCAATAAGCTGATTTGACCAAATTGAATACATTAACGCCAAACATGGAACAACTAACACAAAATGTAAATCGTCCAACTAATAATATCTGCACATAATTGGATTATATTCCATTATTAAAGTGTCCTGTTTGATTAAAGCAGATCATTGTTCCTGTTTTTTATATTGCTTTTCTTCTTTTATCTCAGTGACAGGGCATCAGCCAAATTGGGCGTAACTGGGCTACTATAGTTTTAATGCCTGTTGCACCATAAAATACACGTAACCTGTATTCTCACTCGTATCAGCCCTAACTTTACTATTCGGTTTCATGGCCTCATTTTGCTGGCTACTTTTGGCTCATAAGTGCTACCTTGTTTAGTGCTGACTATAAGATAATTAAAACAACAGACTGAAACCTTGTGATATGATCACACAATGCTTGTGAAATAAAACGACATTCAGTGTAACAATTGATTTTCACAAATAAACCAAAATTCAATACGTTAAGACAGACAACAACATGACTGACATTCAACATTTAGACTCCCACACACCGATGATGCAGCAGTATCTGAAAATTAAAGCAGAGCATCCTGAAATCTTACTGTTCTATCGTATGGGTGACTTTTATGAACTGTTTTTTGACGATGCTAAAAAAGCCTCTCGCTTATTAGATATTTCATTAACAAAACGAGGTCAGTCTGCGGGACAACCTATTCCTATGGCAGGAGTTCCCCATCATGCCGTTGAAAATTATCTCGCTAAATTAGTGCAATTAGGTGAGTCTGTCGCTATTTGTGAGCAAATTGGTGATCCTGCAACAAGCAAAGGTCCCGTTGAACGCAAAGTTATTCGTATTGTGACACCAGGTACTGTCACTGATGAAGCCTTACTTGAAGAACGCCAAGACAACCTTTTAGCCGCTATTTGGCAAGATAAAAATGGCGCATTTGGTTATGCTACATTAGATATCACATCAGGACGTTTTCGAGTTACTGAAATGCCTGATAGTGAAAGCATGATAGCTGAATTACAACGTACCCATCCAGCTGAATTACTTTATCCAGAAACCTTTGAATCAATGGCATTGATTGAGCGCCAGCAAGGCTTGCGTCGTCGCCCTATTTGGGAATTTGAACCTGAAACAGCAAAACAACAGCTCAATCTACAATTTGGTACTCGCGATTTAACAGGTTTTGGTGTTGAGAATGCACATCTCGCGCTCTGCGCTGCTGGGTGTTTATTGCAATATGTGAAAGATACACAACGTACCTCTCTACCTCATATCCGTAGCATTACCATGGAACGTCCTCAAGATTCGATTATTTTAGATGCGGCAACTCGTCGCAACCTTGAATTAACACAAAATCTTGCAGGTGGTACTGATAACACACTGGCATCTGTACTTGACCTTTGTGTTACCCCTATGGGAAGCCGTATGCTAAAACGTTGGATACACACACCATTACGCCAACGTGAACAACTTATTAAACGTCAAGACGCAATTAGCGCATTGCAGCCTCTCTATTTTGAGTTACAACCTTTTTTACGTCAAATCGGCGATTTAGAACGTGTATTAGCACGTTTAGCGCTACGTTCAGCACGCCCTCGTGATCTATCTCGTATGCGTCATGCTTTTCAGCAATATCATGATATTCATCAAGTGCTTGAACAAGCTGATATGCCTTACATTAAAGAATTACAAAAGCGTATTAGCCAGTTCGATGAATTATGTGAACTACTTGAACAAGCCATTGTTGAAACACCGCCAGTATTAGTACGTGACGGTGGTGTTATTGCCTCTGGTTATAATACTGAATTAGATGAATGGCGAGCATTAGCCGATGGCGCAAGTGATTACCTTGATAAACTTGAAATTCGTGAACGTGAAAAGTGGGGTATTGATACACTTAAAGTTGGCTTTAATGGTGTACATGGTTATTACATTCAAGTCAGTCGCGGACAAAGCAATTTAGTGCCTATGCATTATGTTCGCCGTCAAACATTGAAAAATGCAGAACGTTATATCATTCCTGAGCTAAAAGAGTATGAAGATAAAGTCCTGACTTCGAAAGGTAAGGCGCTGGCAATTGAAAAAATGCTCTATGAAGAAATTTTTGAAAAATTATTGCCACACCTTACTGCATTACAAATCAGTGCAGAAGCTTTAGCTGAAACAGACGTTCTCTCTAACCTTGCAGAGCGCGCTGAATCATTAAATTATACTCGCCCAGAATTAAGTGAGAAAACAGGTATTCAAATCTCAGGGGGACGTCACCCTGTTGTTGAACAAGTTCTTAGTGAACCTTTTATTTCTAACCCATTACAATTGGCACCTCAACGTCGCTTATTAATTATTACTGGCCCGAATATGGGTGGTAAAAGCACTTACATGCGACAAGCTGCATTAATTACTTTACTTGCCTATATAGGTAGCTTTGTTCCCGCAGAAAAGGCATTAATTGGCCCTGTTGACCGTATCTTTACCCGCGTGGGGGCTTCTGATGATCTTGCTTCTGGTCGCTCTACCTTTATGGTGGAAATGACCGAAACAGCCAATATTTTGCACAATGCGACTGAAAACAGCTTGGTTCTAATGGATGAAATTGGTCGAGGTACATCAACTTATGACGGGTTATCTTTAGCTTGGGCTTGTGCTGAAAACTTAGCTAATCGCATTAAAGCAATGACACTCTTTGCGACCCACTATTTTGAATTAACCACATTACCTGAAAAACTTGAGGGTACTGCAAACATTCACTTAGATGCTGTCGAACATGGTGACACCATTGCCTTTATGCATAGCGTTCAAGAAGGTGCCGCAAGTAAAAGTTATGGTTTGGCTGTAGCCGCACTAGCGGGTGTTCCTAAAGAGGTTATTCGTCGAGCCAAACAGAAGTTAAAAGAGCTCGAAATGTTATCTGGTCACTCTGGCTCTGGTCATGTTGAAACGTCACAATTGATGTTATTAACAGAGGCTGAACCTTCTGCGATTGAATTAGCTTTAGATAAAATCGATCCGGATGCTCTAACGCCACGACAAGCTTTAGAACAACTTTATCGATTAAAAGAGATGTCCAAATAGGACATAAAAATCAAATGAATGATCAAAAATGGCGTGGTGTTTATCTTCACTGCGCCATTTTTATAACAGTTTTTCTATTTCTATCACAGTTAATTACACTATTTCACTTATGTGATTCGCTGTTATATCGTTTTTTATTTGTGTCATTGTCTTTTGAGACTGCATTTTTAAGCTAGAATAATCAGAGATAAAGACCACTTCAATTGATTGAAGCATGACTATATTTCAGTCGCTCACCCAATAACAATAAAGTGTCATCATCACTATAGTTGTCAAATAAACGAATAAATGAAGATAACGCAGGATTAAACATCATATCGTCAGTAATTTTATCATAAGAAGTATAATTTTTTGTTTTTAATGAAAAAACTAATGTAACTCTATCATCATTACGACCTTTAGTTAAAATCAAGTCATTATTACTTATCATCAAATCATTTAGATATTTATAACCACTTTCATAGAAAGTTTCTATATTTCCATCAACTTGGCGCTGAACAACAGAATAGAGATCACGAGAAGCATGTTGAGCAATAAAATAGATATCACCTTTGTCATTTTGAGCAACTTCTTTTACGCGCACAGGAAGCCAACGTGTTTTTGTCACTTCTTTATTAACTAAATTTAATGTAATTTCTAATGTATTTGTTGTGTAATGATGATTATAAAAAATAACGAGAGAATCACCCGATAAAGCATAATGGAATTGTGTAAACTCACCAAAATCCTCTGCATAATACTGCTTAACGAATTCTTCTGTATTAATGGAATATTCCCAACTCTCTCCCTCATCTAAACTTGTCATTATCGTTTTATTGTCAACTAATACTAATTGCGATGTCGCCTCTGAATATAATAATTTGCCTCCAATAAGTGCTAAAGGAAAACGGTAATAGCCATTATTACTCTCTTGCCAAGGAATTAAATCATCAAGCATAAACTTAGCTAAGTTCACCACTTGCCGTCCTTGCTCTGTAAATAAAACACACTTTTCAGAAATACAATAGGCGTTATAAAAACTCCCTTGCCCCTGAGACATAAAACGAGTGCCTTCTTTGTCAGAAAAATAGAGTGTATATTTTCTCTGGTTATCTTGCCTATAGAGTCGGCCATAAAGATCAACATCATATCGCCCTTGATCCGATTCTGTTTTAATTAAGATACCACTTGGCGCATTAAACGTATTACGCCAATCATAACGAGAATAAGGATAGGAAGATAAATCCGCGTCTTTTTCATTTTTCCATTGCCACTTAGAAGCAAAACCGTGAAAAAGTACGCCATAAAAAAGGAATAGGCTTAAAATAAATAAACCAGTGATGATAATGAAGGGTTTACGGAAAAAAGGATTCATTGGCTTAACTCCGTAACATAAAGCGGCTTTTTATTTTCAACACATTGCTGTTGAAGCAAAAAATAGGTTTGAAAGCTACAATTTCCCTTTTGTGATAGTAAAATATAAAGATTCGAAAATAAGGCAATTAAAAAAGCAAATCCTGTCATTATTGAACCGTAGATGATCCCCAGACCTAAAAAAGTATCACCAACAAAAAACCAGTCCCATTTATCCCAATAATTGCCATTATCGTAAACATCTGAAATAGAAAAAATGGCGAACAACGAGAAAATAAAGGTGCTGATTAGTCCTGTAATTAACAACGATAATCGTTTAGTTCGCTGGTGTCCAAGGTACAGCTGTCCTGAAATTGAATAAGCACCATTATCAGTATGATTATAAACACCTAAGACAACAGGCCCAGAGTTGTTATCTTCTGCTTGCCAAAAGAACAATTCAACATCATCACCATCAGTCAAAAATAAATTATGATCAGAATAAAATAAACGTTCTTTATAACTAAATATAAAAGGATGTTTATCAATCTGACAAGATATTTGCATCACCACATTCTCTGCATTGCGGGAGTGTATTTTAATTTTATCAACATGATAGAGTTTTATTTTCCCTCGTACTCGTTGCACTTTACTTTGTTTGATATGAAAGGTTGGGTTTTTACGTGTTATATGCTTTAACAGTGGTATTGTTTTTATTTCGGGAATAATCAGTTGTTCACCATCTGGAGCAATAATATCTTGTTTAGCCATTACTTTATCCAGCGCTTTGATTCTTTTTTTATGCTTAGGTCTAATACGCTGAAAAAAACGATAGGCTTTTTCTCCTAGATAACTCACTCCAGCCATTACAGCACCAAATGAAATAACCATGGAAATGATGATAAAGAAATTAGCCTCTAGATAAAGCAGAGAATAATAGTTCCACCCACTCCCAATTACAGTAAGAACAAAAGCAAGCAATAACCATTTTTTTTGTTTAGTGGTAAGTGTAAAGGTTCTTTCTGGCTCAAGCCTTCCTTTGTAATCATGATAAATCCATTGTACCCATAAACTGCCGTCATTAAGCAATTCAGCACAAATTTTAAGTTCATCACCTTGTTTTAAACGTTTCAGAAAATCTTGAGAGTGAGTGAAATCATCTTCATTAAGATAAAACACTTTGCCTGAAGCTATTAATCTCACCATTCCTTTCGGTGAGGTTTTATTTTGGTCAAAATGGCAACTCTCTAATTTGACGTTTAAAAAATAATCTTTCATATCTTCCTTTATCTCTTTTACCCGATTAACGAGATGCAACATCACACGCTTGTTTTATCTTGTTAAATCACATAATACAAGATAAAGAAAAGCCGACTAGCAATTCACTAATCGGCTTTGGTAATAACGCGGTAGACAGAAATAAAGGCTAGTTATGCTTTGAAAAGAGCTTCAATACATAATCCCTGACTTTGCAGAATGTCTTTTAGTCGGCGTAATCCTTCAACTTGGATTTGACGAACTCTTTCTCTTGTCAGACCAATTTCTCTACCAACATCTTCTAAAGTTTCAGCCTCGTAGCCTAATAATCCAAAACGGCGTGCTAGTACTTCACGTTGCTTAGGATTTAATTCAAATAACCACTTTATGATATTTTCCTTGAGGTTATTATTTTGAATTGTCGCCTCAGGCCCTTCTTCATTTTCGTCAGAGATAATATCGAGTAAGGCTTTATCTGAATCGCCCCCAATTGGGGTATCAACAGAAGTAATACGTTCATTTAAACGCAACATCTTACTCACATCTTCAACTGGTTTATCAAGTGTTTGCGCAATTTCTTCAACACTAGGCTCATGATCAAGCTTGTGTGCTAGTTCTCTCGCAGTTCTTAAATAAACATTCAGCTCTTTAACGATATGAATGGGCAGACGAATGGTACGAGTTTGATTCATAATGGCACGTTCTATGGTTTGACGTATCCACCATGTCGCATAAGTTGAAAAACGAAAACCTTTTTCAGGATCGAATTTTTCAACTGCACGGATCAGTCCCAAATTCCCTTCTTCAATCAAATCAAGCAGGGCAAGACCTCGGTTTGTATAACGACGAGATATCTTAACAACTAAACGAAGATTACTTTCTATCATTCGTTGTCTTGAAGGAATGTCGCCACGTAACGCTCTACGGGCAAAAAAAACTTCTTCCTCAGCGGTCAGCAACGGAGAATAACCAATTTCTCCTAAATAAAGCTGAGTTGCATCGAGCGCACGCTGATTGACTCCTTCAATAAGTTCAATTTCGTCTTGAGCATCAGACTCATTTTCTGCTTCTTTTGCAGCAACTTCATCGAACTCTTCCATGTTCTCTTCAATTTCATCTGTATATAACTCGTCTACTCTTAGCGTACTTTGGCTCATCAGCTGCTCCTACCCTTGATAATTTAGGTAAACGACGTTTGATATTAAAGTCTATTTACCAGTTTATCGCTGTGTCACGACACAACGGGTTTACTGATTTTCCCTTGTAACGAATTACAAAATAAAAGATAACATAATCTATTTTACTGTTAATTTTATCTTTCTTTATTCAATATATAACTTAGCTATTGAGTGCAGGTTATTAACAGTTTTTTTATTATATTTACGTATATTTATCTATACGTAAAATTACTTCATTTAATGCGCTAGCTGTAACTATTTGTATCTAAAAAAATAAATAAAAATCCAGAATAATAAAGTAATACCAAATAATTTTTATTATTTACTATTATTAAAAAGATAATCTAATAAAGAAAACACCCTTTCAAACAAGGGGTTATTTTATAGTTCATCCTTTAGCAATGACGAATCTTTATTCATTTTTTATATAACATTTTTTAGCATACGCATTCATTGGTTGAGAATCAACCGTCTAATTTAACGTTATCTATAATTTTATATCGACCTCTCATTTTTACTTATCTTTAATTAAGCAGTTTTACTTAGTTAAAATGTATTTTTTTTCAATATTTTAATTAATTACAGATAACAAAAAGCCCTCTCTTTGTTATAAAAGAGAGGGCTTAACTTTAGGATTATTCACAATACGAGTTAAAAATCACTTATTTATTTTTTAGGTAAATAGCTCATTGGGTTAAGTGATTTTTCTTTATAACGGATCTCAAAGTGAAGTCGGACAGAGCTTGTTCCTGAGCTACCCATCGTCGCAATTTGCTGACCTGCATTTACATTTTGTTGCTCACGCACCAAAATGGTATCGTTATGCGCATATGCACTGAGATATTCATCATTATGCTTAATGATAACAAGGTTACCATAACCACGTAATGCGCTACCGGCATAAACTACTTTACCAGCCGCCGTTGCAACTATTGGAGAGCCTTTAGTACCACCAATATCGATACCTTTATTGCCTCCTGGTGCACTTGAATAACTTTCGATTATCTTACCTTGTGCTGGCCAAATCCATTTACCAGAAACCGCTGTTGGTGCCGGTGTTGCTGCCGTTGTGGTATTCGTGTTGGTAGTTGGTGGCGGAGTCGTTGTTTTCGGTGTTGTTGTTGCCGGTTTAGTGATCAATGGCCCCATTGACGTGTTATTTGTCGGTTTCGTTTGAGCTGTTTGAACACCAGCACTACTTGGTTGATTGATAACGGATGTGTTCACATTTGTATTGGTTCCCGTATTGACTTGACGGTTACCAATATTCAGCACCTGCCCCACATTTAAACTGTAAGGCTCTGGAATATTATTCATTGATGCCAGCTCTTTTACATCGCTATCTGTTATCCACGCGATATAGAACATGGTATCTCCACGTTTTACTGTATAGGTATTACCGCTGTAATTCCCTTTAGGAATACTGTCATAATTACGGTTATACACAATGCGACCAGTACCATCTGTACTCACATTTTGAGTCGCTACTGATGTTTGTGGACGAGGCTGATTTTGGGGCTGATGTGTGCCTCCATTAGATGAAGCACTATTCACCTTAATTGAAGGA
This sequence comes from Proteus sp. G2669, assembly GCF_009915245.1. NCBI lineage: Bacteria > Pseudomonadati > Pseudomonadota > Gammaproteobacteria > Enterobacterales > Morganellaceae > Proteus > Proteus sp. G2669. The sequence goes on along the minus strand of NZ_JAABLX010000025.1, from coordinate 22,101 downwards.
GGAGGTGACGATTGTAAAGGGGTCGTTCTTTCAACCGGTGTCGCATTACTGTTAGTCATCACAGGCGCAGTTGAAACCGTGTTATTTGAAGAGCTATCATTTACAGAGGTAATGGGTGCAGGACGATAAGGTGTGTCTGCACAGCCTGTTAATGCAAATCCAATTACCGAACACATGATTGCCCAGCGGACATGCTTAATTGGGCTTTCTGAATTCATACTTCCTTCTCCCTTTAAAAAGGCATTAGCGTCTAGCAATTTGTCGAGTTAAACAAAAAGACTGCAATTTTTTGAAAATGTTTCATTTATTAGTGCAGATTACGACAAGCTATTAAAAAGCAGTAATAAAAAGCGGTCAGATTTATCTGGAAGTTATGCTAACTCACCTGAAATTAAAGGAACAAACCTAACTGCTTCTATAGATTGATAGTGAAAATCATTACCTAAACGTCGGATAAACTTCAGTATTTGTTGCTGTTCGCCTACAGGTATTATCATCCTGCCACCATCAGCTAATTGCATCAATAACTGTTGTGGTACTTCTGTTGCACATGCTGTCACTATTATGGCATTAAAAGGCGCTTTTGATGACCACCCTTCCCATCCATCACCATGACGTGTAGAAATATTATGTAAATCAAGATGCTTAAAACGTCGTTTAGCTTGCCATTGCAATATCTTTATACGCTCAACAGAGCTGACATGATGGACTAAATTTGCTAAAACGGCCGTTTGATACCCTGATCCTGTTCCAATTTCTAAAACAGAATCTGTACTTTGTAATTCTAGTAGCGTTGTCATTTTAGCAACAATATAAGGTTGTGAAATAGTTTGGCCATTACCAATAGGTAAAGCCGTATTTTCATAAGCCTTATGAGAGAGCGCTTCGTCAATAAAGAGCTCTCTGGGTACTTTACTCATTGCTTCCAGCAGGCTTTCATCCTTGATACCATGCTGCTTTAACATTGTCAGTAAGTCTTTCATTGACCGACTTAACATGTTTTTTTGACCTCTGCTTTATTTAACCAATTTTGTAGTAAATCTAGTGCCTTGTATGCTGTTAAATCGACATGTAAAGGTGTAATCGACACATAACCTTCGTCAACAGCAGCAAAATCTGTATCAGGGCCTACATCGTTTTTTTCGCCTGGAGGCCCAATCCAATAAAGGCTATTCCCTCTAGGATCAGTGTGAGTATAAACGTGCTGTGAAGCATGACGACTCCCACAACGTGTGATACGAAACCCTTTTACTTCATTTAGTGGAATATCTGGCACATTAATATTGAGAATATTCCCGGCTCTTAAAGGTACTTGTTGTAACATTGCCAGCACGTCACAAGTTACTTGAGCCGCTGTCTCAAAGTGCGTTTCACCGTCTAATGAGACAGCAATCGCAGGTAAACCTAAAAAACGCCCTTCCGTTGCTGCAGCCACAGTACCTGAATAAATAACATCATCACCTAAATTAGGGCCATGATTAATACCAGAAACCACAATATCAGGACGAGGACGCACTAAATGATTTACACCAAGATAAACACAATCTGTTGGTGTTCCTTCAACAATAGCGATATCGCCATTTTCCAGCTCTTGCTTGCGTAATGGCCGATCAATAGTTAAAGAGTTAGAGGCAGCACTACGATTACGATCAGGTGCAACAATTTGTACATCATAGCGCTGGCGTAATGCTTTAGCGAGGGTCTGTATCCCTTTCGCCATCACACCATCGTCATTACTCACCAATATTTTCAGCATCATCATTCCCTAATAAAATTAATTCGCGTACAACGCTAGTTGCAAAGCTTCCTGCGGGTAAAAAGAATGACAGAGAAACAGTGGTGTCGTCTACCCAATTCCATGACATATTTTCTGGTAACACATTGATAGCACGCCTTGTATTATCAACACGCTCTTGTCGGGCCAATGACCATAATGTTTCATATTCTGCCAGATTTTCAGTTTCAAAATCCAATGCTTGTGCTTGTGTACCTAAGTCACCCTTGCCCGGTAAAGGTGCGGTAATATGAACATCATGTTCTTCATAGCGAGTTTGTGTTGAAGTGAGTTCAGCTTCATCGACAACAAACCAACTGCCTCGTCCATGAAGTTGCATTGCATCACCGAGTATTACTTTTGAATATAAATCACACTCTAATCTTTTACTGACAAGATGATTGAACATGGCACTGCGTGCTGCTGAAAGATAAAAACTGCGTTTACCACGCTCTTTAACTCGAATTTCATCGGTTGCCCAACGCATCGCTTGGCGTAAGTTTTCACCATTACGCCCAAATCGTTGAATACCAAAATAGTTGGGAATACCTTTAGCTTTAATTTGAGCTAATCGTGCATCAACAAAGGTACGGTCTGAAATTTCTCTCAACACCAATGTAAAGTGATTACCTTTTAGTGTTCCTATACGTAATTTACGTTGTTGGCGAGTTGTTTCTAAAATTTCACAACCTTCTAAAATAAACTGGCTGAAGTCGGGCATCTCTTTACCCGGCATGCGCAGACAAAACCATTGTTCAGTGACAGCATTTCTGTCTTTTAGTCCAGCATAGCTTGCATCTTTAGGGTGAATCCCCACAAATTTTGCCAGTTTTTCAGCAACAAAAGCGGTGTTACATCCTGTTTTCCTGACTTTCACCATGACATGCTCACCTTCACCATCGAGGGTGAAACCAAGATCTTCACAGACAATAAAATCTTCAGGAATTGACTTCAATAAACCTGTTGCTTGTGGTTTTCCATGTAACCAATGGAGTTCTGGTAATTCACTCATTCAGGTAATGACTCTTTTATTAATAAAACAACCGCTTCACAGGCAATACCTTCTTTTCTACCCACAAATCCAAGTTTTTCAGTTGTTGTTGCTTTCACATTAATATCATCAATATGACAATGAAGATCTTCTGCAATATTGACACGCATTTGTGGTGTATGAGGTAACATTTTAGGAGCTTGAGCAATAATAGTGACATCCAAGTTACCAATTCGGTAACCTTTGGCTCTTACGCGTGAAAATGCTTCACGAAGTAATACTCGACTATCAGCACCTTTATATGCCGGATCAGTATCAGGGAACAATGTACCAATATCCCCCATTGCCACTGCGCCTAAAATAGCGTCAGTTACCGCATGTAATACAACATCACCATCAGAGTGAGCTAATAAGCCTTGTTCATAAGGAACTCTGACGCCGCCAATAATAATAGGACCTTCACCACCAAATTTATGTACGTCGTAACCGTGTCCAATTCTCATTTTATTGTGTGTTCCTTATATTGGTGATTTGGCGTGAAAGAAAAAACTCTGCAAGCGCCAAATCTTCTGGCTGAGTTACTTTGATATTGTCTGCACGCCCTTTCACTAATAGAGGTTCATATCCAGCATATTCCATTGCTGATGCTTCATCAGTAATAGTTGCTTTTTCTGAGAGTGCATTTTCTATATTTTGTTTTAATAACAAGGCTGGAAAGAACTGTGGCGTTAAAGCATGCCATAGTGTTGTTCTCTCTACTGTTTGTTCAATATGATTATCTTGTTGATGGCTACGTTTCATCGTATCACGTACAGGAGTTGCAAGAATACCACCGCAAAACTGTGGATCTGAAAAGTTTTCATCAATTAATTTAATAAGATGATCAAGGTCGCCAAAATGCAAGCAAGGCCTCGCTGCATCGTGGACAAGAGCCCAAGTCTTATCAGAAAAATGCTGAGTGACGTACTCTAAACCCGATAATACGGAGTCCGCACGCTCCCCTCCGCCATTAACTGTAATGATCCTTTCATCTTGAGCTAAAGGCAAAGCTTGAAAATAATGATCATCCGGGCTAATTGCCACAATAATTTTCATTATGCGTGGGTGTTTTAATAAAGCATTAATGGTATGTTCAAGAATAGTCAATCCACCAATCTTCAAATATTGTTTTGGGCAGATTGATTGCATTCGACTTCCGATACCAGCAGCCGGAATAACGGCAACAATAGGAAGAGTAGAGTTTGTTATATTCATTATGGTATTTGTATCAGGACACACTATTAATTCAATAAATTAACGACGTGGTTGAGACTTATCATTCACAATACGGAAGAAGGTCTCATTAGGCTTAATCATCCCTAATTCACTACGAGCGCGCTCTTCTAACGCTTCTTGCCCGCCATTGAGGTCATCGATCTCTGCAAATAGACGATCATTACGCTCTTTTAACTGCGTATTTTGCGCCAATGCAGATTCAACTTCTTGACTTACTTTGTTGTAATCATGGATACCATTTTTACCTAACCACAATGAATATTGTAGCCAACCAAGTAAAATCAGAAGTAAGACTGTTAATTTCCCCATTACCACCCCCAAGATTAATGGGCTAATCATCCCACAACTCAACCACAGACGCCACAAAAGCGCTGGAATATATTACATTATTATTTGTATTCAGCTCACTATAAACGTGGGGCACTTTTATAATATTCAGATTAGGGCTTAATTGATAAATAAATCCATTTCAGATGAAAAGACTTAATGATATTTAAGCAGATGAGATGATAAATGTGTTTTATACATATAACACATTGATAACTCTACACATCCCTACTTTCATAGGGTATTTGTGTAGAGATAATTGAATTTTACTTCAAAACTCACGGTAGATTTGATGTTGCTGTAGGTAAGTGAGAATTTGCTGAGTAAGTTTATTAATAGAGAGTGTACCATCTAAATGTAATTCAGGATCAACAGGGCGTTCATAAGGTGAATCAATACCTGAAAATTGTTTTATTTCACCGCGTCTTGCCTTTTGATAAAGCCCTTTCGGATCACGATCCTCACAAATATGAAGGGGAGTATCGACAAAGATCTCAATAAATCGACCTTGCTCAAAATGACGTCTAACCTGTTGCCTATCTTCTCGATAAGGTGAAATAAAAGCAGTTAAGACAATAAGCCCCGCATCTACCATCAATTTAGCGACTTCACCCACACGGCGGATGTTTTCATGTCGATCTTCTTCGCTAAACCCAAGATCACGGCATAATCCATGGCGTAAATTATCGCCATCTAATAAATAGGTGTGAATTGGCGAATCGGAGTGTTGATAAAGTGCTTGCTCTAATGCATCAGCAAGCGTGGATTTACCCGATCCGGATAATCCAGTAAACCAAAGCACACATCCTTTGTGTGCTTGCTGTGATTCACGATCGTTTAATCCAATTTTATGCGAATGCCAGACAATATCTTCACTTATCATCTTTATTTTCCTCCAAGAAGATCTCTTGCTCCCCAATGCGGAAAATGACGACGGATAAGCTGATTAAGCTCAACTTCAAAAGCATCGTATTGTGTCGTAGTTTGTATAGGCGTATTGCGAGTTTCTCGAATAAGCCCCGCCCCTACCGTGACATTGCTTAACCTATCAATAAAAATAAGCCCTCCCATATCGGCATTGGCTTGATAGTTATCAAGCACCAAAGGCTCTTCGAATGAGACTTCAACACTACCTATTGCATTTAAACTTAAATTATCTGTAACTTGTTGAGTAAGCTTATTCACATCTACTTGATAATGAATATTCTCTATTTTTGCTCGACTCTTTTTGCCTGCAATCTTGATATCAAGTATATGCCCTTGAACTAAGGGTTGCTCTGACATCCATACCACATCTATCAATGCATGAGTGCTAATATTGGCAGTTGTATCACTACTATCAACAATAATATCTCCACGACTAATATCAATTTCATCAGTTAAAACAAGTGTAATAGCTTGTCCCGCACTCGCTTGGGTTAAATCACCATCAAAAGTAACAATACGTTTGATAGTAGAACGTTGCCCCGAAGGTAATACTTTGATTTGTTGTCCTTGGTAAATAACACCAGAAGAAATCGTGCCACTGTATCCTCTAAAATCTAGATCAGGGCGATTTACATATTGCACTGGGAAACGTAGCGATTGTGTAGATGATCCCAATTTAACTGGTGCGTCTTCTAATAGTGAAATCAAAGTTTTCCCTTGATACCAAGGCATATTCAAGGAAGGTAAAACGACATTATCACCATCAAGCGCAGAGATAGGTACAAATTCAATGGTTAGATCTGTAGGAAGTTGATCGGCAAATTTAAGATAATCTTGTTTGATCGAGTCAAAAATAGCTTGTTGGTGATCCACTAGATCCATTTTGTTAATCGCCACAATCAGATGGCGTATCCCCAAAAGTGTGCTGATAAAACTGTGACGTCGCGTTTGCTCTTGTACGCCTTTACGAGAGTCGATCAGCAGAATAGAAAGTGTACTGGTTGATGCACCTGTCGCCATATTACGGGTATATTGCGCATGTCCAGGTGTATCAGCAATAATAAATTTGCGTTTTGCCGTTGAAAAATAACGATAAGCAACATCAATCGTGATCCCTTGCTCCCTTTCCGCTGCTAATCCATCCACCAGCAAAGCCAGATCGAGCTTTTCACCTTGAGTACCTATTTTTTTACTTTCCGTTTGTAATGTAGAAAGCTGATCTTCGTAGATCTGCCTTGTATCATGAAGCAAACGCCCTATTAATGTGCTTTTACCATCATCAACATCACCACAGGTTAAAAATCGTAATAACCCTTTGTTTTGTTGCATTTTAAGATAGCTTTCCACGCCACCAAAATGTGCAATCTCACCAGCAATAAGTTGATTTGTTTTCACGACTGCAAGTCCCATATATCCTCCAATTAAAAGTAACCTTGACGTTTTTTCAGCTCCATTGAAGCGGACTGATCACTATCAATTAAACGCCCTTGTCGTTCACTGCTGGTGGAAATCAGCATTTCCTCAATAATGGCAGGTAGCGTTTCGGCTTGTGAAGGAATGGCTCCTGTTAATGGCCAGCATCCTAAAGTTCTAAATCTCACTTGTTGCTGAGTGATAACTTCACCCGGCTTAAGATCAATTCTGTCGTCATCAACCATAATTAATGTGCCATCACGCTCAATAACAGGTCTATTTTTTGCAAAATAAAGAGGAACAATATCGATATTTTCTAAATAGATATATTGCCAAATATCGAGTTCAGTCCAGTTAGATAATGGAAATACTCGAATACTTTCACCTTTATTAATTTGGCCGTTATAGTTTTTCCATAATTCAGGTCGTTGATTTTTTGGATCCCAACGATGAGATCTATCTCTAAATGAATAAATACGTTCTTTGGCTCGTGATTTTTCTTCATCACGACGAGCGCCACCAAATGCCGCATCAAAACCATATTTGTCTAAAGCTTGTTTTAACCCTTCTGTTTTCATGATATCCGTATGTTTTGCACTACCATGAATAAACGGATTAATTCCAAGCTCTTCACCTTGTGGATTGCGATAAACCTTAAGATCAAAACCATACTCTTTAGCTGTTTTATCTCGAAAATCATACATTTCTCGAAATTTCCAGCCAGTATCAACATGTAGCAAAGGAAAAGGTAATTTAGCGGGATAAAATGCCTTGCGTGCTAAATGCAACATCACCGAGGAATCTTTGCCTATTGAATAAAGCATGACGGGATTTGCAAATTCAGCGACTACTTCACGCAGAATATAAATACTTTCTGCTTCTAATTGCTGGAGATGCGTTAACTGTGTTTCATTCATAACAACCTCGTTTAGGCAAAATGAACCAAAGATGAATGGTGCGAAGGTAAAGACGGATAAGCGTGTCTATCGCCAAACCACGCAAGTTGATGGTGCAATGCAGCCACCTCTCCTACAATTAATAGAGCCGGAGTGGGCGCTTTTTCTGCCAATTGCGCTAATTGCGTTAAATCACCCGTGAAAACTTGCTGATCACGGCGTGTGCCACAACTAATAACAGCGATAGGTGTTAATGGAGAACGTCCGAGTTTGATTAAACGCTGACTAATCAGTTCTGCTTTTGTCGTTCCCATATAAATAGCGAGTGTGTGATTAGCTTGCGCTAACGATGCCCAATCTGGTTCTATTCCATCAGCTTTACAATGTCCTGTCATAAAAGTGACACTTTGAGCATATTGTCGGTGAGTTAACGGTATCCCAGCATAAGCACTTGCTCCGCTGGCAGCGGTGACTCCTGGTACAACCTGAAACGCAATACCATGCGCGATAGCAATTTCGATTTCTTCGCCACCACGTCCAAAAATAAAGGGATCTCCCCCTTTTAACCGAACAACTCGTTTACCTAATTGCGCATATTTCACAATCAGTGCATTTGTTTCCTCTTGAGAAACACTGTGATGTCCAGCTCTTTTGCCCACACAAATAGTGTCAGCATCGCGTCGTACCAGTTCTAAAACTTCTGGGCTTACTAAACTGTCATAAAGGACGACTTCAGCTTGTTGAATAACCTGTAAACCACGCAATGTTAATAAACCTGCATCACCAGGGCCTGCCCCAACTAATGCGAGTTCACCTTGTTGGCTTTCTTTTTGTTTTAATTGTTGTTCAAGTTGGGACTCGGCTTGAACCAATTGATCACTCGCCACTAAAGTGGCAAATTTACCACCAAAGGCTTGTTCCCAAAAACGACAACGCGCTTGAAAAGTATCTAAGTGTTGTTTCACTTTATGGCGCCATTTTCCTGCAATTGTCGCCATTGTGCCTAATGAACTTGGCAATAAAGCTTCTAACTTCTCACGTATCATACGAACTAAAACAGGCGCTTTTCCCGCCGAGGAAATCGCAATCAAAATAGGGTTTCTGTCAATAATGGCAGGAAAGATAAATGAGCATTGAGGCTGTGAATCCACAACATTGACAAAAATATGTCGTGCTTGTGCATCAAGATAAACTTGTTGATTAAGTATACTGTCATCTGTAGCTACAATAACCAGCATCATTCCTAATAGATGTTCAGGTTGATATTTTGCTGACACCCATTCAATTTTATCTTGCTGATAAGCAAGATGTAATTCGTCACATAATTGAGGAGCTATCACTTTTAATTGAGCACCTGCTCTTAATAACAGCAAAGCTTTACGCGCGGCAACATGACCACCACCCACCAATAACACCGGGCGTTCTTTTAATTCCACAAATAAGGGTAGGTAATCCATACGCGTATCTCACCTTCATTGTTCACTTTATGAGTAACGACTATAAAAGGTGCTTTAGGGCTTATGAAATGACAAAAAGCTATGTGATGGAACAGAAAGGAATAAGGAAAAATAAAATAATTTCAATGAGTTATTTTTTTCAAAACGACAAATAGGGCAATAGATTGAACTATTACCCTAATTATTTTATTGATAAATAATGGCGTTATTCGTGTAACCCACACTCACGTTTTAAGCCAAAAAAACGAGTTTCTTCTTCACTCATACCTTCTTCCCATTTTCGGGTTGTATGAGTATCACCCACAGAGAGATAACCTTGCTCCCATAAGGGGTGATAAGGTAAATCATTTTCTTTAAGATACTGATGAATTTGCTTATTATCCCAATCTACTATCGGTAAAAACTTAAAGATCCCTTTTGAGATTGAAAGCACTGGTAAATGCTCACGGCTTTTAGATTGTTGTCGGCGAAGACCTGCAAACCATGTTTGAGCCTGTAACGTTTTTAATGCTCTCTCCATCGGCTCAACTTTGTTTATTTGGTTATAACGTTCAATCCCCTCAATGCCTTCTAACCAAAGTTTGCCGTAACGGGCTTCTTGCCAAGATGAAGATATTTCAGCTCGATACACCTTTAAATTAAGTTGTAACTGTTGAGTCAATGTATCAATAAACTGATAAGTATCAGGAAACAAATAACCCGTATCTGTCAAAATCACAGGAATATCAGGATATTGCCTTGTAATTAAATGCAAACAGACTGCAGACTGAATACCAAAACTAGAGCTTAATACATAAGCTTTAGGCAAATGTGTTAAAGCCCAAGTAATACGTTCAATAGCGGTAAGTTGCTCAAGTTTTTGATTAATTTCAGCTAACGTTTTTTGTTGTTCTTCTATCGATAATAACCTTAGTTGTTCAAGCTGAAATATATTCATACCGCCTCCTGCACTTCATAAAAATCCACGGCAGAATTGAGTACAGGTTTAACAACATCGGTACGAATAAGGAAATCACCAAACCCTTCATTGTTATGGCGAGAAATGGCCCAATCACCAATCAATGAATCAAGTATTGCTATAATTTCTTGCGAGGTAATATTTTCACGATACATTCTAGGTATGCGTGTACCAATACGATTACCGCCTAAATGTAGGTTATAACGATCGGGGGCTTTCCCCACCAGTCCCACTTCTGCCAACATAGCGCGACCACAACCGTTCGGGCATCCAGTTACGCGCACAACAATGTGCTCATCACTGACGCCATGTTTTGTCATTAAGCTATCAAGTGTGTCGGTGAATGAGGGTAAAAAACGCTCTGCTTCAGCCATTGCCAATGGGCAAGTTGGAAAAGAGACACAGGCCATTGCATGTTCACGCAGTGGGGTCACCTTGTCATCAATTAATCCATATCGACGAGCAATAGCTTCAACATTTGCTTTTTCATTTTCAGGTACACCCGCCACAATCAAATTTTGATTGGCAGTAAGACGAAAATCACCTTGATGAATTTTAGCAATTTCAGCCACACCCGTTTTCAATGGAGCATCAGGCTTATCAATCAATCGACCACTTTCAATAAATAAAGTAAGATGCCATTTATCATCAACACCTTTTAACCAACCAATTTGATCGCCTCTATGTGTAAATTCATAAGGTCGAATAGCATCAAAAATAACACCTGAGCGACGTTCAACTTCCTGCTTAAATGTTTCTATTCCAACACGTTCTAATGTGTATTTTGTTTTTGCATTTTTACGTTCAGTACGATTTCCCCAATCACGCTGGGTCGTCACAATCGCCTCAGCAATTGCTAAGGTTTTTTCAATAGGGATATAGCCAAATTCACTGGCTAAGCGAGGAAAGGTATTCTTATCACCATGAGTCATCGCAAGACCGCCCCCCACCAGTACATTAAACCCGACAAGACGCCCATTTTCAGCAATTGCAATAAAATTCATATCATTAGCATGAAGATCGACATCATTATGAGGCGGGATCACCACCGAGGTTTTAAATTTCCGCGGTAAATAGGTTTCTCCTAAAATAGGCTCTTCATCTGTTGTTGCAACTTTTTCTTTGTCTAACCAAATTTCAGCATATGCATGAGTGCGTGGTAATAAATGCTCTGATATTTTTTTTGCCCACTCATACGCTTCTTGATGTAATGAAGATTGCACTGGATTTGAAGTACATAAGACATTACGGTTAACATCATTCGCTGTTGCTAGAGAATCAAGTCCTGTGGCGGCTAACATTTGATGGGCAGGTTTTACATTACCCTTTAAAATGCCATGAAATTGAAAAGTTTGGCGGTTAGTAATTCGAATACTGCCGTAAAGTGTATTTTCTGTCGCAAACTGATCAATGCTAAGCCACTGTTTAGGTGAGATAATACCACCAGGTAAACGACAACGTAACATCATCGCATGGCGAGGCTCTAACATTTGCTCCGCACGTTCTGCACGAATATCTCTGTCATCTTGTTGATACATGCCATGAAAGCGGATCAATAGAAAGTTATCGCCTTCAAACCCACCCGTTAAACCATTTTGTAAGTCTTCTGTAATAGTACCGCGTAAAAAATGACTCTCTTTTTTCATGCGTTCACTATCAGCCAGTTTCCCTTCAACCACTAAGGGCGCTTGAGTATGTGATTTCATTTAATAGACATCCCTCTGATAACGCCGTTCTAGACGTAGCTCACTTAAATATTCATCTGCTGCTTCACTATTTTTATTGCCATACTCCATCACAATATCTAACAACGCTTGTTCAACATCTTTTGCCATATGTGATGCATCACCACAGACATAAAGATAAGCGCCTTGTTGTAACCATTGCCAAATATCACTACCACGTTCACGTAATTTATCTTGTACATAAATTTTATGTGCTTGATCTCGTGACCATGCTAAATCAATATGGGTTAACAGGCCGCTTTTGACATAACGTTGCCATTCCACTTGATAGAGAAAATCTTCAACAAAATGAGGGTTACCGAAAAATAACCAGTTTTTACCTGTTGCACCGTCATTTTCACGCTGTTGCATAAAGGCTCTAAAAGGTGCAATACCTGTACCTGGCCCAATCATAATCACGGGTGCATCGTTATTGTTTGGTAAGCGAAAATGTTCATTCTTTTCAATAAAAACATTGACGGTATCGCCTTCTTTCAAGTTATCCGCTAAAAAGCCAGAAGCTCCACCAGTATACGCACGCGAGTTTACGTCATAACGCACAACGCCTAATGTAAGGTGTACTTCGTCTTCCACTTCTTGTTGTGATGATGCAATAGAGTAAAGGCGAGGAGTAAGAGGACGTAAAATATCCACAAAACCTTGTGCCGTTGGCTGAGCACAATATTGGCGCACCATCTCATTAATAGGGTGTTTTTGTGCATATTGCTGAAGCTTTGTTTTATCAGCAATAAGTGACAATAAATCTTCATGGCGTGTAAGTTGCGCATAGGCCTTGACGATAGGCGCGCTATTTTGAGTCAATTCACAATGATGTAATAAGGCTTCTTTTAAGGTGAATGTTTGAGATTTTAACGTGACAGGTTCATCACCTTTTAGCCACAATAACGTGATAAGTTCATCGACTTTTTCAGGCGAGTTATTAAACCAAACACCCAGTGCATCACCGGGTTGATATTGCAAATCAGAACCTTCAAGACTGATTTCAATATGGCGAATATCTCTATCTGAATTTCGACCTGTGATTTTTTGATTAGTCAGTAATGTGGCAGTAAAAGGCGCATCACGATGATAAATAGAAGTTTCTATCGTATCTGTCGTACCTGACTGCGTTTGCTGTAATACTTGCGTACTCTGTGCAGGTACTTTTACTTTTAAGATTTCTGTAAGCTGTTTTATCCATTCATCCGCAATGGCCTGATATTCAACATCAGCATCAACTCTAGGTAATAAGCGCATTGCACCAAGTTGGGCAATTCTTTCATCAAAGTCTTTGCCTGCCTTGCAGAAATGTTCGTAAGAAGTATCGCCTAAACTGAATACCGCATAAGACGTTTCCTTCATTTCAGCTGCTTTTTTAGAGTGCAGATATTTATAGAAAGCAATCGCTTCTTCTGGAGGCTCACCCTCTCCTTGTGTAGATGCAATAATAATTAAAGTTGTCGCTTTATGGATCTGCTTAAATTTATATTCACTGGCAGAGTACAACTCAACATTCAATTTATGAGCAACTAGATTATCTCGTAATTGTTCTGTCAGATGGCGGGCATTACCAGTCTGAGAAGCAGAGATTAATGTAATAGTCTCTTGTTCAGGAACTTGTGGTGAAACAACCGCTGTTGGCACGGGTACGCCAGCATGATCCAATTGCCCCCATAAATACCCAGATAACCACGCAATTTGCGCTGTTGAGAGATCTTTTGTTGCATCCTGTAATTTATTCAATTGCTCTGGTGTTAATGGAAGCATTGATAATAATGGGGGTTGATTGCTCATTTATCCTGCCTTAAAAAAGCGATGCACTTATCTGTGCTTTATTGTTCTTTGATAATATTTCTAATATTGAGAGGGTATCTCACGACTAGAAGGTGAATTAAAGACCTGTTGGCTCTATCTAATAACCTTAAATGCTAAATTTATTTATCGGTTTCCTTTACCAATAAAATTAATAAGCAAAAAGGAACATAACAAGTCATTAAGATTAAGGGAGATTAGGCGTGATACGCTAAATCGGCTACACTGGTAGACTTCGTTCTATTTGTGTCTTTTTTTTACTAATTAAGTCAAGAGAGTTTTGATGACAACCACCATCTTTAAAGATTTTCAGTTTGAAGCCGCCCACCATTTACCGCATGTTCCTGAAGGCCACAAATGCGGGCGCCTGCACGGACACTCCTTTTTGGTTCGATTAGAGCTAACAGGTGAAGTTGATACACAGTCAGGTTGGCTTATTGATTTTGCTGATGTTAAAGCCGCATTTAAACCCACTCTTGAGCGTCTTGATCACTACTATCTTAACGAAATTGAAGGCCTTGAAAATCCGACCAGCGAAGTGCTCGCAAAATGGATTTGGCAGCAAGTAAAACCAGTATTACCATTATTATCTGCGGTAATGGTGAAAGAGACGTGTACAGCAGGATGTATTTATCGCGGTGAATAGCTCTGTATTAAGATTAAACCGTTATCACCTAAAAGAAAATCAGCCTTTTATTGGCTGATTTTTTTCATATTAAAAATCTGATCACGCAATATTTAAATACTTATGCGTTTGCATTGAGAAACGCCAATTACGTTCAATACAAGTTTTAATACATAATGCAGTTGCACTCTCTTTACAACTAATGGGCTGTAAAGCAACAACAGGTGCAGGTTGTTCTGTGCGTAATGCCAATAATGTATCCAACGCTTCAATATCTTTTTCACGTCCAACAGGATGTTTTATTTCATTAGCACGATTGATAGCGTTTGATAAAACACTAAAACCGCCTCGCATTCCCACTTTAGGTGAGAGTGTGACCCATGTTTTTTCACTACATAGAATGTCATGAGTACCGCTGGTTTCTATCTGGCAGGCAAAACCCGCTTGCTCTAACCCTTGCGTTAAAGGACGCAAATCATATAAACAAGGTTCCCCTCCCGTGATAACAACGTGTTTTGCACTATAACCTTGTTGCTGAAAAAGTGATAAAATTTCAGCAACACTGGCTTCGCCCCAAGTATCGCTTTCTTGCGTTTTAATCGGGATATCACCAAGAGGAACTTTTTTTTCGCCCTCTTTTTCCCAAGTATGCTTCGTATCACACCAACTACAGCCGACTGGGCAACCTTGTAATCGAACGAAAAGCGCAGGAACGCCAGTAAAAACACCTTCACCCTGTAAGGTTTGAAACACTTCATTAATGGGGTATTGCATAAGAAACTCTGATATCCAATGAATGCTGATGATTATTACAGATAACTATCTCACCGTAAGAGGCTTTATGATAAGGTACATGGTTTGTTTTGAATAGCTAACGTGCGAGAAGACACTGAAAAAGAGGATAGAGTTCCTCCGTTGGACAGAGATGGGAATACTTTAGATGCAAAAAGAGAATCAACTTTCACGAGGATTATCAGGGCGGCACATTCGTTTCATGGCGCTAGGCTCTGCGATCGGGACAGGTCTATTTTATGGCTCAGCTGCAGCCATTGAAAAAGCAGGTCCCGCAGTATTATTGGCTTACCTTATCGGTGGTGCTGCGGTATTTATGGTTATGCGTGCATTAGGGGAAATGGCCGTTCATCATCCTGTTGCGGGCTCTTTCTCACAATATGCTAGCCATTATATGGGACCTTTAGCAGGCTTCTTAACCGGTTGGAACTACGTTTTTGAAATGCTGATTGTTTGTCTAGCTGACGTCACAGCATTCGGTTTTTATATGAAACTTTGGTTCCCTGATGTCGATCAATGGATATGGGTATTAGGCATAGTTTGCTTTATTGGTGCCTTAAACCTTTGCCATGTGAAGATATTTGGGGAAATGGAGTTTTGGCTTTCTATTGTTAAAGTCACTGCTATTATCGCAATGATCATTGGTGGTGTTGTTATTATGATGTATGGCTTTGGCCAACAAACTGAGCATCCTATTGGTATCTCTAACTTATGGGAGTTTGGTGGTTTTATGCCAAATGGTATTGAAGGGGTTATCGCCTCGCTTGCCATTGTGATGTTTGCATTTGGTGGGATTGAAGTCATTGGTATTACTGCCAGTGAAGCTAAAGATCCTGAGAAAACCATTCCTAAAGCTATCAATGCTGTACCGTTTCGTATCTTATTATTCTATGTTCTAACAATATTTATTCTAATGTGTATTTTCCCTTGGCAACAAATCGGCCATAACGGTAGCCCATTTGTACAGATTTTCTCAAATCTAGGGATCAATTCAGCTGCAAATATCTTAAACCTTGTGGTTATTACAGCCGCAATTTCTGCAATTAATAGTGATATCTTTGGGGCAGGTCGTATGATGTACGGTATGGCTCAAGAAGGGCAAGCACCTAAATCCTTTATGAAGCTTACCCGTAATGGCGTGCCTTGGATGACAGTACTAGTAATGTCAGTGGTACTGTTACTTGGCGTAGTGCTTAATTATCTTATTCCAGAGCAAATCTTTGTTTTAATTGCCTCTATTGCGACATTTGCAACAGTTTGGGTTTGGTTAATGATTTTACTTTCACAAGTCGCTATGCGTCGTAAGATGAGCGCTGAAGAAGTAAAAACACTTAAATTCCCAGTACCACTATGGCCTGTTGCACCAGCACTAACTATCGTCTTTATGGCGTTTGTTATCGCAATCTTAGGGTATTTTGAATCAACTAGAATGGCATTGATTGTGGGTATGGTATGGGTAGCGATTTTAACTATCGGCTACTATGTGGGTATCAAACCAAGAATGAACCAGAAATAAATCATATTTCTGAGTTAACCAATATTTAAGTTGGGCAATAAAGGCTGTGGATAATTTCACAGCCTTTTTCTTTATTACATAATAGCGATTGTTACTAAGCCAGTGCTTGTTCTAGATCTGCAATTAAATCATCCACATCTTCTAGGCCAATTGATAAACGAACCAAACCGTCACTAATGCCATGTCTTTGCCGTTCTTCTACACTATAAGTAGCATGAGTCATTGTCGCTGGATGTTGAGCTAAAGATTCGCAGTCTCCTAAGCTCACAGCTCGACTAAAAAGATTTAAGCGATTGAGAAACTCTCTACCTGCTTTAATGCCTCCTTTTAACTCAATAGCTATCATACCTCCAGCTAACCGCATTTGACGTTTGGCTAGTTCATATTGAGGAAAAGAAGTCAGCCCAGGATAATAAATAGTTTCGACTTTAGGATTATCTTCAAGGTATTGTGCTATACGTTGTGCATTTTCGCAGATCTGCTCCATTCTTATGCCTAACGTTTTTATACCTCGTAATATTAACGAGGCATCGTGAGGAGACAAACAAGCCCCTGTCATATCCTTTAAACCCTCAACACGTATTTTATTGGTTAATTCATGTGTAGTAATAATTGCACCCGCAGTCACATCGCCATGGCCTGATAAGTATTTGGTCATAGAATGCACAACAATATCTGCACCAAGTTTTAAGGGTTGTTGTAAATAAGGTGAACAGTAAGTGCTATCCACTATCACTAAAATATTATGCTGATGAGCTATTTCTGATATGTTTGCTATATCACTGACACGCATATTAGGATTAGCAGGAGTTTCAAAAAAAATTATTTTTGTTTTCTCAGTAATCGCTTCTTTCAGTTTTTTTAGATTAGTTAAATCAACGTGTTTTATTTTAATGCCAAACTTGGCAAGCCCATGATTAAAAAAAGTAAAAGTACATCCATAAAGTGTCATATCTGCAATCAATTCATCACCAGGCTGAAGTAACGACCAACAGGTTGATGTAATCGCGCCCATTCCTGAAGAAAAAACAACTGCACCTTCACCATCTTCTAATTGTGCTAAACGTTTTTCTAATAAATCTAATGTAGGATTAGAAATCCGTGAATAAAAATGTCCTTTTTGCCGCCCTGCAAAACAATCAGCTCCATATTGAGCCGTCGGAAAAACAAAAGTAGACGTTTGAAAAACAGGAGGCACTAACGCCCCCTGAGAGTCTAACGGAGAATAACCATAATGTATTGCTTGAGTATTAAAATGTTTATTACCTTGCGTCATTACATCTCCTAATTATTAATTAGTTTTCTATTCGTTGGTTATTTTCCCCGATAATTTGAACTGTTCTTAGAATAATAGAAATTCCTTTAAGCGTATCAGGATTTCTTAATAATGCAAAAGTTGATCCTAAAGTATATTTTTTATCTTGATAAATAGATTCTTTCTTTGCCATATTATAAGCGGCACTTAACTCCCATACTGGAATTAATGTTTCTTCAAATGCGACAGACAGTTTTTCAACCGTTGCGTTATCCATAATATCTATTGAATCTGATATTAAAGATAATAAATCGACGATATTATCAAACCGCTTTAATGCTAATAATGGTCTTGCTTTTTCTAATAAATGTTGAAGATGTAATTTATCTTCATCCGTTAACAGTTGAATATCTGCTGGGCTTAAATTATTTTCACTCATTATTGTATCCCCTATAATAATCCTCTAACTGTTGCCCAATATAAACCTCTGTTATAACTATTACGTAATAGTCCCCCTAACTTTGTTGGTGGTGTAGGTATTACGTCGTGCTTATAGTCATATTGTAATGGCATTCCTGCTGATAGCCCCATTTGTGCAACGGCTTGTACTCGACCATCATAAATAGTGGCAGGATAACCATAGCGCAGTTCACCACAGATATTATTAGCAATTACACCGGCTTGGTTATGACAGCTACCACCGGCTTTACTGATCGGTAAATCAACGGTATCACCAATAACATAAACTTGGTTTAATCCATAAACTTGTAATGTTTCAGGATCTGTAGGTAACCACCCCTCACCGTTATTATGTTCACTTAAACCCGTGTTACGAATAGCTTCAACCGCAGTAATTGGCGGAGTACTCATCAGAATATCAAACGGCTCTGCTTCACCCTCTTTTGAGTAAGCTATCTTTTTATCTGGATCAACATGGCTTAATGTAAATCCACGTTTAGCTTTAATATCGCGCTCTGAAAATACCGCAGGAAGGACTTCGCAAACCTCTTGTTGCATAAACAAACAGTTTCTTAAAAGTTGAGCAACTGTAGGATAGGTATAAACAATTTCAATATTGCTTCTTACTCGACGTTGACGTAATAGTTCATCAAGCATCAAGGTTGTTTCCATTGGAGCAATACCACATTGATGAGGCACATTCGGCGTTTCAGGAAAACTCACTGTAATAAATACACGCCCTTTTTCAATTGTCGCAAGTTTATCAGCGAGCGCTCTTGCTGCTTCATATTGATAAAAATGACTACCTGCTTCTTTTAAACCTTCAATTCTATGAGGGCTAGGAACACAGCCAGTTGCCAAAACTAAGAAATCATAATTATATTTTTTCTTGGACTCGCAATAGATAACTTTATTGTTAAAGTCAAAACGCTCAGCTTTATCTATAACAAATTCAATTTCAGGTCTTAATAAACTTCTTTCTGATCGCATTAACTCTTCTTTTAAAAAAAGATTAAATGCAATATACATAAATGCAGGCTTGTAATAATGATGAGGGTTATCTGAAATAAGTGTTATTTTAATTTTATTTGAAAATATTTCTTCATTTAATTTTTTAGCCAGGATATTAGCAAGAATAGTTCCGCCGGTACCACCGCCAATAATAACTATATTTTTTGTTGGCATTTTATTTCCTATATCTAGTGATATTAGATAGACAAAAAAAGTATAGTAAAAGGCATTAATATAACAAATAGATTAAATAGATAAATAAACTATCTTTAAAATAATTATTCTAATTGATAATCGTTATAATCATATCGAATTTAAATATTTAAATTTAATATTAACTATCGTTATCATCACTCACTAATAAAATGTTGCAATTAAAGGATGATGATCTGAAGCATCAGTGATCAGCACTTCTGCATTATTTAGCGATAATCCGCGATAGAAAATATAATCTAACGGTTTACCAAATGCTTTAGTACGACAATCATTATCAAAAATAACCTCTTTAAGTCTTAACCTTCTCGCAAAACGCTTTAATACATTCACTCTAGGACGACTCCATGCATTAAAATCACCTGCAAGAATAATAGGGCCTTTATGATGCATGATATGAACAGATAAATTACTTAATTGACGCTGATACACATCAACACCAAAACTAAAATTAATCGCATGCACATTAATCACCATTAGATGATCACCCGTGATCAGCGGATATACCGTAATTAATGCTGATTTTGATAAACGTAGAAAAGGTTCTTTTTCTCTTAAAGGACAACAATAGATAGGATGAGAACTTGATAAAGTCATTACCCCCGCTGGATGTTGCTGAAAAGCTAAGGCAGGTACTTGATCTGCGATTAAATGATGGGTTCCTGCAAAACGAACAAGTTCAGGCGTAGTTTGAGCCTCTTGCAATAAAAGTAAATGCGTATCGGTTGATAAGATCTCTAACATATTGCGCCAATTGGGTCGTTGCTGTTTATAGATATTCCAAACTGCAATTTTTAGCGTGCCTTCTGTATAAAGAGGCATTCCAATAGGTAACGTATCCTTTCTTTCACTTAAAGGCGGGCTTGGTTCAATCCTTTCTACAGGTTGACCTGCCACAAAACGTACTGAATAAGTCGGTTTCTTCGCCATTAACAACCTCAGATAAGCAGCAAGATTTCTTGCTATAACTTAAGTATACCAAAGCCTAGCACTACCCTCATCTTTTAAAAGGACACCATAATCAACAAAAGTAATTATTTTTATATAAATTAGTTATTTTTACTTAATTTTAGAGATTTAATGTCTGTTTATTCTTAAATTTTAAGCAAAAAAAAACCTAAGTCATTAGACTTAGGTTTCTTAATGTTGGCGGAACGGACGGGACTCGAACCCGCGACCCCCTGCGTGACAGGCAGGTATTCTAACCAACTGAACTACCGCTCCGCGTATTCTTTTCGCGATTAATGTTTTCCAACACTAATGCTTTAATTTAATGCCTGGCAGTTCCCTACTCTCACATGGGGAGACCCCACACTACCATCGGCGCTACAACGTTTCACTTCTGAGTTCGGCATGGGATCAGGTGGGACCGTTGCGCTATGGCCGCCAAGCAAATTCTGTTTAATCACCCGTTACTCCGATTTCTCGTCATAACCAGCAATTTCAATCTTAAACAAGCTTACTTCATCTACTTTTTGTCTCTCAGACAAAACACCTTCGGTGTTGTCAGGTTAAGCCTCACGGTTCATTAGTACTGGTTAGCTCAACGTATCGCTACGCTTACACACCCAGCCTATCAACGTCTTAGTCTTAAACGTTCCTTTAGGTCACTCAAGGTGACAGGGAAGACTCATCTCGAGGCAAGTTTCCCGCTTAGATGCTTTCAGCGGTTATCTCTTCCGCACTTAGCTACCGGGCAATGCCATTGGCATGACAACCCGAACACCAGTGGTGCGTTCACTCCGGTCCTCTCGTACTAGGAGCAACCCCTCTCAATCTTCCAACGCCCACGGCAGATAGGGACCGAACTGTCTCACGACGTTCTAAACCCAGCTCGCGTACCACTTTAAATGGCGAACAGCCATACCCTTGGGACCTACTTCAGCCCCAGGATGTGATGAGCCGACATCGAGGTGCCAAACACCGCCGTCGATATGAACTCTTGGGCGGTATCAGCCTGTTATCCCCGGAGTACCTTTTATCCGTTGAGCGATGGCCCTTCCATTCAGAACCACCGGATCACTAAGACCTACTTTCGTACCTGCTCGAGCCGTCACTCTCACAGTCAAGCTGGCTTATGCCTTTGCACTAACCGCATGATGTCCGACCATGCTTAGCCAACCTTCGTGCTCCTCCGTTACTCTTTAGGAGGAGACCGCCCCAGTCAAACTACCCACCAGACACGGTCCCCGATCCAGATTATGGACCTAGGTTAGAACATCAAACGTTAAAGGGTGGTATTTCAAGGTTGACTCCATGCAGACTGGCGTCCACATTTCATAGTCTCCCACCTATCCTACACATCAAGGCTCAATGTTCAGTGTCAAGCTATAGTAAAGGTTCACGGGGTCTTTCCGTCTTGCCGCGGGTACACTGCATCTTCACAGCGAGTTCAATTTCACTGAGTCTCGGGTGGAGACAGCCTGGCCATCATTACGCCATTCGTGCAGGTCGGAACTTACCCGACAAGGAATTTCGCTACCTTAGGACCGTTATAGTTACGGCCGCCGTTTACTGGGGCTTCGATCAAGAGCTTCTCCCTAAGGATAACCCCATCAATTAACCTTCCAGCACCGGGCAGGCGTCACACCGTATACGTCCACTTTCGTGTTTGCACAGTGCTGTGTTTTTAATAAACAGTTGCAGCCAGCTGGTATCTTCGACTGGCTTCGGCTC